>NZ_JBEXXK010000082.1:0-44316 GCF_040630405.1 Streptomyces sp. NPDC005811
CGCACCAAGCAAAAACGACGTCCTCCGGACGGGCACCCCGCCCCATTTTCCCGGCCCCGGGGTGAGGCCGAAAGGCCTCGGGATGACTGGCTAGGGGAGTTGTCGGGGTCGCCCCCTACGGGTGGCGAAAAACTGTTATCCCCCGGCCGGTCCGGCCGTCCCCTCGGGTGTGATCTCCGACATTGCCAACAGCGGGGTCCCGGCTGAGAGGGTGCGGGCATGAGGACGTACGCCGACGCCGGCGCCGAGGCCGGGCGGCACTGGCGGGCCACCATCGCCGCCGCGCAGGCCGGCGACCGGCAGGCGCTCGACGACCTGGTCGCGGGCTGGCTGCCGCTGGTCTACAACATCGTCGGCCGGGCCCTGAACGGCCACGCCGACGTCGACGACGTCGTCCAGGAGACCATGCTGCGCGCCGTCGGCAACCTCGGCTCCCTGCGCGACCCCGACAGCTTCCGCTCCTGGCTGGTGGCCATCGCCATGCGCCAGATCCGCGACCGGGCGCGCCGCAGGACCGCCACCCGCCTCGACGAGAGCACGGCCCCCGAAGGCGCCGCCGACTTCGCCGAACTCACCGTGCTCAGGCTCCAGTTGGAGGGCCAGCGGCGCGAGGTCGCGGAGGCGGTGCGCTGGCTGGACGGCGAGGACCGGCAGCTGCTGTCCCTGTGGTGGCTGGAGGTCGCCGGTGAACTCACCCGCCGTGAACTCGCCGCCGCCGTCGGCATCAGCCGGCAGCACGCCGCCGTGCGCGTCCAGCGGGTGAAGGAACGCCTGGAGGTCTCCCGGGGCATCGTGCGCGCCCTCGACGGCGCCTGCCCCGACCTGCGCGAGCTCACCGCCCGCTGGAACGGCCGCCCCGACTCCGTCTGGCGCAAACGGCTCGCCCGCCACATCCGGGGCTGCGGCTACTGCGGGGACACCCCCGAGAGCGTCGTCCCGGCGGAACGGCTGCTGGTCGGCATCGCCCTGGTCCCCGTCCCGGTCGGCTTCACGCTCTCCCTCGCCCTCGGCGGCAAGACCGCGGCCGCCGCGGCGGGCTCCGCCTCCGTCGGCTGGTCCGCGAAGGTGCTGGGCGCGCTGACCAAGCCCGCCGTCGCGATGACGGCCGGCGCCACCCTCGCGGCGGGCGGCGTCTACGTCGCCGTACAGACACCCGACGACCCGCCCCCGCGCACCGCCACCGCCCCCACGGCGGCGAGCACCGCCGCCGCACCGCCGCCCGCCGCGGCCAGCCCGTCCGCCTCACCGTCGGCGTCCCCCTCACCCTCCCCGTCCCCCTCCGTGACGGAGAAGAAGACGGCGAAGAAGACGGGGTACGGCAGTGTCGTCGACGCCGTGGACACCGCGCCGGACCCCGGCAGCCCGCCCGGCGCCCTGCCGCACCGGCCCGCGTCCGGCGTCACCAGCACCGGCGGCGCCCACGCCGTCATGAACCACCGCGGCGACGCGGTCACCCTCACCGGCCAGGGCTATGTCCTGGTGCGCTGGCAGATCTCGCCGCAGTACCGGGCCGGCAGCCTGGTCCCGCCCGCCTGGACGGGCCTGAAGGGCAGGCTGTTCCACGTGGCCTCGGGCGGCGGCCGCCGCATGGACGACCCGACGAGCGCCACCGACCCCACCGCCACCGGCATGGGCAGCGCCGCCACCGGCTACGCCGTCCTGCCCGCCGGCACCCAGCAGATGTGGCAGAACGAGTACTTCTACGTCGACGGCAGCGTCACCCTCACCGTGAACGAGCGCGGCGCCGACTACGGGGTGAGCGTCTTCCCCAGCACCTGGGACGCCGTGGAGAAGGACGTCCTCACCGGCCCGCCCGGGGGCGCGGGGCGCTACGGGCTGGTCCGCGACACCGGCGGCGACGACACCCCGGTCCCGCAGTACCTCACCCGGGACACCCCGGCCGACCCGGCGACGGTCCCTCAGGCCTCACGCGTCTCGGTGTAGCGGTCCTGCGCGTCCAGCACCTCGTCACCGTGGTCACGGGCCCAGACACCGAACGCCTCGATCGGCGCGAGCAGCGTCCGCCCCAGGGCGGTGAGCGCGTACTCGACCCGGGGCGGCGACCCGCCGTAGGAGCGCCGCGCCACCAGCCCGTTGAACTCCAGCCGGCGCAGGGTCTCGGTCAGCACCTTCTGGCGGACGCCGCCGATCTGCGCGAGCAGGTCGACGGGGCGCCGCGGGGCGTCCTTGAGGGCCCGGATCACCACCGGGTCCCAGGTGTGGGCGACGAGGTCGAAGGCGAGCCGGGTCCGGCAGTCGGCGAGGAAGTCCTGGTCGGCGGTCACGCACCGCATGGTGCCCGAACGGCTCCCTACCGTCGTGCCGGATCCCTGCACCGGCAGTGGCTCGCACCGAAGGAGGCTTCATGCGCGTGGGAATTCTCGGCACGGGCGGTATGGCGGACGCCCTCGGCACGCAGTGGAGGCGGGCCGGGCACGACGTGCTGACCGGCGGTCGTTCGGGGGGCCTGCGCCGGGCGGCCGAGCACGGCACGGACGCCGTTCTGCTCGCCGTGCCCTACGCGGCCGTGGTGGACGTGGTCGGCGGGCTCGCCGGCGTGCTGCGCGGCCGGGTGCTGATCGACTGCACCAACCCGGTGGGCCCCGACTTCGGCCTGCTCACCGCGGGCGGCCCGGCGGCCGCCGAACGCATCGCGGCCGCCGCGCCGGACGCGCACGTGGTGAAGGGGTTCAACCTCTGCCACGTCGGCGTCTGGCGTCTGACCCCGCCCGTCTTCGACGGCCGCCCCCTCGCGGTCCCGCTGTGCGGGGACGACGAGGCGGCCCTGTCCGTCGTACGGCGTCTCGTGCGCGACCTGGGCTGTGCGCCGCTGGACGCCGGCGGCCTCGACCGGGCCCAGCTGCTGGAGGCGACGGCGGCGCTGCTGATCCGGCTCTGGGTGGGCGAGGGCGCCGACGCCCAGGCGATCGCGCCGCCGTCGGCCTACGCGAGGGGCTGACGGGCGTCCCGGAGGCCGGTCAGCACGTCGATGCGGTTGGTGGTGATCGAGTCGACGCCCAGGGCGATCAGCCGGCGCATCGAGCGGCGGGTGTCCGGGGTCCACACGGACAACAGATGGCCGCCCCGGTGGACCCGGTCCGCCAGGGCCCGGTCGACCAGGGAGAACCGGTAGTTCAGCCAGCGGGGCTTGACCGCGTCGAGCAGGACCGGGCGCGTGGGCGCCAGGCTGGTGCGGGTCAGGGCGATCTCGGCGGCCGGGTCGGCCGCGCGGACGGCGAGCATCTCCTCGGCGCCCGCGCAGTAGTAGGCGCGGTCGGCCGCCCCCGCCTCGCGCACGGCGTCCACGACCCGCCGCGCCTGCCGTACGTCCCGGGTCCCCGGCAGATCGATCATCACCCGGCCGTCCCCGGTCGCCGCGAGCGCCTCCGCGAGGGTGGGCACCCCGCCGTCCGTCAGCCCGCGCACCTCGGCCGCCGACAGCGATCGCAGCGGCCGGTCCGCCCCCCACAGCCGCTTCAGCGTCTCGTCGTGCAACAGCACGGGCACACCGTCCCTGGTGAGGCGTACGTCGAACTCGACGGCGTCCGCGCCCAGGGCGAGCGCGGAACGCAGTGAGTCGAGCGTGTTCTCACGGAAGCGGTAGGGGGCGCCGCGATGGGCCACGGCAGTCAGCGTCTGCATGGGCCCATTGTGTCCGGGGCGGATGCCGCCGGTTCAGGCGGACAGCCACGCGGCGGTGTACGTGTCGATCTCGGCGTCGATCCGCGCCTTGCCGGGCGCGTCCAGGAAGGACGCCTCGACCGCGTTCTTCGCGAGGTCCGCCACGCCCCGCTCGTCGAGGCCGAGGAGCCGGGCGGCGACCGCGTACTCGTTGTTCAGGTCGGTGCCGAACATCGGCGGGTCGTCGGAGTTGATCGTGACCAGCACGCCCGCCTGCACGAACTCCTTGATCGGGTGCTCGTCGAGGGTGCGGACCGCGCGCGTGGCGATGTTGGAGGTGGGGCACACCTCCAGCGCGATGCGGTGCTCGGCGAGATGCGCGAGGAGCTTCTCGTCCCGGGCCGAGCTGGTGCCGTGCCCGATGCGCTCGGCGCGCAGATGGGTGAGCGCGTCCCACACGGTCTCCGGACCGGTCGTCTCACCGGCGTGCGGCACGGACCTCAGGCCCGCGGCGATCGCCCGGTCGAAGTAGGGCTTGAACTGCGGGCGCGGTACGCCGATCTCGGGCCCGCCGAGACCGAAGGAGATCAGCCCATCCGGCCGCAGCCGGTCGTCGGTGGCCAGCCGCGCGGTCACCTCGGCGGACTCGAGCCCCGCCTCGCCGGGGATGTCGAAGCACCACCGCAGCACGGTCCCGAACTCCGCCTCGGCGGCCTTGCGGGCGTCCTCGATCGCGTCCATGAAGGCCCGCTCGTCGATGCCGCGCCGGGTCGAGGAGTACGGCGTGATGGTCAGCTCGGCGTACCGCACCTGCTGGCGGGCCAGGTCCCGGGCCACCTCGTACGTCAGCAGCCGGACGTCCTCCGGGGTGCGGATGAGGTCCACGACCGACAGGTACACGTCGATGAAGTGCGCGAAGTCCGTGAAGGTGAAGTAGTCGGCCAGCGCCTCGGGGTCGGTGGGCACCTGGGAGTCGGGGTGCCGGGCGGCCAGCTCGGCGACGATCCGGGGGGAGGCGGAGCCGACGTGGTGGACGTGCAGCTCGGCCTTGGGCAGCCCGGCGATGAACGCGTGCAGATCGCGGGACCCGGCGTGCGCGGTGGGGCCGGCGGGCGTGCCGGACGCGGCGGCTGCGGCGGAGGCGTCGAGGCGGTCGGTCAAGGGGTCCTCCCCTGGGACGGCGTCCCCGGCCATGGGAGGGGCCGGACGGGACGCGGGTGATCGGCTGATCGGTGACTCCGGATCATCGTAGGCGAGGGCGGTCACGGGACGGCGCGGCCGGTGCGGGGGCCTGCGGGCTTTTCGGCCGGGCCCTCGGCGCTGTGGCTCGGGCCGTAGCATGACGGAACGTTCGACAGAGGGGACCTCGTGCATGTCCGACGACGCGCCGACTCCGGCCGGTGACGCCGGTCGCGGCACCTGGCCCGCACCTGCCCCCGCCGAGCCGGCCGCTCCCGTGGACGTGACGCCCGGGGTGCCGCTGGACAAGGCGCCGCAGGGGACCGGGGCGGACGCGACGCCGTCGGACCGTGCGGGTGCCGGCGGTGCGCCGTCGGACGAGGTGCGGCCGGACGAGGTGCGGCCGGACGACGTGCCCCTGGCGGAGGGCTCCGCCCCCGACCCCTCGCCCCTCTCCACCCCGGTGAGCGGCGCCGCCCCGCAGCCCTGGGCCGCCCCCGTCGCCCCCCAGCCGCACGGTGCGTTCGGAGCCTTCCCGCCGCCGGATCCGGCGACGCTGGCGGCCGGTCCGCCGCCCCACCCCTTCGCGCCGCCCCTCGTCCCCACCGGGGCGGTGCCCCCGCCGCCGATCTCCCCGGACGGCCCCGGCCGGATGCCGTACGGCCACCCCGGGGCCTACGGCTACCCCCTCCCGGCCCAGACCGGCTACCACTGGCCCGGCATGCCGCCCGTCGAGAGCAACGGGATCGGTGTCACCGCGATGGTGCTGGGCATCGCCTCGGCCGTGCTCTTCTGTCTGTGGCCGGCGGCGATCGTGGTCGGTGTCCTGGGCGTGGTCTTCGGCGCGATCGGCCGCCGGAAGGCGAGCCGGGGCGAGGCCACCAACCCGGGCCAGGCCCTGGCCGGGATCATCCTGGGCATCGCGGGCGTCATCCTCGGAGCGGGCCTGGGCACCCTGGTCTTCATGATCCCCGGCTAGGGCCGCCCCCACCTGCCGCGGGCCACCCGGCTCCTCACCCCTCCCGCAGCCGCTCCCGCGCCGCCATCAGCGCGAAGCCCAGCAGATTCGGCCCCCGCCAGCGCTGCGGGTCGGCCGCCGCCTCGTCGTCGGCCGCCAGGCCTATGCCCCAGACGCGGTCCACGGGGCTCGCCTCGACGAGGACGCGGTCGCCGGTGCCGAGGAGGAAACCGGTCAGCTCGGGGGCGGAGCCGAACTTGTGCACGCTGCCCTCGACGACGATCCGGAACCGCTCCCGCTGCCAGGTCTCCTCGTCGAAGCCGCGCACCAGCCGGCCCGCCTTCTTCGCCTGGGAGGGGTGCGCGGCGGCGAGCGCCCGGCGCTCCGCCTCCGCGTCGCCGAACAGACGGGCCTTCTCCGCCATCATCCAGTGCTCGGCCGTCGCATAGGCGACCCCGTCCACCACGAACGGTGACGGCCACCACTGGCTCAGACAGCTCGAACCCAGTCGGCCGTCCGGGCGCGGCCGGTGTCCCCAGAAGTGCAGGTACTTGATCCTGGCCCCCGCCCGGACCTCCCTGACCAGGGTGTCCAGACCATCGATCGTCTCCATGCACGCCAGCATGGCAGGCACCACTGACACTGCGTCCTGCCTTTTCCGTCCCGACTCGACACCTGGTCGACAGATTCCGTCGCGTAACCAAAAGGCAACAACGGAATCACTTGTTGGAGTGTCATTGCTCTGTCAGGATCGGCACTCAAATCAGGCTGGAGCTACGCCACCGGCCCCCGCGCAAGGCGGGGCGAAGGCGGAGGAGAGCGACATGCAGAACCCGGGCACCGCCACCCCGGACACCACCGACAGGTTTCCCGCGCGGAAACGTTTCGCGGACGGCGCTCAGTACATCGCGGGCCGCTTCACCCGGGGCACCTCGGGCCGCACCCACGCCGTGACCGACCCGGCCACCGGCGAGGAGGTGTACACGTACGAGCTGGCGTCCGCAGCCGACGTGGACGCGGCCGTCGCCGCCGCCCGCGCGGCCTTCCCCGGCTGGTCGGGCGCCACGCCCGGCGAGCGCTCCGACGCGCTGCACCGCCTCGCCGCCGTCCTCGCCGACCGCGCCGAGGACTTCGCCCGCGCCGAGTCCCTCCAGTGCGGCAAGCCGCTGAAGCTGACGCGCGAGTTCGACGTGCCGGGGACGATCGACAACACGGCCTTCTTCGCGGGCGCCGCCCGTCATCTCCAGGGCCAGGCCGCCGGGGAGTACTCCGGCGACCACACCTCGTACGTCCGCCGTGAGCCCATCGGTGTCGTCGGCTCCATCGCGCCCTGGAACTACCCCCTCCAGATGGCCGCCTGGAAGATCCTCCCGGCGATCGCCGCGGGCAACACGATCGTCCTGAAGCCCGCCGAGCTGACCCCGCTGACCTCGCTGCTCTTCGCGCAGGCGGCGACCGACGCCGGTATCCCCGACGGGGTGATCAACATCGTCACGGGGACGGGCAAGGAGGCCGGCGAGCACCTCGTGGGCCACCCCGACGTGGCCATGACCTCCTTCACCGGCTCCACCGCCGTCGGCAGGCGCGTCGCCGAGATCGCCACGGCCACCGTCAAGCGCCTCCACCTGGAGCTGGGCGGCAAGGCCCCCTTCGTGGTCTTCGACGACGCGGATCTGGAAGCCGCCGTGCACGGCGCCGTGGCGGGCGCGCTGATCAACACCGGGCAGGACTGCACGGCCGCCACGCGCGCGTACGTGCAGCGGCCCCTCTACGAGGCGTTCGTCGAGGCCACCGCCGCCCTCATGGCGGACGTCCGGGTCGGCGACCCGTTCGCGGCCGGCACGGACATCGGCCCGCTCGTCTCCCACGTCCAGCGCGACCGCGTCGCCGCGATCGTGGAGCGGGCACGCGCCTACGCACGCGTGGTGACCGGAGGCGAGGCCCCGCACGGCGACCGGGGGGAGCTGAAGGACGGCGCGTACTACCGTCCCACGCTCGTCGCGGACGCCGCCCAGGACAGCGAGGTCGTCCAGTCCGAGATCTTCGGCCCGGTGCTGGTCGTCCTGCCGTTCGACACCGACGACGAGGGCATCCGGCTGGCCAACGACACCCCGTACGGGCTCGCCTCCTCCGCGTGGACCCGGGACGTCTTCCGGGCCAACCGGGCGACACGCGAGATCCAGGCCGGGTGCGTGTGGATCAACGACCACATCCCGATCATCAGCGAGATGCCCCACGGCGGCTACAAGGCCTCCGGCTTCGGCAAGGACATGTCAGCGTATTCGTTCGACGAGTACACACAGATCAAGCACGTTATGTTCGATAACACGGCGGTGGCCCGGAAGCCCTGGCACCGCACGATCTTCGGGGACCGATAGTCACAGCCCCGGCCGCTCACCGCGGCCGGCTTCCCGAAAGGGCATCAAGCGCATGAGGCAGTACGAGCCCGATCGCCCGACCCCGGTCGAACTGGCCGCCGTGCGGCGCAGTCTCCGCAGTGGCCGGCTAGCCATGACCCGCCGGTCGCTGATGGGCGGCGCGCTCGCGTTGGGCGGCGCCGGGGCGCTGAGCGCCTGCGGCATCCCCGCGGCCGGCAAGAGCCAGGGCGGCGTGTCCGCAGACGACCACTCCGCGCAGGAGAAGGTCGTCAACTTCTCCAACTGGCCCGAGTACATCGACGTCGACGACAGCGGGAAGCGCCATCCGACGCTGGACGCGTTCCGCAAACGGACCGGCATCTCGGTCAAGTACACCGAGGACATCAACGACAACGACGAGTTCTTCGGCAAGATCCAGCCGCAGCTCGCCGCCGGCCAGGACACCGGACGCGATCTCATCGTCCTCACCGACTGGCTGGCCGCCCGCATGATCCGGCTCGGGTACGTCCAGAAACTGGACGCCTCCCACCTGCCGCACGCCTTCGCCAACCTCTCGGAGCAGTTCAGGAGCCCCGACTGGGACCCGGGCCGCGCCTACTCCTACCCCTGGCAGGGCATCTCGACGGTCGTCGCGTTCAACAAGAAGGCGCTCGACGGCGTCGAGGTGAAGTCGGTCTCCGACCTGCTCGACAACCCGGCGCTCAAGGGCCGGGTCGGCCTGCTGACCGAGATGCGCGACACCGTGGGCATGACCATGCTCGACATGGGCCTGGACCCGGCGAAGTTCACCGACGACGACTACGACGCGGTCATCGCCCGGCTCCAGAAGGCCGTCGACAAGGGCCAGATCCGCCGCTTCACCGGCAACGACTACACGTCCGACCTCAGCAAGGGCGACCTCGCGGCCTGTGTCGCCTGGGGCGGCGACATCGTGCAGCTCCAGGCCGACAACCCGGACGTCGACTACGTCCTCCCGGACAGCGGCTACATGACGTCCACCGACAACATGCTGATCCCCAACAAGGCGCGCCACAAGACGAACGCCGAGCGGCTCATCGACTACTACTACGAGCCCGAGCCGGCCGCCGAACTCGCCGCGTACATCAACTACGTCAGTCCGGTCGCGGACGTGAAGCCCTACCTCGCCAGGATCGACAAGTCGGCGGCGGAGAACCCGCTGATCCTCCCGGACAAGGCCACGCAGGCCAAGTCCCACGCCTTCCGCTCCCTGAGCTCGAAGGAAGAGACGGCCTACCAGCAGAAGTTCGCGAAGCTCACAGGGGCGTGACGATCATGACAAAGGACAGCAGCGGCGATGTCCGCCTCTCCGGCATCGGCAAGACCTACGGCGCCTTCACCGCCGTGCACCCGCTCGACCTGACCGTCCCGCAGGGCTCGTTCTTCGCCCTGCTCGGCGCCTCCGGCTGCGGCAAGACCACCACCCTGCGCATGATCGCCGGCCTGGAGGAGCCCACCAGCGGCACCGTCCACCTCGGCGACCAGGACGTCACCGCCCTGCCGCCGTACAAGCGCCCGGTGAACACCGTCTTCCAGTCCTACGCCCTCTTCCCGCACCTCGACATCTTCGAGAACGTCGCCTTCGGCCTGCGCCGGCGCGGCATCAAGTCCGTGAAGAAGCAGGTCGAGGACATGCTGGAACTGGTCCAGCTCGGCGAGCAGGCCCGCAAGAAGCCCCATCAGCTCTCCGGCGGCCAGCAGCAGCGCGTCGCCGTCGCCCGCGCCCTCATCAACCACCCCAAGGTGCTCCTCCTCGACGAGCCCCTCGGCGCCCTCGACCTCAAGCTGCGCCGCCAGATGCAGCTGGAGCTCAAGCGCATCCAGACCGAGGTCGGCATCACCTTCGTGCACGTCACGCACGACCAGGAGGAGGCCATGACGATGGCCGACACGGTCGCCGTGATGAACGCGGGCCGCGTCGAGCAGCTCGGCTCGCCCACCGACCTCTACGAGAACCCGCAGACCACGTTCGTCGCCAACTTCCTCGGCACCTCCAACCTCATCGAGGCCGAGGTCGACACCAAGAGCGGCGACGACATCGTGCTGCGGGCGGGCGGCGGCAAGCTCGTCCTGCCCGAGGCGCGCTGTTCGGCGCCCACGACCGCGGGTGGCAAGGTCCTGGTCGGCGTCCGCCCGGAGAAGATCTCCCTCACCCACGCCGACGACGCGGGCGAGATCCCCGAGGGCCGCAACCGCATCACCGGGAAGATCGCCCACTCCTCGTTCATCGGCGTCTCCACCCAGTACGTCATCGACAGCACGGTCTGCCCCGAGTTCGAGGTCTACGCCCAGAACATCGACCGCGACGCCCGTCTCGTCCCCGGCGCCGACGTCGTCCTGCACTGGAGCCCCGGCCACACCTTCGGACTGGACGCCGCCCAGGACATCGACGCCGGCATCGACGAACAGGCGGCGGTCTGAGATGGCCACACTGACCGAGGCACCCCCGCCGCCCCCGCCCGTCTCGCCGCCGACCCCGGCACCCCAGAAGAAGCCGCCGCGCAAGCGGGGCCGGCTGACCCCGTACTGGCTGCTGCTGCCCGGCCTGCTCTGGCTGGTCGTGTTCTTCGCGCTGCCGATGATCTACCAGGCCTCCACGTCCGTGCAGACGGGCTCCCTGGAGGAGGGCTACAAGGTCACCTGGCACCTGGCGACCTACTGGGACGCGCTGAGCGAGTACTGGCCGCAGTTCCTCCGCTCGGTCCTCTACGCGACCGCCGCGACGGTCCTGTGCCTGGTCCTCGGCTACCCGCTGGCCTACCTGATCGCCTTCCGTGCCGGACGCTGGCGGAACCTGATCATGATCCTGGTGATCGCGCCGTTCTTCACCAGCTTCCTGATCCGCACCCTCGCCTGGAAGACGATCCTCGCCGACAGCGGCCCGGTCGTGTCGTTCCTCAACACCGTGCACGTCCTGGACGTCACCGACTGGCTGGGCTGGACCTCCGGCGACAGAGTCCTCGCCACCCCGCTCGCCGTGGTGTGCGGACTGACGTACAACTTCCTGCCGTTCATGATCCTGCCGCTCTACACCTCCCTGGAGCGCATCGACGGACGGCTGCACGAGGCGGCCGGCGACCTGTACGCCACCCCGCTCACCACCTTCCGCAAGGTGACCTTCCCGCTGTCGATGCCCGGAGTCGTCTCCGGCACGCTGCTCACCTTCATCCCGGCGGCCGGTGACTACGTCAACGCCGAACTCCTCGGCTCCACCGACACCCGCATGATCGGCAACGTGATCCAGACGCAGTTCCTGCGCGTGCTGGACTATCCGACGGCGGCGGCCCTCTCCTTCATCCTGATGGCCGCGATCCTCCTCATGGTCACCCTCTACATCCGCCGGGCCGGGACGGAGGATCTCGTCTAAATGTCTGTCCTCAACTGGCTCAAGCGCCATCTCGTCGTCATCGCGGGACTGCTGACCCTCGGCTATCTCCTGCTGCCCAACGTCGTCGTCACGGTGTTCTCCTTCAACAAGCCGAAGGGACGCTTCAACTACGAGTGGCAGCAGTTCTCCCTCGACGCCTGGAAGGACCCCTGCGGTGTCGCGGGGATGTGCAACTCGCTGTCGATCAGCCTCCAGATCGCGATCTGGGCGACCATCGGCGCCACCCTGCTCGGCACGATGATCGCCTTCGCGCTGGTCCGCTACCGCTTCCGCGCGCGGGGCTCCGTCAACTCGCTGATCTTCCTGCCGATGGCGATGCCCGAGGTCGTCATGGCCGCCTCGCTGCTCACCCTCTTCCTCAACCTGGGCGCGCAGCTGGGCTTCTACACGATCCTGATCGCGCACATCATGTTCTGCCTCAGCTTCGTCGTGGTCGCCGTCAAGGCCCGCGTGCTGTCCATGGACCCGCGCCTCGAACAGGCCGCCCAGGACCTGTACGCGGGGCCGGCGCAGACCTTCCTGCGGGTCACCCTGCCCATCGCGGCCCCCGGCATCGCCGCCGGCGCGATGCTCGCCTTCGCGCTCTCCTTCGACGATTTCATCATCACCAACTTCAACGCGGGCTCGACCGTCACCTTCCCCATGTTCGTCTGGGGTTCGGCACAGCGCGGCACGCCCGTCCAGATCAACGTCATCGGTACGGCCATGTTCCTGATCGCCGTCCTGCTCGTCCTGACCTCGATGGTCATCGGCAACCGCCGCAACAAACAGAAGGCATAGAGGGAGTTGAAATCATGGCCCCAAGCGCCATGAACCGGTGGATCACTTCTCTTTCCGACGCCCAGCCGTCGCCGTACTGGCTGGAAGACCCCGGCAAGCCCCACCCCGAACCCGCGCTCACCGGCGCCGACAGCTGCGACCTGCTGGTCGTCGGCGGCGGCTACAGCGGACTGTGGACCGCGCTCGTCGCCAAGGAGCGCGATCCACGCCGGGACGTGGTGCTGCTGGAGGGCCGCGAGGTGGGCTGGGCCGCCTCGGGCCGCAACGGAGGCTTCTGCGCGGCCTCCCTCACCCACGGGCTGCCCAACGGGCTCGCCCGCTGGCCCGACGAGATCCGCACCCTCCAGGAACTGGGCGCGCGCAACCTCGACGAGATCGAGGCGGCCATCGCCCGGCACGGCATCGACTGCGACTTCGAGCGCACCGGCGAGATCGACGTGGCCACCGAGACGTACCAGGCGTGGGAACTGCGCGACTGGTACGAGGAACTCGAACGCAAGGGCCTCGCCGAGGGCCTGGAGTTCCTCGACGCCGACCAGGTCCGTGAACAGGTCGCCTCGCCCACCTTCGAGGCGGGCCTGTACGACCGGCGGGGCGTGGCCATGCTCCACCCCGCCAAGCTGGCCTGGGGCCTGAAGCAGGCGTGCGTCCGGCTCGGGGTCCGCGTCCACGAGCACACCCCCGCGCTGGACCTGAAGCCGTACGGCGCCGGGATGACCGTCCGCACGCCCTACGGCCGGATCCGGGCCCGGCAGGTCGCCCTCGGCACCAACATCTTCCCGAGCCTGGTCAAGCGGGTGCGGGCGTACACCGTCCCCGTCTACGACTACGCCCTGATGACCGAGCCGCTCACCCCCGAGCAGCTCGGCGCGATCGGCTGGAAGAACCGGCAGGGCCTCGGTGATTCCGCCAACCAGTTCCACTACTTCCGGCTGTCCGCCGACAACCGGATCCTGTGGGGCGGGTACGACGCGATCTACCCGTACGGCGGCCGGGTGCGCGCCGAGTACGACGACCGGCCGGAGACGTACGCCAAGCTCGCCGGCCACTTCTTCACCTGCTTCCCGCAGCTGGAGGGCGTCCGCTTCACCCACGCCTGGGGCGGCGCGATCGACACCTGCTCCCGCTTCTCCGCGTTCTTCGGCACGGCCCACCACGGGAAGGTCGCCTACGCCGCCGGGTACACGGGCCTGGGCGTCGGCGCCACCCGCTTCGGCGCCGAGGTGATGCTGGACCTCCTGGCCGGGGAGGACACCGAGCGGACCCGGCTGGAGATGGTCCGCAGGAAGCCGCTGCCGTTCCCGCCCGAACCGTTCGCCTGGACCGGCATCGCCCTCACCAAGTGGTCACTGGCCCGGGCCGACGCGCACGGCGGGCGGCGCAACCTGTGGCTGCGGACCATGGACCGGCTGGGCCTCGGCTTCGACAGCTGACCCCGCCCCCCGGCCGCTGTGACCTGGTTCACTCCAACGGGTGGCGAGAACCCGCGTAATGCCGGGCCGGAACCTCCCTCTCCCTCGTGACGCGACCGCGTCGACGACAGAGGGAGGTCCTCTCATGGCTGGGGCGAAGTCGGCGGCCGAGTGGCTGGCATCCGTCGCACCGGATCCCGAGGCCTGCCGCTGGGAGTGGGAGCGGGGCCCCCTGGGGGTCGCGCTGCTGCCGGCGGGCAGGGCCTGGGACGTGCTCATCCTGCCGGGCGTACTCGGCTATCCCACGCTCGACGTGCTCACCCGCATCCTCGACCGGCCCGGACCGGTGCTGGTCGACTTCGGGGACGACCGCATGGGCTTCTTCGTACCGCCCGGCACGGCCGCGAACTGGCTCGGCACCGGCATCCGCACGGCCGGCGCCGGCACCTGGATCGTCGTCCCCCACCCCGCCCACTCCTCCGGCACCGTCCGCTGGCTGATCCCCCCGGACGGCACGGGAACGCTGACGGATCCGGCCTTGCTGGAACTCGCCATGCACGAGGCGGCCGCCGGCTTGGCCGACTAGACGTGTGCCGCGATCCGTCGTCGGTCGGCCGCTGCGCCGCTGTGGCTGGTCGCGCGGTTCCCCGCGCCCCTTGGCGGTGCTGCGCACCCGTTTCTCACTCCGGCGCCGTCGCCTTCAACGCCAGCCACAGCTCCATCCGTACATCCGGATCGTCCAGGGAACGCCCGAGGATCTCCTCGACCCGCCGCATCCGGTAGCGCAGCGTATGCCGGTGCACCCCCAGGTCGGCCGCCGCCGCGTCCCACTGCCCGTGCCGGGACAGCCAGGCGCGCAGGGAGGCCACGAGGTCGCCGCGGCCGGTCGCGTCGTGCTCGCGCAGCGCCCGCAGCAGACCGTCCGCGAACGCCTTCACCGCGTCGTCCGCGAGCAGCGGCAGCACCGAACCCGCCGCCAGCTGCTCGTGCTCGACGAGGACCCGGCCCCGGCGCCGGGCCACCGACAGCGCCTGCTCGGCCTGCCGGTACGCCGCTGCGGCCGCGATCGGACCCGCGGGCGCCGACAGACCGACGACCAGTTCCTCGTCCGTGCGTTCCCCGCCGTCGGCGCGGGCCGCCTCCAGGGCCGCCGCGCACCGGTCGACCGCCGCGACCGCGCCGCCCCCGTCCGCCGCCAGCACCACCAGCCGCTCGCCCTCGGGCACCACCAGGACGGCCTCGCCGGACCGGGCGGCGGCGGACTCGACCACCTCGGTCAGGCCGCCCAGCGCGTCCCCGTCCGTCTCGGCCCCGGCCGGCCCGGGTTCCGCCACGATCACCCGGAACGGGGCGTCCAGCAGCGCGCCGTACAGCTCGCCGGCGACCGCCCGGGCGTGGTCCGGCTCGCCCGCCAGGAGCATCCGCAGCACCGCCGTACCGATCCGCTGCTCGGCCGCCTGGAGGGAGCGGGAGCGTTCCGTGGCGAGGGTGAGCAGGGCGATCGCCGAGTGGACGGCGTAGCGCTCGGCGGTGCCGAGGGCGGCCGCCGTGCCGACGGCGAGCGCGGCGCGCGGCCGGCGGCCGGAGCCCAGGGTGTGCAGCTCGACCCGGTCGGTGTTCTCGGCGCTCTCGCCGCCCTCGGCCGGACCGGCTCCGCCGACCACCGCCGAGGCGGGCGCCGGGCGCTCCCGCAGCCGCTCCACGTCCGCCGTGAGCCGCGCGGCCCGCCGGCCCGCCCACTCCGGGGCGGCCGCGACGACGGCGCCCGAGGCGTCGTAGAGCGCCGCCCAGCCGTCGACCTGCGCGGCGAGCGCGGTCAGCAGACCCTCCGGGCCGTCCGTCAGCGCCTGTTTCGTCAGCTCCCGCTGGGCGGCGAACCCGGCCGTCACCGCCCGGTACTGATCGGCCGCGATGGCCGCCGACACCGCCTTGCTGATCGCGAGGAACGGGGTACGGCGCGGCACCTCCAGCAAGGGCAGGCCCTCCTCCTCGGCCGCGTCCACGAGCGCCTTGGGCACCTCGTCGTAGTTGACGCCGACCGCGAAGCCGAGCCCGACCACCCCGGCCCCGGCCAGGCGCTTCACATAGCGCCGCATGGCCTCGGGGTCCTCCGCGTCCAGCTTCAGCGCGGTGATCAGCAGCAGCTCCCCGCCCTCCATGTACGGCACGGGGTCCGCGAGCTCGCTGACATGGGCCCAGCGCACCGGCACGTCCAGACGGTCCCCGCCCGCCCGCACGGTGAGCTTCAGCGCGGAGTGGTGGACGAGCTGGGCGAGCGTGGGAGGCATGGGGCCTTCAGACAGCTGGGGACGGGGGAGAGGCTGAGGGGTGGTCCTTGGCCGCTCCGTATGAAGGGCCTGTGCCGATTCTGCCTCACCGTACGGTCCCCCGTACGCCCCTTCAGCCCCTCAGGTCCACCAGCAGCGGAGGTGTGTGCTCGCCGCCGACGCCCGTCAGGGACAGCACCGCGTGACCCGGCGGCACCTCGTGCGCCAGCTGGGACGCCGACCAGCGCTCCCGCTCGACCTGGCGCACGGTCACCGCGTCCGTGGTCACCGCCTTGCCGGTCACCAGCTTGCGCAGGGCGTGGATGGCCCGGGTCATCGGCTGGTCGGCGAAGACGGTGTGCTTGGCGACCTCCGTGGTCTCCACCCACTCGGTGCCCCAGGTCTGCGCGAACCGGCCGCCGTCCCAGGTGGTGATCCCGGAGAACGCCATCCGGCACCCCACCGCCCCGTACAGCGGCCCGTGCAGCGCCTCCGGCACGTCCGCCACCGAGCGCAGGGCGAGGACCACGCCCGCGTTCTGCGAGCGCAGCCGCTGGATCCGGCGCACCGCGTCGGCGGTCACCGTGCCGGTCGCGTCGTCCAGGACCAGACAGGCGAAGTGCGCCCGCCGCCCCTCCCGTACGACGGCCTGGAACTGGGCGAGGAGCAGCCGGGTGATCAGCCGGCCCGCCTCCTCGTGGCCCCGCTCGGGCAGGTCGACGCGGACCCGCAGCGGATGGTGGGCGACCGCGCGCAGCGAGAACGCGCGGTGGCCGTCGTCGCCCCCGCCGCCGAAGAACCCGGCGAACACCGGCCGGTTGAGCAGCGCGAGCCGGTCGGCCAGGGCGCGGCCCGGGTCGCCCGGTGTCCCCGTCTGGCGGATCCGCGCCTCCAGCTCCCGGCGCATCACCTCGTCCCCGGCCACCGCCTCCCGCAGCGCGCCCAGCGCGCCCGGCTCGCCCTCCAGGAGTTCGCGCAGGTCGGCCAGGGCCGGGAAGCGGCCGTGCGCGGCCCGGTAGGGGCCCAGCAGCTGGGCGAGCGCGGTCGCCGCGCTCTGGCCGCCCACCGTGTCCAGGTCGCCGACCAGCGCCTCGGCGAGGATCCCGGCCGCCTCGTCGGGGTCGTCGGACTCGGCGTAGGGGTCCAGGTCGTGCACGGAGGACGGGTCGCCGATCCGGACGATCACGTCGTAGGAGGAGTCGGCGCCGAGCGGGCCGCCGCCGGGGGAGGAGACCGCGACCACCGCGCAGCCGCCGGTCAGCGCCTGGAGCGCCAGGGCCTCCGTCAGCGGCTCGACCAGGGTGCGGGTCTTGCCGGAGCCGGACGGGCCGATCGCGAGCAGCGAGGTGCCCAGCACGTCCGGGCCGAGCGCGGCGCCCGCGTCGTGGTAGGCGGCCGGGGCGCGCTCGGCGGCCACCCAGCGGCCGATGCGCACCTGGCCGGCGAGCAGGTCGTGGCGGGCGGCGCGGCGGGGCAGGTCGCGGGCGCCGGAGGGGTGGACCCAGGCGGCCCCGCCCTGCCGCAGCACGGTCTCCCGGAACTCCGGCAGCCCCACCGTCCACGCCCGCCGCACCCGCGCGCAGTCCACGTCGTTCATCCGTCCGGCGGCCACCTCACCGGTCAGCAGCTCGGCGGCCTCGACCTGCCCGGCGTCCCGCAGCTCGGGCCACTGGGCGGGGGGCCGGACGACGGCGGGCGCGGCGGTCTTCGGGTCACGGCGCGCGGCGAGTCGTTCCTTCAGATACGGCAGCCAGCCGCCGGCCCGGGCGAACGGCCACACCACCAGCAGGGTGATGGCCGTGTACAGGGTGTCCGTGAAGAGGACGGAGGCGAACAGCTCGTAGCTCCCGCTGACCAGGACGATCAGCGAGAACAGAGGGTCGACGACCGGCAGCGCGTCCCAGCCGACCCCGAACGCGCCGGGGAACACGAAGCTGAGGGAGGCCAGCGCGCACAGCAGGGCGAGCAGGGCGCGGACGGGCTGCGGACGGCGGCCCACGAAGTGCCCCAGCGCCTGCGACCAGCCGCCCAGCCGGCCCATGGAGAACAGGAGGACCGCGAAGAAGACGCCGTCGTAGACCACCCGGGCCTCGGCGCCCTCATTGGTCTTCGGCGAGGCGATCGTGCCGCCCCACCACCAGTCGCCCGGCGTGAACAGCCGCAGCAGCGTGAACTGGTACGGCAGGCTGCCGCGCCGCCACAGCGACCACAGCACCAGCGCCACCACCAGCGGGACCAGCATCCCGATCACCGTCACCGGCGCCAGCCGCTCCACCGCCCGCTCGCCCTTCGGCGGCCGGTACCCGAACCGCCAGATGCCGGGCTTCGCGGCCGGCCGGGGCTCGTCGAGCCAGCTCCCCACGGCCGACGCGGGCGGCGGGGCCGCGGGTCGCGGCGGCACCGCCGGAGGCCCCGCCGGGCGCGGCACAGGATTCGCATGCGTACCGCGCGCGTCCCGCATCCCGTCGCTGTCCATCGCCCTTGCCCCCTGACCAGCCGCTCCGTCCACCATCAGCGGTCAATCTAACGCCCCCGCAAGGGGAGTTCACCGCATACGGGGCCGGGCCGCACGGATCGCCGCCGAGCCGTCACTGTCCACGGCGGACAACGGGCCCCGCCGACAACGCCCACATGGAGCATGCCGACCCCCCGTTCCCCGCCCTAGCCTGCGAGAAAGGAAACAGAAGAAGGACAGCGTCCGCGCACCGCGTGCGTGAAAACCCCCAGGAGCCGTCATGACCGCCCTTCCGCAGGAGCGCCGGATCGTCACCGCCATCCCCGGCCCGAAGTCGCAGGAGCTGCAGTCCCGCCGCCTCGCCGCGGTCGCTCAGGGCGTCGGCTCCGTGCTGCCGGTCTTCACGGCCCGCGCGGGCGGCGGCATCATCGAGGACGTCGACGGCAACCGCCTGATCGACTTCGGCTCCGGCATCGCCGTGACCAGCGTCGGCGCCTCCGCCGAGGCCGTCGTACGCCGCGCGTCCGCGCAGCTCGCCGACTTCACCCACACCTGTTTCATGGTGACCCCGTACGAGGGTTACGTGGAGGTCGCCGAGGCGCTGGCCGAGCTGACCCCCGGCGACCACGCCAAGAAGTCGGCCCTCTTCAACAGCGGCGCCGAGGCCGTCGAGAACGCCGTCAAGATCGCCCGCGCCTACACCAAGCGCCAGGCGGTCGTCGTCTTCGACCACGGCTACCACGGCCGCACCAACCTCACCATGGCGCTGACGGCGAAGAACATGCCGTACAAGCACGGCTTCGGCCCCTTCGCGCCCGAGGTCTACCGCGTCCCCGTCGCCTACGGCTACCGCTGGCCGACCGGCCCGGAGAACGCCGGTCCGGAGGCCGCCGCGCAGGCCATCGACCAGATCACCAAGCAGGTCGGCCCGGACAACGTGGCCGCGATCATCATCGAGCCCGTCCTCGGTGAGGGCGGCTTCATCGAGCCCGCGAAGGGCTTCCTGCCGGCGATCCGGCAGTTCGCCGCCGACAACGGCATCGTCTTCGTCGCCGACGAGATCCAGTCCGGCTTCTGCCGCACCGGCCAGTGGTTCGCCTGCGAGGACGAGGGCATCGTCCCGGACCTGATCACCACCGCCAAGGGCATCGCGGGCGGTCTGCCGCTCGCCGCCGTCACCGGCCGCGCCGAGATCATGGACGCCGCGCACGCGGGCGGCCTGGGCGGCACCTACGGCGGCAACCCGGTCGCCTGCGCGGGCGCGCTCGGCTCCATCGAGACGATGAAGGAGCTCGACCTCAACGCCCGGGCGAAGGCGATCGAGGCGACGATGAAGGCCCGGCTGTCGGCCATGGCCGAGAAGTACGAGGTCATCGGTGACATCCGCGGCCGCGGCGCGATGATCGCCATCGAGCTGGTCAAGGACCGGACCACGAAGGAGCCGAACCCCGAGGCCACGGGCGCCCTCGCCAAGGCCTGCCACCAGGAGGGCCTGCTGGTGCTGACCTGCGGCACCTACGGCAACGTGCTGCGCTTCCTGCCTCCGCTGGTCATCGGCGAGGACCTGCTGAACGAGGGCCTCGACATCATCGAGCAGGGCCTGGCCGGCCTCTGACGCACAGCCGTTCCCCAGGGCGGCAGGCCGTGTGAAGAAGGTGTGCGGGGAGCATGGCGGGTCGCGCAAGCGGCTGTCGTACCGTCCGTCACTGCCGTACGTTCTACCCAGATGAGAGATACACCCGCCCGCAGGTGACTGCGGGCGAACCCCAGGCCGGGGCCTCCCCAGCTTCGACCTGGTCGTGCCCTCGCGCACACAACAGGAGCCCCTGGCTCCGAATCTCCTCACCGGTCGGACGGTCGCCCGCCCCAAACCCCCCGGGGCGGCGACACCCCGATCCGGACGGCCACCCCGGAACCATCCCCCCTGTTCCGGGGTGGCCGACCTCCTTCCCGCCGGTCGCCGCAGCGTTTCGCAGTCCGCAGCAGTGCGTGCTGAGAGGCTGTACCCCATGGCCACCAGCCCCCAGCAGCAGACCGAGGACGTCAGTCCCGCGGCACCCGCCCCCGCCCCGCAGCGGGTCCCCGGCCGGCAGGTCTCCCTCCTCGCGCTCCCCGCCCTGCTCCTCGCCCTGATCACCTGGCAGGTGATCGCCGACGGCCCCCTCCTCGCCCTCGACGCCCGGCTCAGCGGCGCCCTGCGCCACCCGGACCGCTTCTCCGAGCTGCTGTCCGATCTGGGGAACGTGCAGGTGGCGGTGCCCGTCCTGGTGCTGGTGGCGGTGTACGTGGCCCTGCACGGACAGTGGGAGGGCCGGCCGCGCTGGTGGCTGCCGCCCGTCGCCGCCCTCGTCCTGCTGACGCTGGTGCCGCTGATCGTCGTCCCCCTGAAGGAGTGGACCGCGCGCCCCGGCACGCCCGCCGTGCCGCCCGCCACCGGCTACTACCCGTCCGGGCACACGGCCACGGCCGCCGTCGCCTACGGCAGCGCGGCGATGATCCTGCTGCCGTGGCTGCTGACGGCCCTGGCCCGGCGGCTGGCGGTCGCCACGGCCGCCCTGCTCGTCCTCGCCGTCTCCTACGGGCTGGTCCGGCACGGCTACCACTGGCCCCTGGACGTGATCGCCAGCTGGTGCCTGTGCACGGTGCTGCTCGGCGCGCTCGGGCTCTTCCTGCCCGCGGCGTCCCACCCCGACAGCCCCGCCCCCGCCGCCCGGCCTGACCGTCCCGACTGCGCCGAGCGTCCCGACCGGCCTGACCGGCCCGCCCCCGCCGCCCGGCCTGACCGGCCCGACTGCGCCGACCGGCCCGACCCGCCCGAGCGTCCCGACTGCGCCGACCGTCCCGACTGCGCCGACCCCGCCGACCGTCCCGACCGTCCCGACCGTCCCGACCGTCCCGACCGTCCCGACCGTCCCGACCGTCCCGACCGTCCCGACCGCCCTGACCGTCCCGACCGGCCTGACCGTCCCGACCCCGCCGAGCGTCCCGACCCCGCCGAGCGGCCTGACCGGCCTGACCGTCCCGACCAGCCCGACCGTCCCGACCGGCCCGACTGCGCCGAGCGTGCCGATCCGCCCGAGCGGCCCGGCCGCGCCCACCTTCCCGACCCCGCCAAACCGTAGTGCGCCGGCCGCTCACCCGTACGACTCGGACAAGCGCTCCCGCGTCCCGTCCCGCCTACCGTGGACCACGCACACCCCAGCACACAGCGCACCCCCATGCGGAAGGGCCGGTAACGCCACTATGACTGCCACCCACGCCTTCTGGCTCGCCGGCCGCCAGGCCTTCGGCGAGGACACCTTCGACGTCACCTCCCCGTGGGACGGACGGCTCGTCGCCAAGGTCGGCGTGCCGACGGACGCCCAGGTCGAGGAGGCCGTGGCCGCCGCGTACGCGGTGCGCGAGGAGTACGCCGCCACCCCCGCCCACGTCCGCGCCGCCGCCCTCGACCACGTCAGCAAGCGGCTCGCCGAGCGCACCGAGGAGATCGCGCAGTTGATCTCCGCCGAGAACGGCAAGCCGATCAAGTGGGCCCGGGGCGAGGTCGGCCGGGCCGTCTCCGTGTTCCGGTTCGCGGCCGAGGAGGCCCGGCGCTTCAACAGCGGCGAGGCCCAGCGGCTCGACACGGACCTCGGCGGCCAGGGCCGGCTCGCGCTCACCCGCCGCTTCCCGAAGGGCGTCGTGCTCGGCATCGCGCCGTTCAACTTCCCGCTGAACCTGTGCGCCCACAAGATCGCCCCGGCGATCGCGGCCGGTGCGCCGATCATCCTCAAGCCGGCCCCCGCGACCCCGCTGTCCGGCCTGATCATCGGTGATCTGCTGGCCGAGACGGACCTGCCGGCCGGCTCCTGGTCGATCCTGCCGGTCTCCAACGACCGCATGCCGGCCCTCGTCCAGGACGAGCGGCTGCCGGTCATCTCCTTCACCGGCTCCGAGACCGTCGGTTACGCGATCATGGACTCGGTGCCGCGCAAGCACTGCACCCTGGAGCTGGGCGGCAACGGCGCCGCGGTCGTCCTCGGCGACTTCGCGTCCGACGCCGACCTGGACTGGGCCGCGACCCGGATCGCCACCTTCTCCAACTACCAGGGCGGCCAGTCCTGCATCTCGGTGCAGCGGGTCATCGCCGACGCCTCCGTGTACGACCGTCTCCTCCCGCGGATCGTCGCGGCCGTGGAGGCCCAGGTCACCGGCGACCCCTCCGACGCCACGACCGACGTCGGCCCGCTGGTGAGCGAGGACGCGGCCAAGCGGGTGGAGACCTGGGTGGACGAGGCCGTCGCCGCGGGCGCCTCCCTGCTCGCCGGCGGCAAGCGGGACGGCGCCTCCTACGCGCCGACCGTCCTCACCGACGTCCCGGCCGACACCAAGGTCGCCTGCGAGGAGGTCTTCGGACCCGTCCTCACCGTGCACAGGGTGGACGGCGAGGCCGAGGCCTTCGCGGCGGTCAACTCCTCCAAGTACGGCCTCCAGGCGGGCGTGTTCACCCACGACCTCCAGGCCGCCTTCCGCGCCCACCGCGCGCTGGAGGTCGGCGGCGTCGTGATCGGCGACGTCCCGTCCTACCGCGCCGACCAGATGCCGTACGGCGGCGCCAAGCAGTCCGGCGTCGGCCGCGAGGGCGTGAAGTTCGCGATGGACGACTACACCTACGAGCGCGTCCTGGTCCTGACGGGCCTCGCGCTGTAGCGGCTCCGGCTCCCCGAAGGGGTCCGGCACCGGTGCCTTCCGGTGCCGGACCCCTTCCTGCCGTCGGCCTGGTCCGGACCCTCAGCCGGAGAAGCCGACGTGCGCGAGCCGCAGCGGGCCGCGCAGTCCGAGGTGCAGATCGTGCACGCCGTCGGCGGCGAACGGCGCCTCCAGGGTGACGTAGTCGTACGGCCCCGGCGTGGGCGTCCCGAGGGTCAGCACCGCGCCGGACCCCGCGCCGCCCAGTGACACCTCGACCGTGCCCTCCCCGGCCACCGTCACCGTCACCCCCGTCGTCCCGGTCCCGAAGTCGCAGGCCCGGTAGACCAGTTCGCCCGACCCCCCGCCGACCGGCGTCACCGCGTCGCCCGCCACCCTGGTCAGATCGACGATCTCGGTACCGCTCTGCTCGTCGAAGTCGGCGGCCGGGACACCGCTGCGCAGGGCCGGACGGGCGACGGCCGCCTCGCCGTCGAGCACGATCGTCCTGCGCAGCCGCACGTCCTCGCTGGAGCCGCCGACCAGCAGGTCGTACGGCCCCGGCTCCACGCGCGGGCCACGACGTGCCACGTCCCAGAACGCGAACGCGGACAGCGGGACGTCGAAGGACACGGCCGCCGTCGCACCGGGCGCGAGCGTGATCCGGCGGTGGTCGAGCAGCTCGCGGCGCGGCCGGGTCACCGACGGGTCCACGGCCCGGGTGTAGAGCTGGGCGACCTCGTCGGCGGCCATGTTCCCGGTGTTGGTGACGGTGAACCCGATCCGCGCCCGCGCCTCGTCCAGCTCCACCGTCAGGTCGGCGTAGGAGAAGGAGGCGTACGACAGCCCGTGCCCGAAGGGGAAGAGCGGCCTGCCCTCGAAGTACAGATAGGTCTGGCGGGAGCCGATCACGTCGTAGTCCAGCAGCTCGGGGAGATCGGCGTCGTCGGCGTACCAGGTCTGGGGGAGCCGGCCGGCGGGGGAGACGTCACCGGCCAGCACCCGGGCGAGGGCGGTGCCGCCGGCCTGTCCGCCGTGCGCCGTCCACAGCACCGCGCCCAGTCGGCCCGGCTCCACCGCGTACGGGTACGCCGACACCAGCGCCAGCACCGTCCGCACGCCCGAGGCCCGGGCGGCCGCCAGGATCCGCTCCTGGTGGGCGGGCAGCGCCAGGGTCGTACGGTCCTCGGTCTCACGGCCGTTCAGGTGCGGGTCGTTGCCCGCCACGACCACGACGACGTCCGCCCGCTCCGCGACCCGGGCCACCGCGTCCTCGCCGCGCTCGACGACGACCACCTCGAAGACCTCGCCGTCGTTCCCGGAGCCGGCCCCGTCCCCGGCAACCCGGACGCCGTCGGCGGCGACACACACGGGGCGATCCGTTCCCAGGTGCCGGAGGAGGTGACCGTTCGCGTGGGGTTCCAGCCGGAACGTCTCCTGCACGATCCAGCCGCCCGGCTGGTCGGCGGAGGCCCGCAGGAGGCCGTCCTCGGCCACCGAGACATACCGGCCGTCGGGAGCGCGCAGGGTCAGCACCCCCTCGCCCCAGTCGACGAGCGCGAGTTCCGTGCCGGTGCCGTCCACGGTCAGCGGCGGCAGATCGGTGCGGCCCGCGAGCAGCGCCGGGTCCAGGGCGCCCTCGGCGCCGCGCACCTCGTCGGCGGCCTCGGGCGCGGCGGGGACCTTCAGGAACGTGCCCGCGGAGGACTTCAGCAGGACACGGTCCACGCCCTCCGCGAACTCCACGCGCTCCGCGCCGAACCGCTCGTACAACCCCTCGAGCGGGGTGGAGCGGTGGATCAGGGTGCCGCTGTACCAGTCGAGCTTGCACTCGTCGGCGAGCAGGCCCACGACCGCGATCCGGGTGTCCGCCGCCAGCGGCAGCACCCCGTCGTTGCGCAGCAGGACGATCGCCTGCTCGGCGGCCTCCCGGGCGAGCTCGCGATGGGCCGGGGTGTCGAACTCCCCGGCGCCCGCGTGCGGGTCGTGCAGCGGGTCGAACTCGCCCAGCCGGAGACGCACCGAGAGCTGACGGCGGATCGCGGTGTCGAGGTCCGCCTCCGACAGCAGGCCACGCTCCAGCGCCCCCCGGATCCGGGCGACGATCTTCGAGCTGTCGGTGCCGTGGTCGGTGAAGCTGTCCACGCCGGCCCGCAGGGCGGCCGCCGTCGCCTCCTCGTGGGTGTCGAAATAGTGCTCGGAGTCGACCAGGTTGGAGGGCGCGCCCGCGTCCGAGCAGACCAGCAGCTCCTCGTCCGTCCAGGTGCGCAGCTGCTCGCGCAGATACGGGGAGACATGGTTCGGGCGGCCGTTGACCAGGTTGTAGGCCGGCATCACCCCGGCCACCGCGCCCGCCTCGACGGTCTCCTTGAAGGCGCGCAGATCGTATTCGTGCAGCACGCGCGGGCGGACCGAGGAGGAGGTGACGTCCCGGCCCGTCTCGTTGTTGTGGGCCAGCCAGTGCTTGAGGACCGGGGCCGTGCGCCAGTACGTCGGATGGTCGCCGCGCAGACCGCGCGTGTACGCGGTGGCGATGGCCGAGGTCAGCTTCGGGTCCTCGGAGTAGCCCTCCTCGTTGCGGCCCCACAGCGGATGGCGCAGCAGGTTGACCGTGGGGGACCAGACGTTCAGGCCCACGCGGTCGTCGCGGGCGCGCATCGCGCGGGCCTCCTTCGACACCGCCTCGCCGACCCGTCGTACGAGATCCGGGTTCCAGGTCGCGCCCAGTCCGACGGCCTGCGGGAACACCGTCGCCGGTCCCATCCAGGCCACGCCGTGCAGGGCCTCCTGGCCGGTGCGGAACGCGGCGATGCCGAGCCGTTCCACGGCGGGTGCGAACTGGTGCAGGAAGGCGACCTTCTCGTCCGGGGTGAGACGCGCCAGCAGATCGTCGATGCGCTTCGCGAACGGCAGGTGCGGATCGCGGAAAGGCGGCGTGGGCGGCGTGGGTGCGGTCACGTGGGGATCCCTTTGCGATGGAGCGGGGAGACGCTTTCGAAGCGCTTCGATGCTCATTCGACGCACCGCCGGGTGTCAAGGGCACCTCACGCTTATTTCAAGCGGGACATAAGAACAGGTCACCTCCGATACCTCGGAGGAATGTTGGGAGCGACCCTTGTGCACCCCCCGGTGTTCACTTAACCTCGCAGCAACATCGAAGCGCTTCGACTGGAAATCTGCGTGGCAGTGGTCGGAGGACCCGCTTCAGCTCAGCCAGTTCCACTCGAGACACCGCAGCCGACGGCCACCGCCGGGTGTCCTGGTGCGCCATGAAGGGTTGACGCAATGACGCCGAACGCCGCTTCCGCTTCTTCCGGGTCCTCCGGCCCGAGCCGGAGAAGCTTCCTCGCCTCCACGGCGGTCGCCACCGCAGCGGTGGCGGGAGGGGTGCCGCTGCTCTCCGCCTGCGGCGGTTCGGACAGCGGCTCGCGCGACGGCACCACCTCCGGCAAGGACGCCAAGAAGATCCTGCCGACCTACGTCGCCGGCAATGTGGTGACGCCGGACATCCCGGCGAAGAACGGCTCCTCGATCGGCTTCACGAGCAAGCTCGACATGGCCGGCCTGAAGACCTCGGTGCCGAAGAAGCTCGGCAAGGGCGGCAAGGTCACCGTCATGTCGCCGTTCTGGGGCTCCCCGCCGAAGGCCGACAACGCCTACTACACGGGCATGAACGACCTCATCGGCGTCGACGTCGTCTGGCAGAACCAGGACGGCAACACCTACGAGCAGAAGCTCGGCGCCGTCCTCGCCTCCAGCGACGTGCCGGACGTGGTCGTCGTCCCCGGCTGGAACATGAACGGCCGGATACCCAGCGCGATCATCAGCAAGTTCGCCGACCTCGGGCCCTACCTCTCCGGTGACGCCGTCAAGGACTACCCGAACCTCGCCGCGATCCCCACGGACGCCTGGCAGCGCTCCATCTTCGGCGGCAAGCTGCGCGGACTGCCGATGCCCTCGGCGTACGTCTCCAACATCGTCCCCCTCTACCGCAAGGACATCTTCGACAAGGAGGGGTACGAAGTCCCCACCACCGCCGACGAGTTCCACGCCCTGGCCAAGGAGATCACCAACGCCAAGGCCAAGCGGTGGGCCTGTCTGGACATGAAGTGGACGGCCTGGAACCTCTTCGGCGTGCTGCCCGGCGACGAGAAGGGCCTCATGTGGCACCTCGTCGACGGCAAGCTGATCAACCGCATGGAGACCCAGGAGTACCTGGAGGCGATCGAGTGGACGCGCAAGCTGTTCGCCGACGAACTCGTGCACCCCGACGCCAAGCTGGGCAAGAGCAGCGCCACCGACCCGGGCCCGAAGTTCGCGGCCGGCGAGTTCCTCATCTACAACAACGACCTCTCGCAGTGGTACAGCCGTACCGCCGAACAGGCCGCCCAGAACCCCGACTTCAAGGTCTGGGGCATGGACCTGTTCGCCCATGACGGCGGCACCCCCACCTTCTGGGCGAAGAACCCGGCGGGCATCTTCGCCTTCGTCAACAAGAAGGCGTCCAAGTCGGTCATCCAGGACGTGCTCGCCGTCGCGAACGTCACCGCGGCGCCGTACGGCACCAAGGAGTACATGATGACCAACTACGGCGTGGAGGGCACCCACTACACCCTCAAGGACGGCGTCCCGGTCAAGACCGACCAGGGCAACCTCGACGTCCTCAACGCGTACGTGATGATCGCCAGCCCGGCCTCCACCCTCGCCCACCCCGACTTCCCCGAGGTCGCCCGGGGACAGGTCGAGTGGCAGCAGAAGGTCGGCGCCCACACCAAGAAGTCCACCTTCTACGGCATGCAGATCACCGAGCCCTCCCGCTGGGCCAACCTCTCCAGCGACTTCGAGCAGCTCGAGGACGACATCATCCGCGGCCGCAAGAAGATCAGCGACATGCAGCAGGCCGTCTCCGACTGGAAGAGCAAGGGCGGCGACCAGCTCCGCGACTGGTACCAGAAGATTCTCGACGAGAACGGCTCGGCGGCGAGCTGACCCGGTATCGAGGCAAGGAGAACGGCCGTGTCCCACAGCACGGTGCCTCGCCGCGGGGCCGAGGCAGCAGACGAGCCGGACCGGACCCCGGTGGCGTCCGGCGGCGCCACCGGCCCCGCCGGGGGCGAGCCGGACAGACCCCCTTCGGCGAAACCGAGCCTGCGCCTGAGGTTCAGACGCGACCGGGTCCTGCTCCTGATGACCCTGCCGGCCGTCGCGCTGGTCCTGCTCTTCAGCTATGTGCCGATCCTGGGCAACATCGTCGCGTTCCAGGACTACGACCCGTACATCAGCGACAACGGCATCGTCTCCATGCTGCACAGCCCCTGGGTGGGCCTGGAGAACTTCCAGCGCATCTTCGAGGACTCGGCGTTCTGGGACGCGGTCACGAACACCCTCGTGCTGTTCTTCCTCCAGCTGGTGCTCTACTTCCCGATCCCCATCCTGCTCGCGCTGCTCATCAACAGCGTGGTCAGGCCCCGGGTGCGGGCGGTGTCCCAGGCGATCCTGTACCTGCCGCACTTCTTCTCGTGGGTGCTGGTCATCGCGGTCTTCCAGCAGCTGTTCGGCGGCGCGGGCATCCTCTCCCAGCTGCTGCGCCAGCACGGCTACGACGGCCTCGACATCATGACCGACCCCGAGACCTTCAAGTACCTGATCACCGCGCAGAGCGTGTGGAAGGACGCCGGCTGGGGGATCATCGTCTTCCTCGCCGCGCTGTCCTCCGTCCCGACGGACCTGTACGAGGCCGCCGCGATGGACGGCGCCGGACGCTGGCGCCGCATGTGGCACGTGACGCTCCCGGCGCTGCGCCCGGTGATCGCCCTGCTGCTGGTCCTGCGCGTCGGCGACGCGCTCACCGTGGGCTTCGAACAGATCCTGCTCCAGCGCGACTCCGTCGGACCCGGGGCCTCGGAGGTCCTCGACACCTTCGTCTGGTGGAACGGCGTGCGCAACCAGGACTTCGGCTACGCGGCCGCCGCCGGGCTCGTCAAGGGCGTCGTCAGCCTCGGGCTGGTCCTCGCCGCGAACAAGGTGGCCCATCTGATGGGCGAGCAGGGGGTGTACAAGAAATGAGCACGGTGCTCGAGAAGACCCGTCCGTGGTCCGCCCCTCCCCGGCCGGCCTGGGAGGAGGAGCCCAGCAGGGCCGGACTGGCCGGCAAGGGGCTCGTCCTCACGCTGGCCTGCCTCGGGATCCTCTTCCCGATCTGGATCGTCGTCGTCACCAGCCTCTCCTCCCGCCGGACCATCGACCGGGCGGGCGGGCTGGTGATGATCCCCAAGGACATCACCTTCGTCGCCTACCGGGAGCTGCTGAGCGGCGGGCAGGTGACGCGGGCCGCGGTGATCAGCGTCCTCATCACCCTGGTCGGCACGCTGTTCTCGATGACGGTGTCCGTCCTGTGCGCGTACGGCCTCTCGCGCTCCGGTTCACTGGGGCACCGCTGGCTGCTGCTGGTCCTGCTGGCCACGATGTTCTTCAGCGCCGGTCTGATCCCGACGTACCTGCTGGTGCAGTCGCTCGGCCTGACCGACACCTACCTCGCGCTGATCCTGCCCAGCGCGGTCAGCGTCTTCAACATCCTCGTCCTGCGGGGCTTCTTCATGGGCATCTCGCAGGAGCTGATCGACAGCGCGCGGATCGACGGGGCCGGGGACTTCCGGATCCTCTGGCAGATCGTCATGCCGCTGTCGCGGGCGGTGCTGGCGGTCATCACGCTGTTCTACGCGGTGGGGTACTGGAGCGCCTGGTTCAACGCGTCGCTGTACCTCAACGACCAGGACATGATGCCGCTGCAGAACGTCATGATCCAGCTGGTGCAGAAGCAGGAGGCGCCGGTGGGGCTGGGGCAGGCCATCAAGACCGGTGAGCTGTCGGGGCTGGCCGTGCAGATGGCGGTGATGGTGATGGCGTTGCTGCCGGTGGCTGTGCTGTCGCCGTTCGTCCAGAAGCACTTCAAGAAGGGGATGCTGACGGGGGCGGTCAAGGGCTGAGTCCCGGGTGCGGGTGCGTGGGGGGCCGATCGCGCCGTTCCCCGCGCCCCCAGGGGGTTGCAGTTGCGCTTCCTGAAAACTCCCGGCCCCCCCACAGCAACCCACCCCCACCCCTCCGACTCCCCAGAGGTCCCCCCCATGCACGTCACCCGCCGCACCGTCCTCGCCGGTACCGCAGCCGCCGCCGCGCTCACCGCCCTCCCCGCCGGGGAGGCGACCGCAGCCACCGGCACCACCCCCGCCTACCGCTGGCGCAACGCCGTCATCGGCGGTACCGGATTCGTCACCGGCGTCCTCTTCCATCCCTCCGTCCGCGGTCTCGCCTACGCCCGTACGGACATCGGCGGCGCCTACCGCTGGGACGACCGGGCCGCCCGCTGGACGCCCCTCACCGACCACCTCGGCTGGGACGACTGGAACCTCCTCGGCGTGGAGGCCCTCGCCGTGGACCCCGGGCATCCGGACCGCCTCTACCTGGCCCTCGGGACCTACGCCCAGTCCTGGGCAGGCAACGGCGCGCTCCTGCGCTCCGAGGACCGCGGTGCCACCTGGACCCGTACCGACCTGCCCGTGAAGCTCGGCGCCAACGAGGACGGCCGGGGCACGGGGGAGCGGCTGCTGGTGGATCCGAGGGACCGCGACACGCTGTGGCTGGGCACCCGGCACGACGGGCTGCTCACATCGACCGACCGGGGCGCCACGTGGGTGCCCGTCGGCGCTTTCCCCGCCACCCCCACCGCCACCGGCCAGGGCGTGACCCTCCTGGTCGCCGCCGGGCGCACCCTGTACGCGGGCTGGGGCGACTCCGACGGCACCACCGGGTCCCCGAACCTCTACCGGACCACCGACGGCGGCACCTGGGAGGCCGTCCCGGGGCAGCCGGCCGGTACCGCCGCCAAGGTCCCGGTCCGCGCCGCGTACGACTGCCACACCCGTGAGCTGTACGTGACGTACGCCGACGCGCCCGGTCCCAACGGCCAGGCCGACGGCAGCGTGCACCGGCTGGCGACGACGACCGGCACGTGGACCGAGGTCACCCCGGTCCGGCCGGGCGGCGGCGACACCTTCGGCTACGGGGGCGTCGCCGTGGACGCCCGTCGCCCCGGCACCCTCGTCGTCTCCACCAACAACCGCTGGGCGGCGGTCGACACCCTGTACCGGACCACCGACGGCGGCCGCACCTGGACGTCCCTCAAGGACACCGCGGTGTTCGACGTGTCCGAGACCCCCTACCTGAAGTGGGGCGAGGAGCAGCCGAAGTTCGGCTGGTGGATCCAGGCCGTCGCCGTCGACCCGTACGACTCGCAGCACATCGTGTACGGCACCGGCGCCACCCTCTACGGCACCCGCGACCTGACCCACTGGGCGCCGCAGGTCCGCGGCCTGGAGGAGGCGTCCGTGGTCCAGCTGGTGTCGCCCCCGGCCGGGGAGGCCCACCTGCTGAGCGGCTCCCGGGACATCGGTGTGATGTACCACGAGCGGCTCACCGCGTCCCCGTCGCGCGGCATGGCGACACACCCCGTGTCCGGGTCGGCGACGGGACTCGCGCAGGCCGCGGCCCGACCGTCGTACGTGGTCCGCAGCGGGTGGGGCGACCACGGCAACGGGGCGTACTCGACCGACGGCGGACGGACCTGGGCGCCCTTCGGGGGACAGCCCGCCCTCGCCAAGGACGCTCCGGGGCCGATCGCCGTCAACGCCGACGGCAGTGTGCTGCTCTGGTCCTTCGTGCACTGGGACGGCACGAAGTACCCGGCCCACCGCTCCACGGACAACGGCACGACCTGGTCCGAGATCCCCTCCTTCCCGAAGGGCGCCACGCCGGTCGCCGACCCGGCCGACCCGGCGCTCTTCTACGCGTACGACTCCGACGGCGGAAGCGTCCTCGCCAGCACGGACGGTGGTCGCTCGTTCCTGGTCCGCGCTACCGGGCTGCCCGCCGGGGACAGCCAGTTCAAGCTGGTCGCGGCCCCGGGCCGGTCCGGCGACCTCTGGCTCTGCGCCAAGGAGAACGGCCTCCACCGGTCCACCGACGGCGGCGCGGGCTTCACCAAGGTGGCCGGCTGCCGGGCCTCGTACACGCTCGGCTTCGGCAAGGCCGCCCCGGGCGCCGACTACCCGGCGATCTACCAGGTCGGCTCGACGGAGACGATCACCGCCGTCCACCGCTCCGACGACGGCGCGAAGAGCTGGGTGCGCATCAACGACGACCACCACCAGTGGGGCTGGACCGGCGAGATCGTCGTCGGTGATCCGCGGGTGTACGGCCGGGTCTACCTCGCGACCAACGGGCGCGGCATCCAGTACGGGGAGCCCGTCCGATGAACGCGGGCCGCAGGCCGACCCTCGCCGACGCCACCCGGGGCCGCATCCTCTTCGGCGGCGACTACAACCCCGAGCAGTGGCCCGAGGAGACCTGGCCGGAGGACGCCCGGCTGATGCGCGAGGCCGGCGTCACCTCCGCCACCGTCGGCGTCTTCTCCTGGGCGAAGCTCGAACCCGCGCCGGGAGCACGCGAGTTCGGCTGGCTGGACCGGCTGATGGACCTCCTGCACGAGCACGGCGTCGGCGTCGTCCTCGCCACCCCCACCTCCTCCCCGCCGCCCTGGCTCGGCCGGCTCCACCCGGACTCCCTGCCCGTCACCGAGGACGGCCGGACCGAGTGGTGGGGCGGCCGGCAGCACTTCTCCCACTCCAGCGCCGCCTACCGCAGCCACGCCGCCGCCATCACCGAGGCCCTCGCCGCCCGCTACGCCGGTCACCCCGCCCTGACCATGTGGCACATCAACAACGAGTACTGCACGGCCGACTTCGGCGACGAGGCCGCCGCCCGCTTCCGCCGCTGGCTGCGCGCGAGGTACGGCGACCTCGACGCGCTCAACACCGCCTGGGGCACCGCCTTCTGGAGCCAGGGGTACGGCAGCTGGGACACCGTCCTGCCGCCCCGCACCCCGCACTATCTGAAGAACCCGACCCAGGTGCTGGACTTCCGGCGCTTCACCTCCGACATGCTCCTGGAGTGTTACACCGCCGAGCGGGACATCGTCGCCCGGCACACCCCGCACCTCCCGGTCACCACCAACTTCATGCCGCTGTTCCTCGGCCAGGACGGCTGGCGCTGGGCCGAGGAGGAGGACGTCGTCTCCGTCGACCTCTACCCCGACCCCAGGGACCCGCTCGGCCCGCAGCACGGCGCCCTCGTGCAGGACCTCACCCGCTCCCAGGCGCGCGGCCCCTGGATGCTGATGGAACAGGCGGCCGGCCCCGTCAACTGGCGCGGGGTGAACCATCCCAAGCCGCGCGGCCTCAACCGCCTCTGGTCCTTCCAGGCCGTGGCCCGGGGCGCGGACGCCGTCTGCTACTTCCAGTGGCGGCAGTCCCGCCAGGGCGCCGAGAAGTTCCACTCCGGCATGCTCGGCCACGCGGGGGAGCGGGGCCGCACCTTCCAGGAGGTCAAGCGGCTCGGCGCGGAACTCGCCGGGATCGGACCGGAGGTGACCGGTCGTCAGAACAGTGCCGACATCGCGATCCTGCACGACTGGCACGCCTGGTGGGCCTCCGCCCAGGACGGCCGCCCCTCCGCGCACGTCGACCATCCGGCCGTCCTGCACGCCTGGCACCGCGCCCTGTGGGAGGCCGGGTTCGCCACCGACTTCGCGCACCCCGCGCACGACCTCACCCGCTACCGGCTCGTGGTCGTGCCGCAGCTCTACGCGCTGACCGACACGGCCGTCGACAACCTCCTCGCCTACGTCCGGGCCGGCGGCACCCTGGTCTCGGGCTTCCTCACCGGGGTCGCCGACGAGGACGACCGGATCCGCCCCGGCGGCATGGACCCCCGGCTGCGCGACCTGTTCGGCATCCGCGTGCTGCACGAGTGGTGGCCGCTGGAGCCGGGGGAGACCGTCGCGTGCGACGGCTTCCTCGGGACCCTGTGGTCGGAGGAGCTGGAGGCCGAGCCCGACGCGGTGGAGGCCCGCTACACCGGCGGCGAACTCGACGGCCTCCCCGCCGTCGTGCGCCGGGACCGCGCCTGGTACGTCTCCACCCTCCCCGAGCCCGCCGCCCTGCGCGCGCTGACGGCCCGCATCGCCGCCGGGGCCGGGGTCCGTCCGGTCCTCGACGGGCTCCCGGACCGGGTCGAGGCCGTACGCCGAGGTGAGCTGCTGTTCCTCCTCAACCACGGCCGCGAGCCGGTCACCGTCGACGTCCCGGGCACCCACACCGACCTGCTCACCGGAGACAAGATCACCGGTCGAGTTTCGCTGGACCGCCACGGCGTGGTGGTGTTGCGCCCATGACGGTCACGCACGGCTCCTGGGAGCCGACCCCCGCCGCCCGCTGGGAGGACGCCTTCCTCAGCGGCAACGGCCACCACGGCACCCTCACGTTCGGGGATCCGAACGACGACCGGGTCATCGTCACCCAGCACACCCTGGTCCGCCCCAACGGTGCCGAACACGCCCGCCCGCCCGAGCTGGCCGCCGAACTCCCCGCCCTCCAGGACCGGTTGCTCGCCGGCGACCTCACGGCCGCCGAATCGTTCACCGACCACCGCCCCCTCCAGTGGGTCCAGCCCTTCCATCCCGCCTTCCAGATCCGGCTGCGCCGGGACACCCCGGCCGAACCGCACCGCTACCGCCGCACCGTCGACTTCACGACCGGCGAGACCACCGCCACCTGCGGGGACTGGACCAGCAAGGTCTTCGTCTCCCGCGCCGACGACGTGATCGTCCAGCACATCACCACCCCTGACCTGGACATCTCCCTCGACCACCGGCTCCCCGGCGCCCCCACCGGCCTCGCCGTCGGCCACGGCGAGGCCCTCACCCGGCACGGCGCCCTGCTCACCCTGCGCGCCCGCTATCCCGGCAGCGACCGCGCGTACACCGGGGTGACCCTCGTCGCCCTCACCGGCGGCAGCGCCTCCCTCACCCTGCCCGGGGTGCGGATCACCGGCGCCGCCTCCGTCCTCCTCCTCACCCGGGTGCGCCGCCACACCGGAGACCTCGACGTCACCGCGGAGCAGCGTGCCCTGGCCGCCCTCCCCGACTCCTACGAGGACCTCCTCGACCGCCATCTCGCCCTGCACCGCACCGCCTACGAACGGGTCGCCCTCGATCTGCGCGCCGACCCGGACGAACGCGCCCTCCCCGGCTCCGAACTGCTGAAACGCCCCCGCAGCACGGCCCTCCTGGAGCGCCTCTTCGCGGCCGGCCGCTACCACCTGCTGTCCTCCTCCGGCCTCAACCCGCCGCGTCTGACGGGTCTGTGGACCGGAGACTGGGACACCGCCTGGTCCGGCGCGTTCACCAACGACGCCAACCTCAACCTCCAGACCGCCTCCGCCGCGGCCGCCGCCCTCCCCGAAGTCACCGACGCCCTCGCCTCCCTGGTCCACCGCCAGCTCGACGACTGGCGGGAGAACGCCCGCGCGGTCTTCGGCGCCCGGGGCGCGGTCGCGCCCGCCCACACCGACGGCGAGTCCGGGCTGACGTACCACTTCAGCCGCGAGTACCCGCTGCACCTGTGGACGGCCGGCGCCGACTGGCTGCTCAAGCCCCTCGTCGACCACGACGAGACCCGGGGCGTCCACGACCCGCGCACCACCGCCGCCCTCGCCGAGGCCGCCCGCTTCTACGAGGACTTCCTGACCCGGGAGGACGAGGACGGCACCCTCGTGATCGTCCCCTCCTACTCACCCGAGAACCGCCCCGCCAACGCGAGCTGGGGCGCGATCGACGCGGCCATGGACCTCTCGGCCGCCCGGCACGCGCTGCTCACCGCGGCCGACCGCCACCCGGCCGAGGCCGACCGCTGGCGCGCCCTGGCCGGGCGCCTCCCGGCGCACCGCGTCAACGCCGACGGGGCCCTCGCCGAATGGGCGAGACCGGGCCTCGACGACACCTACGACCACCGCCACCTCAGCCACCTCTACGGCGTCTGGCCGCTCGACGAGATCACCCCGTACGACACCCCGGAGCTCGCGGCCGCCGCCCACCGCGCGCTCGCACTGCGCGGCGCCGAGAACGACTCCGCGCACGGACACCTCCACCACGCCCTGATCGCGGCCCGGCTGCGCGACGGCCGGAGCGTCGCCCACGCCCTCGACCGGGTCCTGGACGGCGACTTCTTCCACACCTCGCTGATGAGCGCCCACTACCCCCACCGCGACGTCTACAACGCGGACGCCGCGCACACCCTGCCCGCCGTGCTGATCGAGGCCCTCGTGCACTCCACCCCCGACCGGCTGGTGCTGTTCCCCGCGCTCCCGCCCGCGCTCACGACGGGCGAACTGCGGGGCCTGCGCACCCGGTTCGGTGCCGCACTCGACCTCTCCTGGGGGCCCGAGGGCGCCACGGCGGTCCTCAGACCCACCCGAACCCACCGCATCGACGTCCGGACTCCCGCCGGCGACACCAAGCCGCTCGACCTCGTCGCCGGCGGAGAACACGTCCTCACCACGGGGACGTGGTAACTCCCCGCACTCCCCCCACCCATGGAAGGGACACCATGGCAACACGCACGCTCGGCAGGGTCGTCAAGGCCCTGATCGCCCCCACCCTGGCCCTCGGCGCGACCGTCGCCCTCGCCTCCGCCCCCGCCTCGGCCGCCGTCTGGAGCTCCTGCGACCAGTGGGGCAACACCACCCTGAACGGCTACACGCTCTACAACAACATCTGGGGCTCCGGGGCCGGCAGCCAGTGCGTCTGGGCCAACTCCGGCACCAACTGGGGCGTCTGGGCGAACCACCCCAACACCGGCGGCATCAAGTCCTACCCCAACGCCAAGAAGGTGATCAACAAGACGATCACCTCGCTCGGCTCGCTCTCCAGCAGCTACAACGTCACGGTCCCCTCGTCCGGCGCGTACAACACGTCGTACGACATCTGGGACACGGACTACGACTACGAGATCATGCTCTGGGTCAACTACAACGGCGCCGTCGGCCCGCTCGGCACCTCCCAGGGCACCCTCACGCTCGGCGGCCACACCTGGACCGTGTACAAGGGCAACAACGGCTCGAACGAGGTGTTCTCGTTCCTGCGCACCTCGGACTCGTCGTCCGGCACCGTGAACATCCTGCCGATCCTGAAGTGGATCAAGGACACCAAGGGCTGGTTCGGCAACGAGACCATCGGTGACGTGCAGTTCGGGTACGAGATCACCTCGTCCTCCGGCGGCCTCGACTTCGTCACCAACAACCTGACCGTCAGCAGCAGCTGACGGACCGGCGGGCCGGGGCCGGCGCCGGGGCGCTCACGCCCGGTCGACCTCGGCCCGCAGCGCGTTGTAGCCGACGAACGCGGCGTCGACGTCGTCCCGGGTCAGTCCGTAGCGGGCCAGGTCGTAGCGGTGCGGCCGGGTGCCCTTCGGGCGGGCCGCGACCCGGGGCAGCCGGGCCGCGTCGGCGTCGGTCCAGCGGGCGCCGATCGCGTCGTAGAGCTTGGGGGCGCCCGCCGCCGGGTCGGCGCCCAGCCAGGAGTAGGGCACGTCGATCAGCGCCTCACGGGGAATCACGGAGCGGGCGGCGAGCCCCCGGGTCATCGAGCGGCTCAGCAGCTCCAGCCAGGTCCTGCCGAGGGCGTGCAGGTCCAGCGGGCGCAGGGTGATCGCCATGCCGTGCTCGATCAGACTGCAGAACGAGGGCACCACGGCGGCCGGATCACGGTGGGTCCACACGATCGTCGCGTCCGGGAACACCGACAGCAGCGCGTCCAGGTTCTCGGTGTGCAGCGGCGACTTCAGCACCCAGCGGCGGCGCGGACGGCCGTACTGGAGCACCTGGTAGATCTGCTTGAGGTAGGCGTAGTCGGGCCGGAAGTCCCGCTCGTAGTGCCGGTCCCGGTACGCGGGGATACGGGCCTGGGACAGCGGCATGACCGTGTGCGGGAGGGCGAAGGTGCACTCCTCGGGGCCCTCGGCAGCCATCGGATGGATGTCCCGGTAGCGCGGCGAGAACAGGTTGACCGCACCGACCAGCCCGCGCGCCGCCGCCACCGCCCGCTTGCGCTGCCGCTCGCTCCCCTCCAGGTCCGGGGTGAGCAGTTCCCAGAGGCGGGGACATCGGTGCTGCTCGGAGAGGGACAGCACGCCGTGGGTGAGGGTGGTCGCGGTACGCGGCAGCCCGACCACGAACACGGGCCGCTCGACCGGCTCCCGGACGATCTGCGGATGGTCGGCGATCAGCCGCCGGACCCGGGCGCGGTTGGCGAGGTGCCGGCGCACATGGCCCTGGGCCGACCACCAGCCGACCGGGGTGAGGTGCTCGTCCCGGGCCCAGTGGCGCAGCAGGAACCGGAACTCGGCGGAGAACACCGCGTCCACCGGCCCGGCCGAGGCGGCCAGCCGGTCGAAGACCCGGTCGGGGCTGCGGCGGGAGGCGAACCCCGGCCGCAGCAGCTGATGGGCGAGGGTGAGGGCGAGGGGAGGCGCGGACATGGGGGAACACCCTTCCGTGGGGCGGGTGGGACAGCTGGATGCCAGCCCTCTACCCCACCAACTCCCTTTTGCCACAAGGGTGTTCGGGCGTTACGACGGTGATTCGGCCACCGGCAGCCGGGCCCCGTCCCGCAGGAACAGCGGGATCCGGTCCAGCGGCGCGTCGACCGTCACGGACCCGCCGCCCTCGTACGACGCACCCGTCCACGCGTCCGTCCAGCGCGCCCCCGCCGGCAGATACGCCGTCCGTTCCCTGGCCCCCGCCTCCAGCACCGGGACGACCAGCAGGTCACGGCCGAACAGGTAGGAGTCGGCCACCGACCAGGCCGCCGGGTCGTCGGGGAACTCCAGGAACAGCGGCCGCATCGGCGGCAGCCCCTCCTCGTGGGCCTCCCGCATGACGTCGAGGACGTACGGCTTGAGGCGCTCGCGCAGCCGCAGGTACTTCTCCAGGACCGCGCCCGCCTCCTCGCCGTACGACCACACCTCGTTCGGGCCGCCGGTCATGTCCGGGCCCAGCGGCATGCCCGGGTCGCGGAAGCCGTGCAGCCGCATCAGCGGGGACAGCGCGCCGAACTGGAACCAGCGCACCATCACCTCCCGGTAGGCCGGGTCGTCCGGGTCGCCGCCGTGGAAGCCGCCGATGTCCGTGTTCCACCACGGGATCCCGGACAGCGCGGTGTTGAGGCCGGCCGCGATCTGGCGGCGCAGGGTCGGGAAGTCGGTGCCGATGTCACCCGACCACAGGGCGGCGCCGTATCGCTGACTGCCCGCCCACGCCGAGCGGTTGAGGGTGACGACCTCCTCGCCCTCGGCCCGCAGGCCCTCGTAGAAGGTGCGGGCGTTCTCCGCCGGGTAGAGGTTGCCGACCTCCAGGCCGGGGCCCGCCCAGTAGCGCAGGTTCTCCTGGAAGCCCGGCTTCAGCTCCGGCTCGCAGGCGTCCAGCCAGAAGGCCGTGATCCCGTACGGGGCCAGGTAGTTGTCCCGGATACGCGACCACACGAAGTCACGGGCCTCGGGGTTCGTCGCGTCATAGAAGGCCACCTGGACCGTGGAGGCGACCTCCTTGTCCGGCCAGTCGGCGTGTGCCAGCGGCCCGTACTGGGTGCCGATGAAGTGGCCGCGCTGCTCCATGAGTGCGTGGTTCTCGCTCAGCGGCGACACCGACGGCCACACGCTCACCACCAGCTTGATGCCGAGTTCCGCCAACTCCCTTACCAGCGCGGCCGGGTCGGGCCACTCCTTCAGGTCGAACTTCCAGTCCCCCAGATGCGTCCAGTGGAAGAAGTCGCAGACGATCGCCGAGATCGGCAGGCCCCGGCGCTTGTACTCGCGGGCCACGGCGAGGAGTTCGTCCTGGGTGCGGTAGCGCAGCTTGCACTGCCAGAAGCCCGCCGCCCACTCCGGCAGCATCGGCGTGCGGCCCGTCACCGCGCTGTAGCGGCGCTGCCCGTCGGCCGGGGTGCCCGCCGTGATCCAGTAGTCGATCTGCCGGGCGGAGTCGGCCACCCAGCGGGTGCCGTTCCCGGCCAGCTCCACCCGGCCGATCGCCGGGTTGTTCCAGAGCAGGGTGTAGCCGCGGCTGGACGACAGCACCGGGATGCCGACCTCGGCGTTGCGCTGGACCAGGTCCAGGACCAGGCCCTTCTGGTCGAACCGCCCGTGCTGGTGCTGGCCGAGCCCGTACAGCTTCTCGTCCTCGTACGCGGCGAACCGCTGCTCCAGCCGGTGGTACCCGTTGCCGACGGCCGTGTAGAGCCGCGGGCCGGGCCACCAGAAGTGGGCGCGCTCCTCGGCCAGCACCTCACCGCCGTCGTCGGTGCGCAGAAAGCGGATCAGGCCCTCGGCGTCCACCTCGACGGTGAGCCCGCCGACGGTCAGCACCCCCCGCCCGTCCTCGGTCTTGATCGTGTACGGCGTCGGCGGCGCCGTGTCCAGCAGGGCGCCCGGCAGTCCGTCGAGCACGGGACCGCCGAGCCGGGCACGCACCCGGACCGCGTCCGGCCCCCACGGCTCGATCCGGAGGGTCTCCTGACGGCCGCTCCACTCCAGCGCGCCGTCCCGCTCGCGGAAGGTGCCGACGGTGGGGGAGGACTGCGCGAGGCTGACCGTGCCGTGACTGGTCGGGTTTTCGGCAGGCTGATTCACGAGGGGGCTCCTGTGCTCCTGGAGGAGTGCGGACATGGGGGTGCCCTGGCGTGGCACAACAGGGAGGGGAGAGCGGGGGAAACCTCAGTGCGCGGCCGGGCCGGTGCTCGCCCGGACCGTCAACCCGGGTTCGATCAGCACGACTTCGTCGGTGCCCCGGCCGTCGAGCTTGGCCACGAGACGCTCCACGGCATGCCGGCCCATCTCCTGGGCGGGGATGGCGACCGAGGTCAGCCGCACCGAGGCCTGGACGGCGACCTGCTCGGGGCAGATCGCGACCACGGAGACGTCCTCGGGGACGGCCCGGCCCTGCTGGCGCAGCAGCGCGAGCAGGGGTTCGACCGCCGACTCGTTCTGCACGACGAACCCGGTCGTGCCCGGGCGTTCGTCGAGGATCCGGGCGAGGGTCACGGCCATCGCGTCGTACCCGCCCTCGCAGGGGCGGTGCAGCAGCCGTACACCCGTCTCCCGGGCGCGGGAGCGCAGCCCGTCGAGCGTGCGCTCGGCGAAGCCGGTGTGCCGTTCGTACACCGCGGGTGCCTCGCCGATGACAGCGATGTCGCGGTGGCCGAGCGTGGCGAGATGCTCCACGCACAGCGCACCGGTCGCCGTGAAGTCGAGATCGACGCAGGTCAGGCCGGTGGTGTCGGCGGGGAGCCCGATGAGCACCGAGGGCTGGTCCGTCTGCCGCAGCAGCGGCAGCCGTTCGTCGTCGAGCTGGACGTCCATCAGGATCATGGCGTCGGCGAGCCCGCTGCCGGTGACCCGGCGCACCGCGTCGGGACCCTCCTCGCCGGTGAGCAGCAGCACGTCGTAGCCATGGGTGCGGGCCGTGGTGGCCACCGCGATGGCGATCTCCATCATCACCGGCACATACATGTCGGTGCGCAGCGGGACCATCAGCGCGATGATGTTCGACCTGCTGCTGGCCAGCGCCCGGGCGCCCGCGTTCGGGTGGTATCCCAGCTCGCGGATGCTCTGCTCGACCCGCTGCCGGGTGGTCGTGGAGATGGACCGCTTGCCACTGAGGACATAGCTCACCGTGCTCGCCGAGACTCCGGCGTGCTGGGCGACCTCGGCGAGGGTGACCATCCAGCTCTCCAAGCTTTGTGAAGCGCTTCGACAGTGCGCAGTGTGAACAAGAGGGGGTGAGGGTGGTTCGACAGTAGCCCCAGCGGAGGTGGGTGTCCATAGGCTGTCGAAGCGCTTCGACAGCGAGTTCCGAAGAAAACGTGAAGAGAGAGTACGGCAACCCCATGCGGCACCGCCGTCCCCGTCTGTCGAAGAGGGCACTCGTACGGCGCAAGCTCCTCTCCCGCGACAAGTACGTCTCCGGCATCGGGTCCGGCACCGAGCTCTTCAAGGGAACAGCCCGTCCGGACACCACGTCCTACGCGGTCACCATCGGCTGATCCGGGCCCGACGGGCGCGCGAAGGGTGGCGGGGTCGTCCCGGATCGGGTACCAACGATCGAGTAACACCCATCGGTAACCGATGTGGGCCATGATCCCGATTCGCGGCGAGGTGAGCCTCATGTCCGCACCACCCCTGAAGAAACCCACCGTCACCGAGCGTGAGGCACGCCAGGTGGCGGAGGCCGCCCGGGAACAGGACTGGCGCAAGCCCAGCTTCGCCAAGGAACTGTTCCTGGGCCGGTTCCGCCTCGACCTGATCCATCCTCATCCGCTCCCCACCGACGAGGCCGTCCGGCGCGGCGAACAGTTCCTCACCAAGCTCCGCGCGTTCTGCGAGACGGAGATCGACGGGGCGCTGATCGAGCGCGAGGCCCGTATCCCCGACGAGGTCGTGAACGGCCTCAAGGGACTCGGCGCCCTCGGCATGAAGATCGACCCCAAGTACGGCGGCCTCGGCCTCACCCAGGTGTACTACAACAAGGCACTGGCCCTGGTCGGCTCGGCCAGCCCCGCCGTCGGCGTGCTGCTCTCGGCCCACCAGTCGATCGGCGTCCCGCAGCCGCTGAAGATGTTCGGCACCCCCGAGCAGAAGCAGGCCTTCCTGCCGCGCTGCGCCACCACGGCGATCAGCGCCTTCCTGCTCACCGAACCGGACGTCGGCTCCGACCCGGCCCGCCTCGCCACCAGCGCGGTACCCGACGGCGACGACTACGTCCTCGACGGCGTCAAGCTGTGGACGACCAACGGCGTCGTCGCCGACCTCCTGGTCGTGATGGCCCGCGTCCCCAAGAGCGAGGGCCACCCCGGCGGCATCTCCGCCTTCGTCGTGGAGAGCGACTCGCCCGGCATCACCGTGGAGAACCGCAACGCCTTCATGGGCCTGCGCGGCATCGAGAACGGCGTCACCCGCTTCCACCAGGTCCGGGTCCCCGCCGCGAACCGCATCGGCCCCGAGGGCGCCGGCCTGAAGATCGCCCTCACCACCCTCAACACCGGCCGGCTCTCCCTGCCCGCGTCCTGCGTCGCCGCCGGCAAGTGGTCGCTGAAGATCGCCCGCGAGTGGTCGGCGGCCCGCGAGCAGTGGGGCAAGCCGATCGCGAGCCACGAGGCGGTCGGCGCGAAGATCAGCTTCATCGCCGCCACCACCTTCGCCCTGGAGGCCGTGCTCGACCTGTCCTCCCAGATGGCCGACGAGGACCGCAACGACATCCGCATCGAGGGCGCGCTGGCCAAGCTCTTCGCCTCCGAGATGGGCTGGCGGATGGCCGACGAACTCATCCAGATCCGCGGCGGCCGCGGCTTCGAGACCGCCGACTCGCTCAGGGCCCGCGGCGAGCGCGCGGTCCCCGCCGAACAGCTCCTGCGCGACCTGCGCATCAACCGCATCTTCGAGGGCTCCACGGAGATCATGCATCTCCTCATCGCCCGCGAGGCCGTCGACGCCCACCTCTCCGTCGCCGGCGACCTCATCGACCCCGAGAAGTCCCTCCAGGACAAGGCCAGGGCGGGCGCCAACGCCGGAGTCTTCTACGCCAAGTGGCTCCCGAAACTGGTCGCGGGCCCCGGCCAGCTGCCGTCGTCGTACCCCGGATTCAAGTACGGCGGCGTCGACCTCTCCGCGCATCTGCGGTTCGTCGAACGCCACGCCCGCAAACTCGCCCGCTCCACCTTCTACGCCATGTCCCGCTGGCAGGGCCGGATGGAGACCAAGCAGGGCTTCCTCGGCCGGATCGTCGACATCGGCGCGGAACTCTTCGCGATGAGCGCGGCCTGCGTCCGGGCCGAGCTGCTGCGCACCCGCGGCGAACACGGCCGGGAGGCCTACCGCCTCGCCGACGCCTTCTGCCGCCAGTCCCGCCTGCGCGTCGACGAACTCTTCACCCGCCTGTGGAACAACACGGACGACCTGGACCGCAAGGTCGTCAAGGACGTCCTCGCGGGCGCCCACACCTGGCTGGAGGAGGGCGTCGTCGACCCCTCGGGCGACGGCCCGTGGATCGCCGACACCACGCCGGGACCCAGCGAACGGGAGAACGTCCACCGCCGCATCGAGTGACGCACGCGGAGCACCGACGCGGCCACGGACGGCCGGCTGCTTCACGCAGCCATGCCGATACCCGCCGATCTCGGGGGCCTGGCCGTCGCCGAGGCACACCACAGCGGCGTCCTGCACGACGGGAAGAGCCAGGCGATCCCGGCCG
>NZ_JBEXXK010000083.1:0-40221 GCF_040630405.1 Streptomyces sp. NPDC005811
TGGGTTCTTAGTAGGTGCCAGACCCGCCCGGGTGGCTCCCGCCCCTCCACCCCGCCGAGGACCGCGCGCCGCCGGTCGGCCGCGGCGCGCAACGATGGAGAGTGCATTCGAAAGTGTTGTCGGTCCCGAAATTGGACTGGCCCGCTGTCCTGCCCCTGACTTGACTGGCCCCAACCCATTGCAACGAGATCCGTCCCTGGAGCGCTGCCGTGTCCAAGATGCCGATGACCGCCCAGCTGATCGGTGGCCCGACCCTCGTCCTCGAGATCAACGGGCTTCGCATCATCACCGACCCCACGTTCGACGAGCCGCGTGACTATCCGGTGATGTTCGAGGCCGATGTGGTCCAGCCCCCGCACCCTCTGCGCAAGACCGCGCCCCCGGCGTGCCAGCCCGAGGAGATCGGCCGCGTCGACATCGCGCTGGTCTCGCACGACCACCACGAGGACAACCTCGACCGCAAAGGCCGGGAGTTCCTCAAGACCGTGAGCCAGGTCTACACGACCGAGACGGGAGCCAAGCGGCTCGGCGGAGGAGCCATTGGCGTCGAGAACTACACCGCGAGCACCTACCAGCTGCCCGACGGGCGGTCCGTCACCGTCACCGGTGTGCCCGCGCACCACGGTCCGGATGGCATCTGGCAGGCGGTCGGACCGGTCACCGGCTTCGTGCTGACCGGCGACATCCCGACGACGTACGTCGCCGGCGACAATTCCTCGGTCGACGTCGTCCGCGAGATCGCGACCCGCTTCCCCGACGTGGAACTGGCGGTTCTCTTCGCCGGCAACCCCGGCTGGGACGAACTCGCCGACGGGGTGTGCATCACGATGTCGGGTGAGACGTGTGTGGAGGTCTCCGACCTGTGGCCCGACGCCCTGGTCGTACCGGTGCACTACGACTCCTGGTCGCACTTCCGTGAGGGCAGCTCCGGCATCCGGGCCGCGTTCTCGGCCGCAGGCAAGGCCGGGCGACTCCATGTGCTCACCGCTGGCGAGCCCGAGGTGATTCTCCACGGATAGACCTGGGCAAAGCCTCTCCGCGTGGGACCCGGCAGGCTTCGGGTCCCACGCGGCAGTGCTGGGCGGCAACCCCGGGGAGGCGCAGCGGCATCCGAGGGCGAAACGTCCGCGGCCTCGCCATCGCCCCGGGTTCCCGTCGCCGTGGTCTGGAGTACCTGTACATCCCGGCGCTTCCCCATGCGAGAGGAACAGCGTTGACGACCTTTGAGACGTCTGTCCACTCCACCCCCGGTCCGACGGGCGATGTGATCCCGCCTACCGAGTACTGCCCCGTCTCCGTCGGTACCCGTGTCATAGGCGACCGCTGGACCCTGCTCATCATCCGCGAGGTCATGGTGGGGGCGACCCGCTTCACGGAGATCCATCGCGGACTGCCCGGACTCTCCCGCACCCTGCTGTCGACCCGCCTCCGGCACCTCGAACGGCTCGGACTTCTGGATCGGGTTCCCACGGACCGCGGTGGCCGGTTCGAGTACCACCTCACAGTTGCCGGTCACGCGGTACGGCCGGTCATCGAGGCGATCGGTCGCTGGTCCGCCGACTGGTGCTTCCCTCCTCCGACCGACGAGCAGTCCGACGCCGCCCTGCTGCTGTGGCGGCTCTACCAGAGCCTCGATCACGAGGCGCTTCCGAACGGACGCATCGGCATCGAGTTCAGGTTCCCCGAGGGGGAGCATCCCCGTGGATGGCTCCATGCCGGGCCGTCGGGCTCCGGCGTGTGCGTGGGCGCGACCGAGTACGACGACGTGGACCTCATCGTCGTCGCGGCGCCGCGGGTTCTCAGCGAGCTGCGGATGGGCGTCCGATCCTGCGAGGCCGCGCTCACGGCCGGCGACATCGAGTTTCAGGGGCCCCCGCACCTCGTGCAGGGTTTTCGCACCCGTTGGTTCCGGCCCAGCCCCTTCGCCGCGCAACTCTCGGCGCGACAGATGTGATCGGGACTCGCCGTCGGCGGCCGGTCCAACATCTGTACTGTGCGAGATGGCGCATACGTGCTCGGATCGTCCCATGAACCCCGAATCCAAGACCTTCGTCCTCGTCGCCGGCGCATGGGCGGGCGGCTGGGCGTGGAACGCCGTCGTCCGAGACCTGGAGCAGCGAGGCCATCGGGCCATCGCCCTGACGCTGCCCGGCAGTGCGACGGGCGACGATCCGGCCACCGTCTCGCTCGGCGACGCGATCACGTTCGTCGCCTCGGAGATCGAGCGCCGAGACCTGCGCGACATCGTCCTGGTCGGCCATGATGTGAGCGGTTATCCCGTCACGGCCGTGGCCAACCGGCTGGCGGACCGCATCGCGCGGGTCGTCTACTGGAGTGCCTTCGTTCCTCGCGCGGAGGAGTCGATCTTCGAGGGCATCCCCGCCGAGGACACCGACATGCTCAAGTCGGGCGCCGCTGCTTATGGCGGCCACGCGGTCCTGGCTCCGTACGCCCGATGGCAGAGCAGTTTCGTGCACACGGCTCCGGAGCCCGTCCAGGCCTTGACGTACTCCTTGCTCCGCCCCCTGCCGATCGCCTACATGAGCGAGCGGATGACCGCCGCCGACTCCGCCGTCCCGAGGCTTCCGGTCTCGTACCTCGTGGGTACGCAGGACAGGTCCCTCCCGCGGAATGAGAACTGGTGGACGCCCAAGTACACGGCCCGCCTCGGGGTTGAACCGGTGCTCTTCGAAGGCACCCATGCCGCGCACCTCCTTGACCCCGCCACGGTGGCGGACCTACTGGAGACGACCTCCAACCCGTGAGCGCCTCACGCATCCCTGAGATGCGGGCCGTCGATGACGGACGAGACGTCGACGAAGGTCGAGTGGAGGTGGGCCCTCATGCTCTGGGCGGCCCGCAGCGGGTCCCTCGCCCGGACCGCTTCCAGGATCGCCTGGTGCTCGGCATGGCTGCGGGCGATGGTGGGCTCGTCGATCAGCGGAGTGCTGGCCGGGGCGAAGAGCTCGCCACGGGCCTCGACCATCAGCGCCTTGAGCCGGGGGCTGGCCGCGGCCTCCGCGAGGAGCCCGTGGAACTGGGCGTCGGCCTCACGGAACTGTCCGGGACCGAGCTCCGAACCGTCCATGGCCAAGGTTGCCGACAACCCCTGCAACTGGGCCTCCGTGCCCCGTTCGGCGGCCAGCAGGGCGATCTCGCACTCGACGGCACTGCGGAGGTCCATGATGTCGCGTAGCCGGCCCTTGTCCGAACGCATCGAGGTGAGCCAGCGCGCATACGGCTCGTCGAGACGCGAGATGAACGTGCCGCCTCCCGCTCCGCGGCGAGCTTCGAGGTATCCGTCGGCGCGCAGCGCGCTGAGACCCTCACGGAGGGTCGATCGGGAGACCTCGAGCATCGCGCACAGACGACGCTCGGGGGGCAGACGGTCCCCGGGGCCGAGCTCACCTGTGTGGATCATGTTCTTGAGCCGTGCGTGAACGTCCTCCGCCGTCGAACGCGGCGCACGACCGGGAGGGCGACGCCACTGAGCGTCGCCCTCCTCCACTTCAGCTGCAGACTGCACGGAGAGCATCATCCTCGACTTCGGTACGCGGACCAAGCGGCAGGCGTGCCTGCTCGACCAGCCAGTCGAAGACCGGGTCGCCGCCGAACATCTCAGGGTGCCACTGGACGGCGAGCACGCGCCGGTCCGGGATTTCGATGGCCTCGACGATACCGTCCTTGGCCTGGGCCGTGACCACGACGCCACTGCCCGGAGCGGCGACGGCCTGGTGGTGGTAGCTGTTGACGTCCGCCGAGGAGCCGAGCAGGCCGTTCAGCGCCGAACCCTCGGCGATCTCGACCGCGTGTCTGCGGTGCGCGCCCGGGTAACCGCGGAAGCCATGGGCCTGGCCCGAGTCGTGCGGGATATCCGGAATCAGCGTGCCGCCGCAGGCCACATTGATCAGCTGAAGACCACGACACACTCCCAGCACGGGGATACCGCGCGCCGCGGCGGCCTCGAACAGCGCGAATTCGAGCGCGTCGCGGCCCGGGTCGATCAGGCCCGCGTTGGGGGGCGCGGCCTCGCCGTAGCGGATGGGGTCGACGTCCTCACCTCCGGCGAGCAGCAGTCCGTCGAGCCGTTCGATGACGGCACCGGGGTCCGCCTCCCGGGTCAGCAGAACCGGGGTGCCGCCGGCCTGGGCGACGCTCCGGGCATAGGGCGAGATGTAGATGTCCATCGGCTCATGGGCGACGAAGGACGGCATCGATTGCACCTCGTAGCCGTACCTGCGGTGTCCGGTCACACCGATCAGGGGAGTGAATCCCGGATCCGCCGAACCCGAGCCCAACGCCTGAACACTGCTCACTGCCTTTGTTTCCCTTCATCGGATTGCGTCTACTCAGCCGGCGGCGAGGAGGTCCACGTCCGGGCCGGTCTTGCGCCCGATCTGCGTCGCTGCGGCCCGTACCTTCGGTGCGAGCGCGTCGAGATTCATCGTGCGTGAACACCCGGCCACGGAGATCGCCGCGACCGGCCGCCCGGACGGGCCGAGAATCGGCGCGGCCACGCAGGTGAGACCGAGCCATGTCTCCTCACGGTCGTAGGCGACCCTGTCGGTACGCACCGCCTCCAGCTGGCGCAGGAACACGCCGGGGACGGTCACCGAGCGCGCCGATGCCGGACGCAGCCCGTCGGCGACCACCCTTCGCACGGCCGGCTCACCGGAGAACGCCAGCATGGCCTTCCCCAGCCCCGATGTGTGACAGGGCACCCGGTGCCCGACACGGGACGGCGCAGGAGTGGAGCGGTGACCGTACAGCTTTTCCAGGTACACGACCTCATCGCCTTCGAGGAGCGCGAGATGCACGTTTTCGTGAGTCTCCTCGTACAACTCCGTCATGTAGGGCAGCGCCACCTCGCGCAGGATGCCGGCCTCGCCGCGCAGGGCCAGCGCACCCAGCCGGAGCACCGGCGAGCGCAGATACCAGTCCATCTCATCGCGGTCCACCAAGCCGGCGCTGCGCAGCATGCCGAGCAGCCGGTGAGCGGTCGACTTCGAGACGCCGGCCTCGCGCGCGAGTTCGGTGAGGGTCGCGCCGCCACTGGTGTGACTGAACGCGATGAGCAGGGAGACGGCCTTGTCCACCGACGAGGTGGGCGACTCCCTGCTGACGTCTGACGGTCGCCCGGCCGGGGTGGCGGCCTGGCTAATGACGGAAGGACTGACCAACATACCTTCAAAGTAGAACGAGGTCCGGCGCTTGGCAACGGTCTGTTTCTCCAAAACCGCTCCGCGCGTCGGGGCACATCGTCTGAGCGTGGGTTCCGCTGCCTGGAACTCCGGGCTGGAGGACGAGCCGCCGCCGCCCGACGATCGGCGCATGAAGCACATGGCATCCGAAGACCCCACCAGCCACCGGACGGGTTCCGTCCGGGAGGCGGCCGCGCGTCTCGCGGCGGCCTCCCGGACCGGCACGCCCTGCGCACCGGTCCGCCACCTCATCGGTGCCGACGACGTGCATGCGGCCTATGCCGTGCAGCAACTCCTAACCGAGCGGCGCATCGCCGAGGGGGCGGTGGTGGTCGGGAGGAAGATCGGCCTCACTTCCCCGGCCGTCCAGCGGCAGTTGGGGGTCGATCGGCCGGACTTCGGGGTGCTGTTCCACGACATGCAGTACGGCGAGGACGAATTCGTCCCCATGGCTCGGCTGCTGCAGCCGAAGGTGGAGGCGGAGATCGCCTTCGTCCTCGCTGAGGGCCTAGTGGAGGGGCCGCTGGACGACGCACAGATCCGGGCCGCGGTCGCCTATGCGGTACCGGCTCTGGAGATCGTCGACAGCAGGGTGGCCGACTGGGACATCACGTTCGCCGACACTGTGGCCGACAACGCTTCCAGTGGGCAGTTCGTGCTGGGCGACGCGAAGGTCCCGCTGACCGGGTTCGAGCCGGCCGACTCGGACATGACCATGGCGATCGGCGGGACCACCGTGTCGACGGGTTCCGGCGCCGCGTGCCTCGGCGACCCCCTGCGAGCCCTGCAGTGGCTGGCCGTCACCGCCCGCGACCTCGGACAGCCGTTGACAGCAGGCCAGGTCGTGCTCTCCGGGGCCCTCGGGCCCATGGCACCCGTCAGGGCCGGGGATGTCGTGACGGCCCACATCACCGAACTGGGCAGCGTCACGGCCCGCTTCGGTCCCGCCGCCTGACCGTCCTTCACCGAGGCCATCACCCGCACCGCTACCACACGGAGAAACCATGACTGAGACCCGGACCAAGGTGGCCGTCATCGGCTCGGGCAACATCGGCACCGACCTGATGATCAAAGTGCTACGTCACTCCGAGCACCTGGCGATGGGTGCGATGGTCGGCATCGACCCCGCCTCGGACGGACTGGCCCGAGCCGCCCGACTCGGCGTGCCCATCACGGCTGAGGGCGTCGAGGGGCTCGTCGCGCTGGACGGCTTCGACGACATCGAGATCGTGTTCGATGCCACGTCGGCCAAGGCGCACCACGTCAACGCTGCCCGACTCCAGCCGCTGGGCAAGCGGCTCGTCGACCTCACACCGGCCGCGATCGGCCCCTTCGTCGTTCCGGCGGTGAACATCGAGCAGCACCTCGACGCGCCCGACGTGAACATGGTGACCTGCGGCGGCCAGGCCACCATCCCGATCGTTGCCGCGGTGTCACGCGTGGCGCCCGTCGCCTACGCCGAGATCATCGCCTCGATCGCCTCGAAGTCCGCGGGGCCCGGCACCCGCGCCAACATCGACGAGTTCACCGAGACGACCTCCCACGCCATCGAGTCCGTGGGCGGCGCGGAACGCGGCAAGGCGATCATCATTCTCAACCCGGCAGAGCCGCCGCTCATCATGCGCGACACCGTGCTCTGCCTGGTGAAGGCACCCGAGGAGGGGACGCACGACCAGATCCGCGCGTCGATCGAGAAGATGATCGCCGATGTCGCGGCGTACGTCCCCGGCTACCGGTTGAAGCAGCCGGTGCAGATCACGCCGGTCCCCGACGACCAGCCGGTCCACACTCTTCTCGCCGTCGGCAGCTCGACCCGCGCCACCCACCAGGTCTCGGTCTTCCTCGAGGTCGAGGGAGCCGCGCACTACCTCCCGGAGTACGCCGGGAACCTCGACATCATGACCTCGGCGGCCCTCCGGGTCGGCGAGCGGATCGCACAGCGGAAGGCGACCACCCGATGAACCGCGCCCTCTTCGTCCAGGACGTCACCCTGCGGGACGGCATGCACGCCGTCCGCCACCGCATCACCCCCGAGGACGTGGCCCGCATCGTGGCCGCCCTCGACGCCGCAGGTGTCGACGGCATCGAGGTCGCCCATGGCGACGGCCTCGCCGGTGGGTCCCTCAACTACGGCCCCGGCTCGCACAGCGACTGGGAGTGGATCGAGGCCGCCGCCGCCAACATCACGCGGGCCCGGCTCACCACGCTGCTGCTGCCCGGCATCGGCACGATCGAGGAACTGCGCACCGCCTACAGCCTCGGTGTCCGCTCCGTACGCGTGGCAACCCATTGCACCGAGGCCGACGTGTCCGCCCAGCACATCGCGACCGCCCGAGAACTCGGCATGGACGTTTCCGGCTTCCTGATGATGAGCCACATGAGCAGTGCTGAGAAGCTGGCCGGGCAGGCGAAGCTGATGGAGTCCTACGGGGCTCATTGCGTCTACGTGACCGACTCCGGCGGGCGGTTGACGATGAGCGGGGTACGTGAGCGGATCCGCGCCTACCGTGACGTACTCGACGCGTCGACGGAGATCGGAATCCACGCACACGAGAACCTGTCGCTGTCGGTGGCGAACAGCGTCGTCGCCGTCGAGGAGGGTGTGACCCGGGTCGATGCCTCTCTCGCCGGCCATGGCGCCGGGGCGGGCAACTGCCCGATCGAGCCCTTCGTTGCGGTGGCCGACCTCCACGGATGGAAGCACCGCTGCAACCTGTTCGCGCTCCAGGACGCCGCCGACGACATCGTACGGCCGTTGCAGGACCGACCCGTCCGAGTCGACCGGGAGACCCTCACCCTCGGCTATGCCGGGGTCTACTCCAGCTTCCTGCGCCACGCCGAAACCGCGTCACAGCGGTACGGCATCGATGTTCGTGAGCTCCTCCTGGAGGTCGGCCGGCGCGGGCTGGTCGGCGGGCAGGAAGACATGATCGTCGACATCGCGCTGGACTTGCTGCAGCAGCGTTCGGTGGTGCGGTCGGGACATTGACGAGCGATCCGCGCCGCCCCATCAGACGGCCACTGGGTTCTCGAAGGCCGCTGCGGCCATCACGGGGACAGCTGACGGCCGTCAGCAGAACTCGTTGACGTACGCCCACGGGTCCGGAGGACGGAAGGGGACGACGTCGGTGGCGAGACGGACGCCATGGCTCACGGCCATGGCGTGGTACCAGGTGTGGGCCCATGCCATGATGAGCCGGGCATGGCCTTGGTGGCTCCTGGGGAGAGCAGCGGTTGCTGGCTGCGTTGTCGGAGGCGCCCGCCGAGGTCATCCAGACAGTCAGGAGAAGCCCGAGAGCTACGGCGCCGAAATGCCTCTCGCGTTGGCGATCTGGGCGTACACCATGCCGGCGCCCAGCTCGGCGCTGCGCCTTCGTCCTCACGCATCAGGTGGCGCAGCAGACCGTTGAGCCGGTCGAAGAGGCGCGCAGCTGACGGTAGCCAGGGGTACGCGCTCGGGTTGATCCGTGGTGTCAGCGGCGCACCACGCCGGGTTCGGTCGTCGGCTGCACATCGGTGAATGTCGTGGCCGGTGCCGCCATGCCCCACTCGTTCATCGCATCCAGCACCGGCTGGAGCCGGCGTCCCAGAGGGGTGAGTTCGTAGACCACACGAGGCGGGATCTCGGGGTATACGGTGCGGGTGACGATGCCGTGCGTCTCGAAGCGGCGCAGGCGGTTGGTCAGGGTGTGCGCGCTGATCCTGGGCAAGGCGTCGCGCAACAGGCTGAACCGGTGCGGGCCGTGCATCAGCTCCCGCACGATCAACGTCGCCCACGGTCCGTCGAACAAGATCAGGAAGCGGGCGACCCCGCATTCGGGCAGTTCGTCATTGCTCACGATCTGGATCCTACCCAATAGTGCAGTTGACGTAACTGGTGCAATGTATGCACCAATAGGCGCATGACCTACATCGTTCACGGCGCGACCGGCGCCCAAGGTTCCCCTGTTCTCTCCGCCCTCCGAGCTGCGGGCAAGCATCCTGTTGCTGCCGTGCGTACCACGCAGAACGTGCCGGAAGGCGTCGCGTCGGTCGCCGTCGACCTGGCCGACGTCGACTCCCTGACCGCCGCCTACGCCGACGCGGCGGGCGTATTCGTGCACCTGCCGATGGGCGCACCGGGGCAGCTCGGTGTCTATGCCGACGCGATTGCGGCCGCCGTCGCCGAGGCGAAGCCGGGGCGGGTGGTGATCTCCACGAGCGGCCAGATCGTCGACCAGCCCACCTCACCGCTCCAGGTCGCGCCGGACAGCCCCCTTGCCGCACTGGTCCGCAAGATCGAAGAGACGGGGGTATCCACTGCGATGGTCGCGCCCCGTCTGTACCTGGAGAACCTGCTGCTCCCCGTCCTGGCGGGTCCCGTACAGGAGGAGGGAGTCCTGCGCTACCCGCTTCCGGAGAGCTTCTCCGTCTCCTGGAGTTCCCACCTGGACGTCGCCGACGTCGTGGTCCGCCTGCTCGCCGATGCCACGGTCACCGGCACCGTCGGCGTGGGCCACCTGCCCGGACTGACTGGCCCGGACCTGGCCGCCGGGTTCGCCGCTCACCTCGGCAGGCCGGTATGGTTCGAGGCCATTACCCCCGACGCATTCGGTGAGCTCATAGCCCCGCTGTTCGGCGCCGCAGCCAGTGCTCCGGTGGTCGGCCTCTACGAGGCGATCAACATCCAGAGCGAGAACATCATCGGCGGGAGCACAAGCGCCCAGAAGATTCTCGGATCCGTACCGCGTTCCGTCACCGACTGGCTCGGTCGAGTCGCTGCGTGACTCCTTGGACTAACTGTGGTTCGTCCTGACAGGGCTGAGTACCTGTCTTCCTCACGAAAGCCGACCCGACAAGCCGGGCGCCCGGCTGAGTCTGTCGGAGATGGACCCAACTCCTTGCCGGCGCCGCCGCGCATCACCCCTTCATCACAGTGATCGCTGATGAACGAGTTGGTGGCTTGCGGCGGCTAACCGGGCACGTCCCGACGCCAGAACAGCAGGGACCGGTTCGCGGCCGGCTCGACGGCGTGTCGGTGAGTACGCGGTCCAGAGCTCTCGTGTCAGAGGGTCACATCCACGGTTGGTGCCGGACGCGGTTCGGCGGGCTCGAAGTGGAACTCGCAACGGTGTCCGCCGGTCACAAGCGTGAGTGAGCGTCTGGTGGCGACGGGGCGATCGGAGGAGTCCAGCACCCCCAGCCAGTTCCTGTCCCATGCGCAGAATGCCCGCGTCAGCTGCGGCTCTCCCTCCTGAAGAAAGAAGTCGTAGATGCCACACTGCGGGATCACGAACACGAAGCTGTCGCTGGTGCGCTCCTCCTCGAACGTGAAGAGGCGACCGAAGGCTGCGCGGAACAGTGGTGCTATCGATCGCTTACGCATGGTCCTGACCGGGTCAGGCAGAAATGCCAGCATGGCCCGGACACTCTTCCTCGCCGGAGCCGAGAAGATGCTGCTGAACGAACGTCGTACCACTTCGAAGGCCCTGTCCTCGGCGACACCGTTCCGGATGAGTTCGCGGTATGAAGCGAGGATCAGCGAGCAGGTGCTGATGATCATCAAACCCTGTGGGTCCGGCGCTTCGCAGCGGCGTGCTTGGTAGATCTCGTTTGCCTGGGCCTTGACCTGTCCGACAACCTCCGCTGTCTGCGCGAGCACCGCCCGGGATTCTCTACGGAAGTGACGCAGGTACTGCTTGCGCCAAGCGCTCTCCCACAAGTTGCCGAAAATCTCCACTGGTTACCTTCCCTGAGTGGCCCGCGCCGTATGGCACGCTCGTGAACGGGCCGTCCGATGACGAATGCTCTGTCCACATGCCAGAGACGGATATCGCTCATGACCTACGGTCTTGTGGCCGTCGAGCATCGTGTCGAAGACCTCTCGACTGTGAGCCACGCCCGTATTCTCCGGCGTCCGGTCGACGGGATCGTCGGCCGGTGACACGGCAACGTAGGCGTGGCTCAGCAGCGTGTCGATCAGCCGGTTCCATACCTCGGAACCCGATAAGGGATGAGAACGGTGCCCGTGCCTGATGCGTGGTGTGTCCGAGAGCGGACCGTCACGTGCACTTCTTCGAACATGATGGGGATCAGTTGGCCGGCAGTGCTTGCGCGCCGGTCGTCGGGCAGGTGGCCGGTGCTCCGAGGTGAGGTCCCGTGACGCGTGTGCGATGGGCCGGACAATAGCGAGTGCCCATGGTCACGAGGCTGGAGGCGAGGTGGGATTGCCGTAGTACGCGTCGGGGCCGTGCTTGCGGGCGTAGTGGCGGTCGAGCAGATGGCTGGGTGGCGGCGCGGAAGGGATCAGGGCGAGGGTGTGGATGGCGATGTCGGCGACGGCCTCGCAGATGATGGCGTGTTCGAGGGACTTGCGGGCTGTGGCTCCCCAGGTGAAGGGGCCATGGTTGGCCACGAGGGCGGCGGGGACCTCGGTCGCTCGCCGGTCGTCCTCCTTCAGCATGTCCACGATGACGCGACCGGTGTTGTACTCGTAGTCCTTCGCGCACTGCTCGGCGGTCAGGTCGGGAGTGCAGGGGATGGGGCCGTTGAAGGTGTCGGCGTGGGTGGTGCCGAGGACGGGTATGTCGCGGCGGGCCTGGGCGAAGGCGACTGCGTGCGTGGAGTGGGTATGGGTGACGCCGCCGATGGACGGGAACGCCAGGTAGAGGCAGCGGTGAGTCTCGGTGTCGGTGGAGGGCCGCAGACTGCTGTCGATGACCTGGCCGTCGGACAGGCGTACCGTCACCAGATGGTCGATGGTCAGGTTCTCGTAGGGGACACCGGAGGGCTTGATCACGAAGAGGCCTGCCTCCCGGTCGACGCCGCTCACGTTGCCCCAGGTCAGAGTCGCCAGACCAGCCTGGGGGATGGCCAGATTGGCGTCGAGTACTTCTTGCCGGAGACCGTCGCGGACTCGTGAGGTCATGCGGTCCTCTCCTCGCACATGGTTCATGGTGGTCACAGGGCCTGGGCGAGCCGGTGGTATGCGGCGTTCCAGCGGATTTCCTTGGTGAACTGCTCGGTGGTCGTGTTCTCGTCGATGGTGAGCAGCTCGACGCCGATCATCGCGGCGTAGTCGGTGAGGGTCTCGATGTCGACCACGGAGCTCAGCACGGTGTGGTGCGGGGCGCCGGCGAGCAGCCAGCTCTCGGCGGACTCCGCGAGCGAGGGGCGCGGCTTCCAGACGGCCCTGGCCACGGGCAGCCGACGCAGCGGCTCGCTCGGGGCGACGACATCGACGGCGTTGGCCGTCAGCCGGAAGCGGTCGCCGAGGTCGGAGAGGCCGACCACGACGGCGGGTCCTGCAGCCGCGTTGAACACCAGCCGGACCGGGTCCTCACGATCGCCGATGGACAGGGCGTGAATCTCGCAGCTTGGGCGGTCGGCCGCCACCGAGGGACAGACCTCCAGCATGTGGGCGCCGAGGACGCGGGGGGTGCCTGGGCCGAGGTGATAGGTGTAGTCCTCCATGAAGGTGGTGCCGCCGGGGCGGCCGACGCCCATGACCTTCACCGTGCGCAGCAGCGCGGAGGTCTTCCAGTCGCCCTCGCCGCCGAAGCCGTAACCGTCGGCCATCAGCCGCTGGACGGCCAGGCCGGGCAACTGGCGCAGGCCGCCGAGGTCCTCGAAGTTGGTGGTGAATGCGGTGAAGCCGCCCTCGGTGAGAAAGGTGCGCAGGCCGAGCTCGATGCGGGCCGCGTACAGCAGCGAGGCGTGGCGGATGCCGCCCGGCCGCAGGGCCGGCACCACGTTGTACGACTCCACGTACTCGTCCGCCAGTTTCACCGCGGCCCTGTCCTCGACGGCGTCCACGACGGCGACCAGGTCGTTCACGGCGTAGGTGTTGACCGAGAAGCCGAACCGCAGCTGGGCCTCTACCTTGTCGCCCTCAGTCACGGCCACGTCGCGCATGTTGTCGCCGAAGCGCGCCAGCCGCAGGGTGCGTGAGGCGTGTCGGCCGATGGCGGCGCGGGCCCAGGCGGCGATGCGGCGCACGACCCGGGGGTCGGTGGCGTGACCGGCGACGATCTTGCGGTGGACGCCGACGCGGGCTTCGATGTGCCCGAACTCACGGTCGCCGTGGGCGGCCTGGTTGAGGTTCATGAAGTCCATGTCGATACTCGGCCAGGGCAGCGACAGATTGCGCTGGGTGTGCAGGTGCAGCAGGGGCTGGTCCAGGGCGGTGAGTCCGGCGATCCACATCTTGGCCGGGGAGAAGGTGTGCATCCATGCCATCACTCCCACGCAGCCCTCGGAGGCGTTCGCCGCCTGGCACACCCTGCGGATCGACTCGGCGTCGGTGAGAACCGGCTTCCACACGATCCGCACCGGGATCTCGGCGTTGCCGTCAAGTATCTCGCAGATGGTCCGGGACTGTTCGGCCACCTGGCGCAGGACATCGTCGCCGTACAGTCCCTGACTGCCGGTGAGGAACCAGATCTCCTGTGTCTGGTTGGGAGCGATATTGCTTGCCATGAGGGTTGTTCCTTTCGAAGGGCGACGGCCACCTGGCGGGGCACCGGTCATGCGGACGCCTGCGCTCGGATGCGGCGCAGCCGGTGCATGACTTCGTTGGTCCCGCGGCCGAAGTAGTCGTGGAGCAGCCGGTATTCGGCGTACAAGCGGTCATAGTCAGCGGCCCGGTCGGGGTCGGGCAGGTAGACGGCCGGCCGGGCCTTGCCCATCGCCCTGGCGGCGCCCCGGATGTCCGAGTACGCACGCGCCGCGACCGCGGCGTGCATGGCGGCGCCGAGGGCGGGGCCCTGTGCCGAGTCGATGACGCCGAGGGGGAGGCGGGTGACGTCGGCGTAGATCTGCATCAGCAGGGCGTTCTTCGTGAGCCCGCCCGCGACGATGAGCTCCCGGACGGGCACGCCCGATGTCTCGAACGCCTCGATGATGGTGCGGGTGCCGAAGGCGGTGGCCTCGAGGAGGGCCCGGTAGACGTCTTCGGGGCGCGTGGACAGGGTCAGACCCACCAGGAGGCCGCTGAGGTCGTGGTCGACCAGGACGGAGCGGTTGCCGCTCTGCCAGTCCAGGGCGATCAGGCCGTGCTCGCCCACCTTCTGATCGGCGGCGAGGGCCGTCAGGTGCTCGTGCGCGTCACGGCCGAGTGTGGCCGCCTCCTCGGCGTAGGACGTGGGGAACGCGGTGCGCACGAACCAGCCGAAGATGTCGCCGACGCCGCTCTGCCCGGCCTCGTATCCCCACAGGCCAGGCAGGATACCTCCGTCGACGACACCGCACATGCCCGGCACCTCGGCCCACTGGTCCGAGCTCATCACATGGCAGGTTGACGTGCCCATGATGGCGACCATGCGGCCCGGCTCCACCGCGGTCGCGGCGGGCGCGGTGACATGCGCGTCCACGTTCCCGACGCACACGGCGATGCCCTCGGGCAGGCCCGTCCACTGCGCGGCCTCGGCCGTCAGCCTCCCGGCCAGTCCGCCGAGTTGGCCGATCGGGTGCTCCAGTTTGTCGGTGACGAAGTCGGCAAAGCCCGGGTTGAGCGCGGCGAGGTAGTCGGCGGAGGGGTATCCGCCGTCCTGGTACTGGCCCTTGTACCCGGCGGTGCAGGCGTTGCGCAGATAAGTGCCGCTCAGGCGCCAGACGATCCAGTCGGCGGCTTCGATCCAGCGGTCGGTCAGTTCGTAGAGCTCGGGATCCTCCTCCAGCAGTTGCAGTGCCTTGGCGAACTCCCACTCCGAGGAGATCTTCCCGCCGTACCGCTTGAGCCACGGCTCCTTGCGTTCGTCGGCCAGCGCGGTGATCCGGTCCGCCTGCGCCTGGGCGGCGTGGTGGCGCCACAGCTTGACGTAGGCATGTGGACGGCCCGTGAACTCAGGCAGGTCGCACAGGGGCGTGCCGTCCGCGAGTACCGGCAGCATTGTGCACGCGGTGAAGTCCGTGCCGATGCCGATGACCTGCTCGGGCAGGACTCCGGACCGGACCAGAGCCTCGGGGACGGCGGTGCGCAGGACGTCAAGGTAGTCGGTCGGCACCTGCAGGGCCCAGTCGGGCGGCAGCGGGGTGCCGTCAGGCAGCGCGCGGTCGAGCACGGCGTGACGGTAGGGGTGCTCGGCGGCGGCCAGTTCGGTGCCGTCGGAGACCCGTACCACCACGGCCCGCCCGGAGAGCGTCCCGAAGTCCACCCCGATGACGTAGGTGTGGGGAGGCGTTGCTTCTTCGAGTTCGGCGTTCACCGGGCGAGCCTTTCTGTAGGCGGTGTGGAGAGGTGGGTCGTCAGCCGGCGAGCGGTGCGACGGTGATGCGGTCGATGTTGGGGGCGTAGGCCGTGGAGTTGGCGAAGGTGATCGTGTTGGTGCCCGCACTCAGGGTGACGGGGACGGGCAGGTCCCAGTAGTTGTTCCAGCTGTAGTTGTTGCGGAACATCACTGTCTGGGCGGTGCCGTTGACGCTGATCTGGGCCGCACGGGAGACCACGTTGGTGTTGTAGTTGCCGGAGCCGGAGACCTGGTTGTTGGCGTAGCGGACGTTCATGACGTAGCGCCCGGCGCTCGAGGCACTGACTTGGACGGTCAGCGTGTTGTTCGCGCCGTTGCCGATGAATCCGACGAACTTGCCGCCGGAGGCCCAGGTGTCCGAGGTGACGACGGCGGTTCCGCCTCGGGTGCCGTCCTCGGCCTGGTAGGTGGCCACCCCGGTGGTGTCACCGCTCGCTGAAACCCGCAGGTCGCGCAGGGCCAGTGTGGTGGATCCGGACGCGGCGGCGGTGATGCGGTTGTTGCCTGCGGACAGGTACAGCCGTGAGCTCTTGTCGGTGAGCGTGCCACCGGTGGAGGCCAGCGTCACGGCGGTGGCGCCGTCCAGGGTGAGGGAGCCTGATCCGTTGGAGGAGTAGTCGGTGTGAACGGTGTAGTAGCCGTCGGCCGGGGCGTTGACATCGAAGACGGCGGAGTCTCCGGAGGCCAGGGACAGGGCACCGGCGCCGGTGGTCCCGGAGACGGAGTAGTCGTAGGTCGGCGAGCCGGTGATGTCGGTGTAGGCGGCGGGGTAGACGGTCTCCGCGCTGGAGGCGGCGGTGAGGTCGATCTTGTCGAGAGTCACCTCGTTGGTGCCCTTGGCCAGGGCCAGAGTGTGCGTGCCTGCCGTCAGTGAGACCGAGGCACCCGCGGTGGCGCGGTAGACCCAGGACAGGGTCGGACCGTAGGCGATCGTCTGCGCGGCGCCGCCGTCGACCGTGAGGGTCTGCGTCGCCGGAGCTCCGGACTGGTTACCGTAGAAGACGTCGAGGTCGTACGTGCCCGTGGTCGGGACATTGACGGTGAAGGCGACCTTGCTGGTTGACTGGTTCAGGCTGCCGACGTCCTTGGTGCCTGAGGTGGCGTGGCCGAAGTAGTTGGAAACCGTGCCCTGGGTGTAGACCGTACCGCTGGTGATGTTCGCGTTCTCGGCCTCGTACGACGCCGACCACGGGACGGAGGCCGCGGCGGGCGAGCCGGAACCGCCCGGGTTGACGGTGATGCGGTAGGCCGACATCGGGTCGAGGTTGGTCAGCGGCACGGTGATGCTGCCGTCGGCGGCGACGGTGTAAGTGCTGCGAGCCAGCACGCCCGGCGCCGGCGCCCCTCCCTCGTAGCCGCTCCACGCGGTGCGCTCGACGGTGACGTTGACGTTGCTGCCGAAGGACGACGGTATGTGCTGGATGACGGTGTCGGCCGAGCCGGAGGTTCCGCCGCCGAGGAGCACCTGGGCCTGCTTGCGGTCGGTGTCCAGTGACGCGATGCCCTGGAGTGTGTCGACGACGTTGGTCTGAGGCGGGGTCACCTTGGTGGTTTGTCCGGTCAGGCCGGCGTACCAGCGCATCAGCCACCAGTTGCCGTTCGGGATGTTGGTCTGGGCGACGTTGTCGTCCAGGTTCCCGGCGACGTCCCAGTACGCCAGGTCGGCGTCGACCTTGTTCCGTTCGAACAGGGACATCCATTGGATCATCTGGCCCGGGACCGACAGGTCGCGCTGGTCGGCGTACTCGTCGATGTTGACCGGCCGCTTGCTGATGCCGGCGTTGGTCTCGATGGCCCGGTAGGCGGCGAGGTTGGAGTCGAAGTTCGCCAGGGAGCTGGGCGCCAGCTCGTGCCAGGTGGTGACGTCCGGCAGGACGTTGTTGGCCTTGGCCCACGGGTAGAAGTCACCCATGAACCTGGCGTCCCACTTGGTCTCGTTGGGTCCGGCGATCCGGGCGTTGGGGATGATCGACCGGATCTTGCTGTAGACGGCGGCCCAGTCGCTTTCGAAGCTGCTCCGTGCGTTCGCGTAGGTCGTGGAGTTGGAACTGCGCAGACCGGTGTACCAGATGCCGTCCGGCTCGTTGAAGGGCACCCAGACGAACGTGTCGGCGTCGGAACGGACGGCCACCTTGCGGACCATGGTGTCGACCTTGGCCAGGTAGTCACTCAGTCCGAGGTTGTCGTAAGGCCAGTTGGCGTAGATGTCCTGCATGTAGATCAGGTTGTCGCCGCCGCCGGTCCGGGCGTACTGCGACTGGACGACCAGCGCGTCGCCGTTGGGGTGCTGGGCGCCGTCGGGCGCCTTCTGCGCGATACTCGTCATGTGCAGGGGCGCGACCACGCTGTCCCCGGGCACTCCGTCGTCGCTGAGTCCGTACAGAGCGCCGTTGGCTCCGTGCATGACGGCGCCCGTGGTCTGGCCGAGGTCGACGGACAGCTGTGGCGTGGCGGCCTGCGCTGTGGGGACGGCCAGGGCCGTCCCCACGAGGGCGGCGGTGACGACGCCCGCGCCCACCAGGCTGCGGAAGCGTCCGGATCTACGATGTGCTCGAGGCATGACTGTCCTCCTCCGCCCGCACCGTTGCGGGAGGTTCGTGGTACTGCCGGGAAACGGGGGGTGGGCTACTTCACGGCGCCGCTGGTGATGCCGGAGACGATGCGGCGCTGGGCGATGACGAACACGAGGATCATGGGCAGGCTCATCATCACGACGTAGGCGAAGATCAGGTGCCAGTTGTTGAGGTACATCTGCGCGTTGGCGACCTGGTAGAGATTGAGCGGCAGGGTGGCCTTGTCGCCCCCGCCGAGGACGAAGAACGCGTAGAAGATGTCGCTCCAGGCGAACAGCATCACCATGATCGTCGCGGTGGCGATGACCGGTCGCAGCAGTGGCAGGATGATGCGCAGGAAGACCCGCATCGGGCCGGCGCCGTCCATGCGAGCGGCCTCCTCCAGTTCTTCGGGGAGAGCCCGGATGAACCCGGTCATGAAGAAGATCGAGGTGGACAGATACATCCCTGCGTAGACGCCGATCATGCCGGGACGGGTGCCGGCCAGTCCCAGCTGACGCAGTTCCATCACGATGGTGATCACGGCGGGAGGCAGCAGCAGCCCGCTGATACTCAGCGCGTACAGGGCGTTGACCAAGCGCCCCTTGCGGCGGGCGAACACCCAGGCGGCCCCGGCGCCCAGGAGCAGGACGAGGACGACCGACGGTGCGACGACCAGCAGGCTGTTGACGAAGCCCTGGACGACCTTGCCCTCGTCGAAGCTCTGCTTGTAGTTCGCGGCGGCCTGGACGTGGTGAGGCAGGGAGAGGTTGGGTTTGATGGCCTCGGCCTGCGGCTTGACGGAGGTGACGGCGACCAGCCACAGCGGGATGCCGATGGTGACGGCGGCGATCAGCAGGACGGTGACGGGTTGGACCCAGCGCCAGGAAGGCCGGTGAGCTGGTGCGAACCCGGAGGCAGTGGTCACTGGTTGTTCTCCCTGCGGCGCAGCCCGACGATGACGGGCACTGCGAGGACGACGACGATCAGGAAGAGCACCAGGCTCATCGCCGACGCCTGCGCGTACAGTCCCTGGCCGAAGATGCGGAACATGTAGATGTTGAACACCTCGGTCTCGCTGCCGGGACCACCCGCGGTCGTTGCCTGGACGATGTCGAAGGTGTTCATGGAACCGATCAACGCGGTGGTCACGTTGAACGTCACCGCGGGCGCCAGCAGCGGGAATCTGATCGACCAGAAGGTGCGCCACCCGCCTGCCCCGTCGATCCGGGCGGCCTCCAGCACGTCACCGGGCATGCTCTTCAGGCCGGCCAGGTAGATGAGCATGGCCAGACCCATCCACTTCCAGCCGTGGATGAGCGTCACCACGACCAGCGTCCACGTCGTCGAGCCCAGCCAGGGCGTGTCGACGGGGTGTCCGGCGAGGGAGGACAGCACGCTGTTCAGCGCCCCGTCCTGGGCGAGTAGGGCCCGGAAGATATAGCCCACCGCCAGGGCGGAGATCAGCACCGGGAGGAAGAAGACCGCGCGGAAGAAGCGGTTGAACGGGGTGTCGCGCTCCAGCAGCAGAGCGAGCCCGAGACCGAAGCCGTTCTGGAAGACGGCCACGAGGACCGCGTACTCCAGGGTGATTCGTATGTCACGAGCCATCGACCCGTCGTGCAGGATCGTGCTGAAGTTCGAGAACCCGACGAAGCCGATCCGAGAGTGGAACGCCGACCAGTCGGTGAACGGGTAGACGAAGTTCAGCAGGTTCGGCAATAGGAAGAACACGCCGAACACGGCGAGCGCCGGCACCGCGAACCACCATGGCTGGTTGGCCCTGCGCCGGGGCCGGTCGCTCCACCCGGGACGCGCGGTCCGGTCCGGTTCCTTCGTCCGTGTGGCGTCGCTGACGCCGATGGTGGCTGTGTCCGCCACGATTCAACCTCCGGTACGGCCCCGGGCGCACCGTCGACCGGCGGCCCGGGGATCACGAGCTGGCGAGGGGGCGCCGGTCAGAAGCCGGAGACGCCGCGGGCCTTGAGGACCTGCTTGAACTGGTCCTCGGCTGCCTGGGCCACCTGCTCCGGAGTCTTCTTGCCGTAGATCATGTCTGCCAGGGCGAGGTGCATGTCGGGCGCGGTCAGCGCGTTGACCTGGAAGACGCCGGTGGCGCTGGACAGCGCCTTGGCCTGGGCTATCGCGGTCTGCGGCAGGCCGTCGGGGTTGGGCACGGACGGCTCCACCGACACGAGCTTGTTCGCCTTGATGTAGGCCGGGTAGTCCTCGCCGAGCCAATAGGACATGAACTGCCGGGCTGCGGTCTGGCGCTTGGTGTTACCGGTGTTGAAGGCGACGACGCCGTTGGTCTGGTCGGGGGAGTACTCGGCGTTGGCGGCGCTGTTGGCGATGGGGAACCAGCCGATCGTCTTGTCCATCTCCTCCGTGCTGTGGGAGGCCTGGATCTCGGACTGGAGCGCGGTGACGTTGAGCGCCATCGCTGCGGTGCCGTCCATGATTGCCTTGCCCTGGTCCACGAAGGTGGCCGTCTTGTAGTTCTTCTGGGCCAGACCGCCGTCGAGGAGCTTCGTCTTGTACTTGGTGATGGCGTCGACGATGGTCTTGTTGGTCCAGGAGTCCTTGTTCTTGTTGAGGTTGTCCCAGAACGTCTGGGGCAGGTCCGTCATCTGGGCCTGGACCTGCCACTGCAGGGGCCACTTGTCGCCGCCGACCTCGAAGAACGGGGCCACGCCCGTCTTCGACTTGATGGTCTTGGCGTCGGTGAGCATCTCGTCGTAGCTGCCGGGCATCTTGGTGATGCCGGCCTTCGCGAAGACGGCCTTGTTGTAGTAGACGCCGAGGACCGCGGGGCTGGTGACGATGGCGGCGTAGCGGTGGCCGTCGACCTGGCCGAGGCTCTGCTCCGTCTTGCCGAGCTTGGCGACCCAGTCCTCGTTGTCGAGCTGCAGCAGGTTCTTCTCCGGCTGGATGAAAGGCAGGGTGCTGCCGGTGGGCTGCCAGAACATGAGGTCAGGCTTGACGCCCGAGGCGAGCTTGGTCGGGACGTTCGACTCGTACGGGTCGGGGATCACCTCGGTGGTGATCGTGGCCCCGGTGGCCTTCTCGAACGCCTCGATGGCCTGCTTGGGCTCGTTGACGCTGTTCTGGGCGACCCACATGGTGAGCTTGACGCCCTTGAGGGAGGCGGTGGCGTCGACCGAGCCGGTGGGCGCGGCACCGGTGCTGGCGCCGGTGGAGTCACTGCACGCGGTGGCGGTGACACCGATGACGCAGGCGGTGACGAGGACGGAGACGGCTCTTCTCATGGTGAGTTCCTTGGTCGTGCGGACAGCGGAGGGTGAGGCAGCGCTGTGGGGATGGATGACGGTGGGGAGGAGGGCTTGCCAGGAGCCGGGAACGCGAGAAGGTCCCGGATCATGCGGTTCGCGGTCCGGAGCTCTCCCGCAGGATGAGGGCGGGTTCGGCCGGCACTGGCGTGGATTCCTGCTGAGCGGTGTCGAGTTGGGCTCGCAGGAGGCCGAAGGCAGCGCGTCCCATGCCGTGGAAGTCCATGCGGACCGTGGTGAGGGACGGGGTGATGAAGCCGGAGTGCGGAGCGTCGTCGAACCCGATGACGCTGATGTCCTCGGGAACCCGCCGACCTGCGTGGTGCAGGGCCCGTAGCACACCGAGGGCCAGGTCGTCGTTGCCGCACAGGATCGCGGTGACGTCAGGGTTCTTGGCGAGCTTCGTTCCAGCCTCGTAGCCGGCCTGGGCGTCCCACCCCTTGCCGCATGGAGGGGGAGGGGTGACACCGGCGGCCTTGAGGGCCTGGCGCCAGCCCTCGGCGCGGGGAGCCGCCGAGCGCCGGGTTCCGGTCGAGGCGGGGATCGCCACATAGTGCACGGTTTCATGCCCGAGCGCCAGCAGGTGTTCGGTGGCGGCCCGGGCCGCCACGCGGTCGTCGGCCCACACCGCCGGCCGTTCGGGCGTCCGGCCGGGCGGAGGTGCTTCGACCAGGGCCGCGCACGGCACATGTGCTGGTACGCGGTCCAGCGCCGCGGCGCCGAGACGGTCGTAGCCGATGACCACCAGTCCCCCACCTGTGTCGGCGGCGGAGGCGATCGTACGGTCCAGGTCGTCCTCGGGAGTCACCACCCGCACGCCGAGCGCGTACCCGGCGGCGCGGGAGGCCTCTTCCAGACCTTGCAGGGTGGCCGCATAGCCGTAGAGGACGGTGTTCGAGGTGAGGACGGTGACCGATCGCGTCACACCGCTGGCCAGGGCGAACGCGGTGGCGTTGCGTCTGAACCCCAGGCTCTTGATGGCTTCCTCGACCCGTCTGCGTGTGTCCTCCTTCACGTTCGGGTGGCCGTTGATGACCCTCGAGACGGTCTGGTAGGAGACGCCTGCTGCCTGGGCGACGTCGCGAATGCTGGCGGCCTTCTGTTGACCCGCGGGGGAGTCGTCGGGGCCTCCGGCGCTTGTGTGACCGGTCACATGCATGCCAGGATTGTGAGCGGTCACAACGTGGTCGTCAAGAGACCGCAACAGGGGATTTACCTTCAAAACACACTCTTCGCCGCGGTCAACCTCCTGTGGTCGAACGTGATTTCCCAGCTCAGCCACCACGAGACCGCCGCAGTACCGAATCGTCCCGGAAGGGGAAATGCGTTGACCGCTGTCGTCGGAACAGTCGAGAGATCCCGCCTTTGGTCGCATCCGGAGCTCGGGCTGCACGCGCTCGTGGACACCACCGGCTCGGTGAGACTGGGAAGGCCTGGCCAGGACTGGGCGGGCCTGGTTCCTCTGGTGGAGGTGACCGCCACTGGCCACGGTCGCCTGTGGTCGGGGGAGCGCTTCATCGAGACCGCGATCGGTGACCGTCTGACCTACCGCGGCCATGATTCGGTGCGGGACGGAGCCCTGGAACGTACGACGATCAGGCTGGCCGACGACCAGACCGGTCTGGTCGCCCATGTTGTCCTGGACGTCGGCGCCGGCTTCCTGCGCTCCCGGGTGCGCCTGGTCAACCAGGGCAGCATCCCGCTCCGGCTGGAGAGCGTGACGACCCTGACCCTCGGCGGTATCACCGACGCCGATGGCGGCCTCGACGGCCTGACCCTGCACTGGGCGGACAACGACTGGCTCGCCGAATGCCGCTGGCGGCAGGCGGCGTTCCGTGACCAGGTCGTCCCCCTGAGCAGACACGCCCATGGCCATGAGGGGCGAGGCTGCTTCGAGCGCTACTCACAGGGCAGCTGGTCCACCGGCCGGCATCTCCCGATCGGCGCGTTCACAGACCGGGCGGGGCATGCCTGGCTGTGGCAGATCGAGTCCAGCGCGGGGTGGCGCTTCGAGACCGGGGAACGCGAGGGTGCGGCCTACGTCGCCCTGTTCGGCCCCGACGACGCCCACCACCAGTGGCAGCACATCCTCGCACCGGGCGAGGAGTTCCACACGGTTCCCGCCGTCCTCGTCCGGACCGAGGTGGGTGGCCTCGACGCCGCGTTCGGCGAACTCACGGGCTACCGCCGGCTGATCCGCCGCGACCACCCCGACCTCCGGGCGCTCCCGGTGATCTACAACGATTACATGAACACCCTCATGGGTGACCCGACCACCGACAAGCTCCTGCCGCTCATCCGGGCCGCTGCGGCGGCCGGCGCCGAGGTCTTCGTCATCGACGCGGGCTGGTACGACGACGACGCCCAGGGCTGGTGGGACGCCGTCGGAGCCTGGGAGCCCGCTCGGGACCGTTTCCCCGGCGGCATCCAGAAGGTCCTGGACGCCATCAGGTGCCATGGCATGACCCCCGGACTGTGGCTGGAGCCCGAAGTCGTCGGCGTGCGCAGCCCACTGGCCCGCACGTTGCCACCCGAGGCCTTCTTTCGGCGCGGCGGCCTCCGCGTCACCGAACACGGACGCCACCACCTGGATCTTCGCCACCCCGCCGCGCGGGCCCACCTCGACGCGGTCGTGGACCGGCTGGTGGACGAATGGGGCGTCGGCTACCTCAAGCTCGACTACAACATCAACAGCGGTCCCGGCACGGAGAACGGTCTCGAGAGCCCTGGCGCCGGACTGCTCGGGCACCATCGCGCCCACCTGGAGTGGATGACCGGCCTACTGGACCGGCACCCCCGCCTCGTCCTGGAGAACTGCGGGTCCGGCGGTCTGCGCATGGACTACGCACAACTGGCCGTGGCCCAGCTCCAGTCCACCAGCGACCAGCAGGATCCCCTGCGCTACCCGCCCATCGCCGCCGCGATCGCCACCGCCGTCACTCCCGAGCAGGCGGCTGTGTGGGCCTATCCTCAACCCGACCACACCCCCGATGAGATCAACTTCACCCTCACCGGGGCCCTGCTGGGCCGCATCCATCTCTCCGGCTTCCTCGACCGCATGAGCGACGACCAGTTCCACCTCGTACGCTCGGCGATCCGGACGTACAAGGACATCAGGCCGGAGATCGGTGGCGCACGGCCTTTCTGGCCGCTCGGGCTGCCAGCCTGGGAGGACACCTGGATCGCGCAGGGACTGCAGGGGCGGGACTCCACGTTTCTCACGGTGTGGCGGAGAGGGACCGGCTCCGGTCCGTCGAGCCGCACGCTCACCATTCCCCACCTGAGAGGCGCTTACCTGCACCCGGAGGTGCTCAACCCCACGACGGCCGACGCCACCGCGGAGTGGCACGCGGCAGAAGGAAGGATGACGGTCCGCCTGCCGCGCCCTCACACGGCCGTGCTCCTTCGGCTGAGTACAGTCCGGGCCTCGTGATCATGGGACCGTGGGGGAGGCAGAGCTGCTTTGCCGAGCCTGCTCCTGTTCGCGGACTTCCCGGATGCCAGCCGCGTAAGGAGTCAGAGGATCTTGACCGTTTCGGCGCCTTGCCTGGCCTGGCTCTGCAGCTGTGCGCATCTGTTCCGTACGTTCGAGCCAGGTGCTGCCCGCAGTGGTCGCCTGTATCGGCTCTGACGGTGCGACGCGCTGTCAACGATGGCGTTCAAGGACTCCGGGTTGAGCCGGTCACCCGGATCATCCGGCTGACCGGAGCTCGTACTGACAGCACCGGATCGCGGTCTTGCCGTAGGTGACGAGCGCATCGGACTTCGCCCCCTTCCCCCAGGGACTCGTGAGAGGGAACGAACCAAAGAGCATCGGTAGCCGCGGTTCGGGGCACCGTGCGCGAGCACGGAAACAGAGCGGTGACAAGGTAGTGACCTGGGACAATACTGAGTGCGACACTCTGCCTCTGTCCGGATACGTTCGATGTGGGAGGCGGAAAATGGCAGAGGCGGTCGTGACTGCGAGGTCTCACGGCCGGGTGCAAGCGGACGGTCCAGTGGGTTCGGACGCTGTCCAGTGGTGGGGTAGGGCCTGCGCGGCCGGCCTGCGTGCCGACACCTTCTGGTTTCCGGCGGGGCGTACGACCTTTCGCGGTCGTATCCATCGCCGTGAACTGGTCGACCTCTCCCTCCTGGAGATGGAGGCGGACCCGTTCGCGCTGCGTTGGAGGCGGGATTCCGAGGCGGACGGGTATCTCGGGGTGTCGGTGAGTACACGGACGTTCTCCGAGCGCATCGTGCTCGGTGACCGTTCCGAGCACGTGATCAGCACTTCAGTCTGCGTCTGGGATGCCGCAGCGATGCTTGAGTCCGAGATTCTCGCGCCCATGGCGCAAACCGTGTTGTTGGTCCCCAAGCGCGCACTGCCGACGCGCCGATTCGACCTCTTCCCGATGAAGCGCGACGCGGCCCTCCGTGACGACGCGCCTCCGCTCCAGTTGCTGCGGGCGTTCATGCTCGCCGCGGCCGCGCAGGCCGATCACCTGGGGGCCGCGACGACCTCGGCGACGCGCAACGCGATCGTCGAGCTGCTTACAAGCGTCCTGGACGATCGCTGCGAGCCGCCGAGCGCCGTGGTGACCGAGGGCATGCGCCGGTCGATCATCCATTGGGTGGAGGACCGTCTGCATCTGGGGCAGGTTGCGCCGGCGCAGGTCGCCGACCAGCACGGCATCTCGGTCCGAACCCTCCATCGGCTCTTCGCCGACAGGGGTGAGACCTTCGGAGAGATGGTGCGACGCCGGCGTCTTGAGCAGGCGCGCCGTGATCTTGTCGCAACTGACGACATGGTTCAGACCATCGCGATGCGATGGGGGTACGCCGACGCCAGCCAGCTGATCACCGTGTTCAAGCGTGTCCACGGAGTCACGCCGACCTCCTACCGCCGGTCCTGTCGCTCATCCGTGCCTCGATGACATGCGAAGTTGCCGCGCGGAGGGTGCGTAACCCTGTACAGGCCGGGTCCCCTGCGTGAGTGTCCTGGACAGCTGTGTGCATCCTGTGTGGTGTGTCGCAACAGTGGAAGCCTCCTGCGGGGGTGCCAGGTGCCCTGTGGGGGCGACCAGCGGCTGATCGTCTGGCACAAGGAATCAATTACCTGGCGCGCAGACTCAATTCCGGGCTGTGTACCGCCCCGCACGATTGCGCTTGTCGTAGGGCGGGTGCCGCGGACGCGGATCCCGGCCCTTCTCACGCGACCCGGATAGGAGAGAGCGTGGACGAGATCACTTCGCCTGGCGTGCCGTCCGCCACAACGTCAAGTGCGGGGCAGCCGAGCAGGCAGGAGCACCTTGAGGGCCATCTGGGGACCGGTGGCCTGGTCTTCAGCGCACTCGCCTTCAACGCCCCCCTCGGCGTGATGGCGGCGACCGTCCCGATCGTCATCGGTCTCGGAGTCGGCGCGGGAACCCCCCTGGTGTACCTGGCGATCATGGTTCTTATCCTGGTCTTCGCCGTTGCTCTCGTCACGATGGCCCGGCACATGCAGAAACCCGGTGCTTTCTATACCTATGTGACAGCAGGGCTGGGGCGCACGGTCGGTCTCGGCGGCGGCTTCCTCGCGATGGTGACCTACCTGGGACTGGGATCGTCGACCTATGTCATCTCCGGCTTCACGACCGAGAGCATGATCCAGGTCCTGGGCGGCCCGCGCATCCCGTGGTGGGAGATCGTCCTCGTACAGTGGGTCGTCATCACGTTCCTGGGCTCTCGCAACGTCGACGTCTCGATGCGTGTCCTCGGGGTTGCTCTGGGAGTCGAAGTCCTGATCGTCGCCATCTGGACCGTTGCGGTCCTCGCCAACGGCGGCCCGCAGGGCCGCTCACTACACGTGACCGCACAGATGAGCACCGGATCCCTCGGCTTCGCCCTGCTCTGGGGCATGTCATGTCTGGGCGGCTTCGAGTCGATCCAGCTGTTCCGGGATGAGACACGGAACCCGGTGAAGACGATTCCCCGCGCCACATACCTGACGGTATTCTTCCTCGCCGGTTTCTACTGCCTGGGCTCCTACGTCTACCTCGTCGCCTTCGGGACGCACGAGGCGATGGCCACAGCAGCGGACCCGACGAACTCGTTCATGGCGAGCGTCGGGACCTACACTGGCACGTTTCTCAAGAACCTCGCATACGTACTGACATGGAGCAGCGGCGTCGCCTCCCTGCTGGCGATCCACAACATCACTGCACGCTACGCCTTCGCGTTCGGTCGCGACGGAGTGTTCCCCCGGGCGCTGGCCCAAGTGCACCCACGCTACAAGTCGCCCTTCACCGCGGCCCTCGTCATCGCCGTCGTCACGCTCCTGTTCGCCGTGGGGCCCGCATTGCTGCAGATGGACGCGGTAGCCAGTTACACCGTGGAGTACGGCTTCGCGAACATCGCCCTGGCGGCACTCTTCGCGGGTACGGCCCTGGCCACGGTGGTCTTCTTCTCCCGTGGCCGGAACCGGCATCTGCGCATCTCGGTCTGGAAGCGGGTCGTCGCGCCTGTCGCAGCTTTTGCCGGGATGCTCTTCGTCCTTTATCTCGCCGCGGTGCAGCGGGACACGCTGTTCGGGTCGTCCGGACGCGGGACGGCCGGGATCGGCATCCTCGTCCTGCTGGCCTTGGCGGGCATGCTGTACGCCCGCTGGCTCAAGGTCAATCGGCCGGAGGTGTACGAGCGAATCGGCGATCAGGACGAGAAGGGTGAAGTCCCCCCGCTTGTGGAGGCGGAGACCCGCGCGGAGTCAGGCGGGTGTCCATAGCCGGCGGCCGTACATCGCGTGCAGGTCTCGCCCTCATCATGGGTGCCGAGACCTGGCACGGCGACCGGCCGAACCCGTCATGACGATGGCTCCGCCGCCTGCGACCGTCGGTCGTAGGCGGCGCGCGCCGCGACGATGTCGTCCGCAGTTTGCTCGGCCCATTCCCGCACGGCATGCACGGGACGGCACATGGTGCCACCGAGAGGAGTGAGGGCGTACTCGACACGGACAGGTACCTCGGCGAAGACCTGGCGGGCCACCAAGCCGTCTCGTTCGAGGTCACGCAGGACACGTGAGAGCATCTCGCTGCTCACGCCGAGCTGCTTCTTGAGGTCGTTGAACCGTGTCGGGCCCGCTTCCAGCACGTGCGTGAGCCGCATGGTCCACCGGTTGGCGAGGCGCTCGAAGGCCTCCTGCGTGGGGGTGCCCTGTCCGTAGAGATTGGCTGCACGCCTTGCAGTTTCCGTCACCCGATCAGAGTATCCGAAGTGCCGGCCCGCACGGCAGCTCGTATACGGTGCCCGGGCACCGTACGTCTACTTCAGAGCGTCGGCCGGGAAGTGCGGGTCATCCGTGAAGGACGACACGATGATGGCCTTGATGTTGTCGTGTGTGAACGCGTCCACAGCGGCGAGCTCCTTGCCGTACTTCTTGACCAGGCGCGGCGTCACGTTGTCCGCGATGCGGTTGAACCAGACCGCCTGGGCGGCCCAGAGGTTGCCCGCTTCCACGATGCTCACGTCCATGGGGATGTCCTTCATCGCCTGCACGGTCCAGTTCCACTGGTCGATGAAGAACGCGCGGCAGACCTCCACGTCGTGGCGGTTGCCGGTGCGGTAGGTGTGGCCGCCCAGGAAGACGTCGAAGTCGAGTTCCAGCACGGCGTCCATGGCCCTGAGAATGCCCGGGATGTGGTCGGCGTTGCCGTAGTGGAGGTAGGGCGCCCAGCCGGGCGCGACGACGTCGCTCATCATCGCGATCTTCTGCTTCGGCAGGTGGACGATGATGTTTCCGTTCTCGTGGTTCGGGCCGGGGTAGATGAGCTCGAAGTGCTCACCGCCCACCCTCAGGGTGTGACGCTTGCCGGAGAACGTGACGTCCGGGACCGGCCGGTCGGGGTCGGTGTAGACGCGGAGCAGCTGTGCGGTCAGTTCGTGGGAGACGACCGTGGCCTTCGGGAACTTGATGGCGCCACCGATGTGGTCGTCGTGGTCGTGTGTGAGGATGAGGTGGGTCACTGGCTTCTTCGTGACCCTCTTCACCGCCAGGGGCAGGAACTCCGCTACCGCCACAGGCGCGTCCAGCATGACGACGCCGGCCTGCGTGACGAAGAAGTACCCCTGGGCGACGCCGGCGCTCACCACGTACCCGTTCTTCCCGACGGGCTCCAGCCGGTACCCCTCGGCCGGGATCGGGAAAGGCTTTGCGTGTTCCGGCAGCGGAAGGAATTCGGGGACCTGCCCCTGTCCGGTCGCCGCTGCGGCGGGCGACCCCAGACCAGTTGCCGAGAGGGCGGCGATTCCGGCTGCGACGCCACCGCGTCGAATCACGTCACGACGGTCCATCATGAGCTCCTCTGAATTTAAAGAGGTGAATTTCCCGGGTATGGGATGCATGGGGAAGTGGGCTGTTGCCGCCCCAACCGTAGCTTCTCTCGAAATAGCATTCAACCTCGATGAAAGTCTCATTTCCAGGACCAGGTCAATTTCGCCTTACCAGGTCTCCATGGTGTGACAGGAGGCCAATGGATGCTCAATGGAGGGCTGTGTGTGACGTATCTCGCGCCGGTGTTCGAGGTGCCTACACCTGCCAGGCCGAAGGGTGTCCGGTCGAGGGCTCACGCACCTCGAACTGCCCATTTTGCCTTCTTGGGGTCTTTTTAAAATCCATGTAAGCAACCCATGTCGTCCGTGAAACTTATGGGGTGCGAGGGTGGGGCTCGTGGCCTCGGTGACGGAATAAGTCCTCGATTTCCCGGTCCTGTGTAATTGGCTTGGTCAGGTGCAGTTGACCAAGTCATGTGAGAAGGACCTTTATCTGACTTGATTGCCATTGTGTCGGGAGTTATTGTTTGGCCCGGAGACCCGAACGTGCGAGAAGCTCATCATTCTGAGTTTCGGACGCACCCAAAAGAGGAGTGCTTGATGATGGATCGGCGTACCGTAATTCGACGAGGCGGGGTGGCTGCGGGCGTGGCCGCCCTCGCAGCGACGGGGCTCACCTCGGTCGCCGAGGCCGCGAGCAAGGGAGGCGAACAGGTGGGTGGGAAGGCTTACAGGCCGCTCGCTCATCTGCCACAGGCCTACAAGCAGGAGAATCTGGTCTCCGATTCGCCGACCACCGCCACCGCCAAGTCCTACGACCCGAATCTGCGCAGCGCTTGGGGAATCGCGCAGTCCTCGGACGGACCGTGGTGGGTGAACAGCCAGCACAGCGGCGTGGCCACGGTCTACAGCGGCCGGGGTGCGATTCAGCCGCCGGTGGTCAAGGTCCCGATCGCCAAGCCGGCGAAGAGGTTCACCGGTCCGACGGGAATCGTTTTCAATCCGTCGCGAGGGTTCGTGCTCTCCAACGGAAAGCCCGCGACGTTCATGATGGGCACGCTGGACGGTCTCATCGTCGGCTGGAACAAGGATCTGCACCACGGCAACGCCGAGGTCATTTTCAACAACAGAGCTACTTCGATCTACGAGGGCATCGCACTGGCGCCCGCCACGGTCAACGGAAAGCCTGGGATGTACCTCTATGCGCCTGACTTCAAGGCGTTCCGGGTCGATGTCTTCGATGAGAAGTTCCGGCACGCCAGGCACATCGAGAAGGCCATCAACAGCTTCCGGAGGCCGACCGGGTACGCACCGTTCAACATCACCACGGTCGGCGCTACCATTTATGTCACCTACGCGAAGCCGGACCCGGCGCTGGACAACGCGCTGCCGGTGGTGGAGGACGGTGCCGGTCTGGTCGTGGCCTTCAGCCCCGAAGGCAAGCTTCTGCAGGTCCTCCAGCGCAGTCGCTTCCTGAACGGCCCCTACGGCGTGACGCTCGCGCCGGGCAACTTCGGCCTCTACAGCCACCATCTGCTCGTCGGCAACAACGGTGACGGAAAGATCAACGTTTACCACCCCCTCACCGGTGCCTTCGTCGACCAGATCCGGGACGCGTCCAACCAGCCCATCGCCATCAGCGGGCTGTGGGGGATGTTCTTCGGCAACGACACGGCGATCGGCGGATCGGCCACCTCGCTGTTCTTCGCGGCGTCCGCGGGGGCCGACTTCACCCACGGACTGTTCGGAACGCTGACGCCCGTGCAGAACAAGTTCGGCAGCGGCCTCTGACCCGCTGTCCCGCCGCGAGAGGCGGATCTGCCTGGGGTCAGGCCGGCGGCAGCGGAAGTCTCCTGACAGGACAGCCGCCTTCAGCCCCTGTCCTCCGAGCGCGCGGAGTACAGGGGCTGCGGTTCCGAAGACGCGGTGGGGGTGCCCGGGCCTTCCAGGGGTTTGCGAAGCGCAGAGTCATGGCGGCTATGGCTTTCAGGGCGCTTCTTGTTATGGCGTCTCGGGTGCCGGTCTCATCGTCCTTGACGAGGGCGGGGTGTTCCGCAGCCGGTGTCCGGACGGGACTCATGGACGGCGAGCTCAACGCCGTCGGTCACCCGGATCCTGGCCTGTATGACGACCATGTGGCGCGGTGAGACGCCGGAGGCTCGCTCCGTTTCCGGCCCAGGGAATGCGTGTGGTCCGATGTCTCTGTCGTCCGCACGGCATACAGAGATTCACGGTGGGTAAAACTAAATCATGCGTGTGAGTTGTTTGGGTGAATGCCCCGATACGTCATAGACCGGCGCTGTTCACGCGATGCACGGCCGCACCCCAGCTCTGCGTCGGCGTGGAGAACAGCGCTCGCGCCTCCGGCTGCCACCGCGGGGCGGGCCGTTCGCCGGTGCGACCTGTGGAGGGACGTGCCAGGTTCTAGTGTGGGGGTAGCAGCGAACGGCGTCGGACCGGCTCCACGCCACGCCCCCTTGGCTCACGGTGGGCACCGGCCGTCCGGCGTCCACCTGCGTACGGGCAGGAGGCAGGGTGGCCATTGGACACACGATGCCGGACAAGGACGTCGGGACGCTCAGGTCGCGGCGCCTCGGACTTCTGACGGCCGCGGAGGAAGGCCTGTCCGGCGTTCGGGCGCTCTCGTTGGCTCTCCAACAGGCGATCGCGGAAATGGGTGGGCTCGGCGGCCTCGCTCATTGGCGTGACTCCCGGTCCGGTCGACTGCGTCTCGTGACGGCGTGCGGGCTCGCGCCGAGTGCCGTCGGCGTCTGGGACGTACTTCGGGAGGACGAGCCGGTGGCACCTGTCCGTGCCGTACTCCGAGGCGGCTTTGTCTGGGCTCCGGACGACGGCCTCGTGGTCGAAGGGGCCGGCGTGGCCGCCGTACCACTCCCTGGCCACCACGGTCCTGTCGGCGTGCTGTCGGTGATCACTGCGGAGCGGGGTGAACCGGATGCTGCACAGCAGGCATTTCTCGTTGCGGTCGCCGAGTGGGCGGCCGGGCGCCTGGAAGACGACATGGAGCCAGCCTCGGAGGCCGACGGTGAGGCGGCGCTGGCGACGGTGCGAACGCTGAGCGACGCCTTCCTGATCGTCGACCGCACCTGGCGTGTCACGTATGCCGATGAGGGCGCCGAGCGACTCCTCGCCTCCGACGGTGCGTTGCTGGGCCGAATCCTCTGGGACGTGCCCACGGCCGGCGTCCCAGGACTCGAGGTCCAGTGCCGACGGGCGTCTGCGGAGAACAAGGCGGTCGGGTTCGATCTCCCCCGGATGGAGGGCGGACGCCACTGCCGGGTCAGGGCAGTTCCTGTGCGGGACGGCGGGCTGGCGGTCTCCTTCACGGACGCCACCGGCCTGCGACAGAAGGAGCCCGAACTCGCGGCCGAAGGCGAGATGTATACCGAGCTGACCAGCCGGATGGCCGAGCTGACCATGACCCTGTCCGAGGCCCTGACCTCGAAGGATGTCGTGCGGGCAGTGGCGGATCACGTCCTGCCGTCGCTCGGTGCCGACGGAGTGGCGGTGGAAGCTCTGGAAGGCGGACACATACGCGTGGTCGACGCCGTTGGCTACGACGACGACTTCCTGCGCCAGATCGACAAGCTCCCCCTCACCGCCAAGAGCGCGGCCACCGACGTGCTCCGTACGCGCACGCCGCGGTTCGTCGAGTCCCCGGCCGAGTTCGTCCGTGTCTACCCCGACGTGCAGCATCTGGCGGCCACGTCACCCAAGAAGTCGTGGGCCTTCCTGCCGCTGATCGCCTCCGGGCATCCCATCGGCTGTTGTGTTGTCTCCTTCTCAAGGCCGCACTCCTTCAACGAGGACGAGCGCGTCCTCCTTACCGCGCTGAGTGGCCTGGTGGCCCAGGCACTCGAGAGGGCACGGCTGTACGACGCGGAGCACTCACGGGCCCAAGGACTGCAACGCGGGCTGCTGCCCAGATCCCTGCCTTCCCTGCCCGCGGTCTCCGCCGCGGCCCGGTACCTGCCCGCGGGCAGGGGAGACGAAGTGGGGGGCGACTGGTACGACCTGATCACCCTGTCGTCCGGTCGTGTCGCCATGGTCATCGGTGATGTGATGGGCCACGGCATCGCCGAGGCCGTCACCATGGGGCGACTGCGGACAGCGGTACGAACCCTCGCCGACCTGGACATGGATCCCGACGAACTGCTCGGTCACCTCAACGGTCTGGTCGGTGATCTCGGTTACGACTACTACGCCACCTGTCTGTACGCGGTGTTCGATCCGGTGACACGGATCTGCTCGTTCTCAGTGGCGGGCCATCCGCCGCCGCTCGTGGTCCATCCCGACGGGACCGTCCACTGTCCCGACGTGCCCATCAATCCTCCCCTCGGCGCCGCCGAACCTCCGTTCGACACATGTGAGTTGCAGCTGCCGGAGGAGAGCCTGCTCGTCTTCTGCACGGACGGTCTCGTCGAATCCGCCACCCGCGACATCGACCAGGGGATGACCGAGCTGCGACACACCCTTGCCGCGGCTGTGGCCGATGCGTCGTACTTCTCTGTCGGCCGATCAGGGGAGGAGGCCGTCCGTCGGCTCGACACCCTGTGCGAAACGGTCGTCACCGCCCTGCTGCCCGACAGCGAGACAACCGCCGACGACGCGGCACTCCTGGTCGTCCACACACGGGGCACGCCTGCCGGTGACGTCGCCTCGCTCCCTCTGCCGCAGGATCCCCGCGCGGCCGGTGAGGCCCGTGAATACGTCCGCGGAAAGCTCGCCCAGTGGGGCCTGGACGATCTCGTCATGACCACCGAGTTGGTGGTGAGCGAACTGGTCGGAAACGTGCTCCGACACGCCGACGGGCCCATGCGGCTGCGACTGTTGCGTGACCGTTCACTGATCTGCGAGGTCTATGACGCCAGCCTCACCTCCCCGCGCATCCGGCGGGCTGGAGCGAGCGACGAGGGAGGACGCGGTCTGCATCTGGTCGCGGCCGTCTCCCAGAGGTGGGGCACCCGGTTCCTCGGGGATGGGAAGTGTATCTGGGCCGAACAGGAGATGCCGCCCTCGCGAGACGGATGACGTGGTCGGCTCATGACTATGCGCCGACCGAGGATGGTCATCCGGCGGATGATGTCGATGCCTCCCGGCACCTAACGTGGCTCCATCCCCCTAAGCGTCGAACGGCCGTGGGGGGACATCGTTCGCTAGCTATGCAGGAGAACACGACATGACCGTCCTTGAAGTCCAGGGGGCCCGCGTCGCTGTGGTCACAGGTGCGGCCGGCGGACTGGGCGCCGCCGTCGCGCGCCGACTGGCGGCTGACGGCTTCATGGTCGTCGCGCTGGACATCGTCGAGTCGGCCGACCTCGATGGCACAGCGACCGACGGCGTGGAGAGACGTCGGTGTGACGTCACCGACCCGGCGACGACGCGTCGCGTGGTCGAGGAGATCGGCGCCATGTATGGCGGAGTCGACGTCCTGGTCAACAACGCGGGGCTGCTGTCCGGGCGCGCGAGTCTGCTGGAGTCCACACCGGAGGAACTGCACCGCTTCTTCGACGTCAACGCTGTCGGACCGTTGCTCATGGTGCAGGCCTGCCTGCCCTGGCTTCGGAAGAGCTCGTATCGCGGGCGCGTGATCAACGTAGCCTCGCGCACCTTCTTCACCGGAGCGGCAGGTCAGATCGCCTATGTCGCGAGCAAAGGCGCGCTCATCGGGATGACCCGGGTGATGGCACGGGAGCTGGGCGAGTACCGGATCACGGTCAACGCCGTGGCCCCGGCGCAGGTCGCGACCCCCGGCACCAGGGCGCACTCGGTGGACGAGGTGTTCGCCGGGACCATGCGCCGCCAGGCGATCCAGGAGTTCGTTACGCCCGAGCATTTCGCGGGACTCGTCTCGTACTTGGCGTCGCCGGACGCCGCGTTGGTCACCGGGCAGACGATGGTCTGCGACGGGGGCGGGCTGATGCACTGACCTCCGTGTCCCGCGCGGGGTCCAGACGCCGTCAGTTACGGCGGCCGGGATGTCGCCGACCTCGACACAGACCACTGAGTGGGCGGGGCCGGGCGCGGTTACGTCGAGGGAGCGGCCGCCGACCGTGACGGGAGCGAGGTCCTGGAGAGACAGGCAAGCGGACATGGTGGACACGGCTACGGACTGCGGCGATCTGCACCAGGCCATTGCCCGACCAGTCGAAGACGTGCGTGAAGAGCCTGGCTTTCTTCCGGGTGACCTTGTCCTCAGCCAGCTCATTCGTGAACGGGCTGCCGCTCGTGCCGTAGATGCTGTCCCCGTTGATGACCGTCCGGGCACCGAAGCCGCCGAGGATGTTCGCGGCGCCCGCGGGAACTGCACCCCAGCCCTGCGGCCGATGTCGAGCAGGGTAGTAGCCGTCGCGACAGAGGGCCGTGACGAACTCCCGGAGTGCGTCGTGGACTGATTCGCCGAGACCGAGGCCTCGTGGCCACGCTCGTTGACGATCAGGCGGGCTTCCGGTGGATTGGCCGGTCGTACACCCTGGCCGTCCTCGCTTACCCATCTGTTGTCGAGGGGGGTGCCGCATCCAGTCGCCGTAGAACCGCAGGACCGCCGCGTCGTAGCTGGTCCAGGAGCTCCACCGGTCGCGCCTTCATGTCGGTGATGTGGGTGGTGAGGGCTGACTGCGAGGCCATGGGGTGAAGCCAGCACCGTGCTTGACGGTCCGAGAGGGGTGGCTCCAGTCCATGATCGAGCAGTCGAGGCCGAAGCGGATTTACAGTCGTGGACGTTGTACCGCTCGGTGCCGGATGTGTCGGTGAGGATCGGCACGTCCACGTCTCATAGCGCGAGGCCCTCGCGGTGCTGGCGGTGATACCGGCGTCGTGGAACAGTTCAGCGGCGCCGACGGCGCTGAAACGGGGCGGATCCAAAGGCGCGCTGGCCTGGGTCTGGTAGGGAGGCTTCTCTCAGTCCTCGACGTAGGAGACCCTCTCGTCGTGACCGAGGTGGCGGGGTAGAAACCCGAAGTGGATGAACATGCCGAATCGGGCTTGGCGCCGCCACTCCACCTTCGGTGGCGCTGTGTAGGCCTGCGCCGAGACCGGACCGAGGAGCTGCGGCCTTGATGACGGAGCGTCGGGGTGGGGGAGCACGGGGCACATGCGGCTCCTGGGGAGCGGCCACGTAAGGGTGGATGATTGCTGAGTGCAGCGGTCGCCGTATCGGTCCCGTCGACCGCCAGCGGGAGTCGGCGTTGGGGCTCGAGGCCAACTGTGGCACGTGGGACCGCTGGTGCGGTTGCCGAGACCTGGATCTGGCTGTGGAGGTGAACTGTGTCTGGGGCGGGTCTCGGGCGTCGGCACTACGGGAAGTAGTTGATCGGTGAGCTTTCCGTGCCTCACTGAGACCGGTGGGCGAGAACCCGTGGTCGCTTACAAACACTGCTGTGGCAACCGAGCGATCGTCCGACCGCGTCGGCACGGGTCACCCTGCGGATGACCCGTGCTCATCGAAGATGGCGACCTGCCCAGTCTTCTGTTGCTTGAGGCTCTATGGCTTGTGCCCGGCGTTGACGGTGGCGGGTGTCGTGCTGTCGTCCCCGGCCGTGACACCCGTGCGCTGCCGGGGGAGGAAGGAAGCCAACAGCAGTGCGACGAGAGCAGCACCGCAGCCGATGGCCATGACCACCTTGAAGGAGTCCTTGGAGGGCAGGGCGTGGCCGCCGAAGTCGGTGGTCATCTGGGCGAGAATGACGCCGGAGGTGGCGCTGGCGACGGAGCTGCCGATGGAGCGCAGCAGAGTGTTGAAGGCATTCGCGGCGGCGGTCTCGGAGACCGGTACAGCACTCATGATCAGCAAGGGCAGCGCGCCGTAGGCGAAGCCGATACCGGACCCAATGACGCAGGAGACGAGGATCAGCTGCCAGATCTCGCTCATCAGGAAGATGTTGAGGGCGTAGCCGACGGCGACGATCAGGGCTCCGATCATGAGCGTGATCTTCGGGCCCCTGAGCGCGGAGATTTTCGCGGACAGGGGCGCGGCGAACATCACGATCAGGCCCTGCGGCGCGAGGACGAGGCCCACTGTCAGCAGGTCCTCGCCGAGGCCGTACCCGGTCTGCTTGGGGAGCTGGAGGAGCTGCGGGACGATCAGCTGGACAGCGAACAGGGAGAATCCGAAGGCCAGGGCTGAGAGGTTTGCGAAGAGTACTTGGGGGCGCACGGTGGTCCGCAGGTCGACCAAGGGCTGGGTGATCCGCACCTCGAGGAGACCCCAAGCGACGAAGACAGTGACGGCCACGGCGAAGAGACCAAGGGTGGTGCCGCTGGCCCAGCCCCAGTCGCCGCCCTTGGAGATCGCCAGCAGAAGGGAGACGAGACCGGAGGCCAGACCGAGGCCGCCGATCAGGTCGAAGCGTCCACCGCTGCGGATCCGGGACTCAGGCACCAGCACGGTGACAGCGACAAGAGCCACGGCGCCCAGGACGGTGGAGGCCCAGAAGAGGGTGTGCCAGTCGAAGTGATCGGCGACGAATGCCGCGATCGGCAGGCCTAGGGCGGCGCCGATACCGAGCGAGGCACTCATCAGGGCGGTGGAGGTGCCGACGCGGTCCGCCGGCAGTTCGTCGCGCATGATGCTCAGGCCGAGGGGGATGACACCTGCGGAGAGCCCCTGCAGAAGGCGACCGATGATCATCGGCGTGAGGGAGTCACTGAGGGCGACGGTGGCGGAGCCAGCCGTCAGCACGCCCAGGCTGGTGAGGAGGAGAAGGCGCTTGCCGTACATGTCGCCGAGGCGGCCGGCGATGGGCGTGGCCACGGCGGCGGCGAGCAGGGTGGCGGTGACGGCCCAGGCGGTGTCCGAAGCGGGCGCGTTCAAGAACTTGGGCAGTTCGGGAACGATCGGGATGACCAGGGTCTGCATCAGCGAGACGACGATCCCCGCGAAGGCCAGCACGGCCACGATCACGTTGGGGTTTCTGGGCGTGGATGCGGGTCGTACCAGGATGCGGGACATGTTGTGGTCTCCGTTTGGAGCAGGGAGACGATATTTTTTAACTCACCCGAGTGAGTTAAAAAGATAGTCCTGGTAGATGACCGAAGCAAGTCGGGAGGATGCTGTTCGGGTGAGGTCGCGGGGAAGGGGCGCGAATCGGAGGGAGGTCGGGTCTGAGCGGCAACAGCCGTGGGTGAGAGACTCTCGCGGCGGTCCCGGTATGGACCGCCGGGATGGCGTCCCGCGTGATGGTGTAGCCGATCACGGTTAGGGAGTGCGCCGAGGGCGCGTGCTGACGTGACTTCCGCTCCCTGCCCGTAGGTCGTGTCCCCTGTGATGGTGTAGCCGATCAAGGCTGGGGCGTACGCCGGGGGTGTGTGCCGATAGGGATTCCGCTCCCTGCCCAGCAGGCGGGCCACCTGCAACTCTCCTTGGTGAACGGCCAGTTCAACCCCGGAGGTGCGCGGTGGCCCTGTCCCAGTCTGACCTACTCCGCCTGCTGGAGTCACTACGTTCGGCGGACGGGCTCGAACTCGTCCGCTCGGTGGCCGAGCGGATGCTCCAAGAGCTGATCGAGGCCGAGGCGAGCGCGAGGATCGGCGCGGAGTGGAACGAGCACACCGAGACCCGCACCAACTATCGCAACGGCCACCGGACAAGACCCTGACCACACGGGCCGGCGACCTCGACCTGGCCATCCCCAAACTGCGGTCCGGGGGCTTCTTCCCCGTCCTGCTTCAGCGTCGGCGCCGCATCGACCAGGCCCTGTACGCCGTGATCGTGGAAGCCTACGTGCACGGCGTGTCCACCCGCTCGGTCGACGACCTGGTCCATGCCCTGGGCGCGGACAGCGGTATCTCCAAGAGCGAGGTCTCGCGGATCTGCGGGGAGCTGGACGAGCCGCTGACCGCCTTCCGCACCCGCCCCCTGGACCACGTCCGGTTCCCCTACATCTACCTGGACGCGACGTACTGCAAGGCGCGGGTGAACCACCAGATCGCCTCCCGCGCCGTGGTGATCGCCACCGGGATCACCGAGGACGGCGGGCGCGAGGTGCTGGGGGTCATGGTCGGCGACAGCGAGACCGAGGTGTTCTGGACCCAGTTCCTGCGCTCCTTGCGCGAGCGCGGACTGACCGGGGTCCGGCTCGTGATCGGCGACCACCACAGCGGTCTGGTCAAGGCTATCCGCAAGGTCATGCTCGGGGCCGCCTACCAGCGCTGTCGCGTCCACTTCCTGCGCAACGTGTTCGGCGTGATCAGCAAGGACGCGGGCGAGATGGTCGCCGCGACGACCGAACGATCTTCGCCCAGCCCACCGCGGAAGCGGTCCGGGCCCAGGTCGACACCGTGGCAGACCTGCTCGGCCAGCAGTTCCCACAGGTCAAGGCGATGCTGCTGGAGGCGAAGGACGACCTGACCGCCTTCGCCGCCTTCCCGGAACGACATTGGAAGAAGATCGCATCGACCAACCCGCTGGAGCGGATCAACCGCGAGATCAAGCGCCGCGTCGATGTCGTCCAGGTCTTCCCGAACGACGACGCGCTGCTGCGGCTGGTCACTGCAGTGCTCTTCGAACTGCACGACGAGTGGATCGCCTTCCCCCGCCGCTACCTGCCCGAGAGGAGCAAGCCAGACTGCTGTCATAGTCGTGACTTGGCTTCACTGTCGCTGTTCTCCTTCATCGTTTTGGATTATTGCGGTCTTCTGGTGG
>NZ_JBEXXK010000084.1:0-36155 GCF_040630405.1 Streptomyces sp. NPDC005811
AGCTCATCAGCGAGATGCTGAACCAGGAGTGGAACGGCATCGTCAGGATCAGCGCGAAGACGCACACGCGTGAAGGGCCCCTTCCGCACATGAGGCGCGCTAGGAGAAGCGCCGTACCCCCGACGGTGTCACCACCGCCCGCACCGGCAGATCGTGCGGCTCCTCGGGGACGTGCTCGACGACCTCGTTGTCGTACAGCAGCACCACCAGCGAGGGACGCACGCCGGCGCGTTCCAGACGGGCCAGCACGCGGTCGTACGACCCTCCGCCGCGCCCGAGACGCATCCCGCGCGTGTCGACCGCGAGCCCAGGCAGCAGCACCACGTCCGCGCCTGTGACGGCGTCCGTGCCGAGCCGCTCGCCGACCGGCTCCAGGAGCTCCATCCTGCCGCCGTGCCGGACCGGCGCGAGGGAGCCCGGACCGTCGTATACGCCCCAGTCCAGGTCGTTGTCCGGCAGCAGCGCGGGCAGCAGCACGCGCACGCCCCGGGCGCGCAGGGCGTCCAGGAGCGCGAGGGTGCCGGGCTCGGTGCCCACGGAGACGTACGCCGCCACCACGCGCGCGTGTGCCAACTCGGGCAGCTCCAGGGCGTGCCCGGAGAGCGCCGCGGCCGCCGCGTGCACGTCGTCCGCCGTCAACCTGTTCCTCATGTCGAGGAACCCTCGCCGCAACACAGTTTTGTCAGAGTCCGCTGTGCCGTTCCCGCGGCCCATGGATCGCATCCGCACTGCTCCAATACGCTCAAATGAACACTTATTAACCGGAGCTACAGATTCCTCTCAAAGTCACCGGATAGGGTTGCGAACATGACTCAGTCTCACCCCAGGATCAGTAAGGCTGTCATCCCCGCAGCAGGCCTCGGCACCCGGTTCCTCCCGGCGACGAAGGCCACTCCCAAGGAGATGCTGCCGGTCGTCGACAAGCCCGCGATCCAGTACGTGGTCGAGGAGGCCGTGTCCGCCGGCCTCGACGACGTCCTCATGGTCACCGGTCGCAACAAGCGCCCCCTCGAGGACCACTTCGACCGCAACTACGAACTCGAGTCGGCGCTGGAGAAGAAGGGCGACGCCCGGCGGCTCGCCAAGGTCCAGGAGCCCAGCGACCTCGCCACCATGCACTACGTCCGCCAGGGCGACCCCCGCGGCCTCGGCCACGCCGTCCTGTGCGCCGCCCCGCACGTCGGGAACGAGCCGTTCGCCGTCCTCCTCGGCGACGACCTCATCGACCCCCGCGACCCGCTGCTGCAGCGCATGATCAAGGTTCAGGAGCTGTACGGCGGCAGTGTCGTCGCGCTCATGGAGGTCGCGCCCGAGCAGATCCACCTCTACGGCTGCGCGGCCGTGGAGTGCACCTCCGACCGCGACGTCGTCAAGGTCTCCGGCCTGGTCGAGAAGCCCGAGCCGGCGGACGCCCCCTCCAACTACGCGATCATCGGCCGCTACGTCCTCGACCCCGCCGTGTTCGAGGTACTGCGCGAGACCGAGCCGGGCCGCGGCGGCGAGATCCAGCTCACCGACGCCCTCCAGCTGCTCGCCCAGGACGAGAAGGTCGGCGGGCCGGTGCACGGCGTCGTCTTCAAGGGCCGCCGCTATGACACCGGCGACCGCGGTGACTACCTGCGTGCCATTGTCAGACTCGCGTGCGAACGTGAAGATCTGGGTCCGGACTTCCGGTCCTGGCTTCGCAGTTACGTCACCGAGGAGATGTAGCCACTTTGAGCACCGCCGCACCCCGCCCCACCGACCAGGACCACCTCTGGTCGGTGGACGAGCACCTGGAGGACATCCTCGCCACCGTCCGCCCCCTGGAACCCATCGAGCTGCAACTCCCCGACGCCCAGGGCTGCGTCCTGGTCGAGGACGTCACGGTCGCGCTCTCCCTGCCGCCGTTCGACAACAGCTCCATGGACGGGTACGCGGTACGCGTCGCGGATGTCGCGGGCGCGAGCGAGGAGTTCCCGGCGGCCCTGGAGGTCGTGGGGGACGTCGCGGCGGGACAGGCGGCCGACCTGCTGTACGTGGGGCCGGGCCAGGCCGCCCGGATCATGACCGGCGCGCCGCTGCCCAACGGGGCCGAGACCGTCGTCCCCGTGGAGTGGACCGACGGAGGCCTCGGTGAGGGCCCCGTCACCGGCATGCGCGCCCGCAGCCTCGCCCCCGAGCAGGCCTCCGGGCACGTACGCGTGTACCGCCCCGCGGAGGCACGCGCGCACGTGCGCGCGAAGGGCAGCGACGTCCAGGCCGGGGACCGCGCCCTCGACGCCGGCACCGTCCTCGGGCCGCCCCAGATCGCCCTGCTCGCCGCGATCGGCCGCGGCACCGTCCGGGTGCGCCCGCGCCCGCGCGTGGTCGTCCTGTCCACCGGCAGCGAGCTCGTGCAGCCCGGCGAGGAACTGGGCGTTGGCCAGATCTACGACTCCAACAGCTTCGCCCTGACCGCCGCCGCCCGTGACGCCGGCGCCATCGCCTACCGGGTGGGCGCGGTCGCCGACGACGCCGAGACCCTCCGCTCCACCATCGAGGACCAGCTGGTCCGCGCCGACCTCCTCGTCACCACCGGCGGCGTGAGCGTCGGGGCGTACGACGTCGTCAAGGAGGCGCTGTCGCACGTCGGCGACGAGGACGAGGCCGGCAGCGGCATCGAATTCCGCAAGCTCGCCATGCAGCCCGGCAAGCCCCAGGGCTTCGGCTCGATCGGCCCCGACCACATCCCCCTGCTGGCCCTGCCGGGCAACCCGGTCTCCTCGTACGTCTCGTTCGAACTGTTCGTCCGCCCCGCGATCCGCACCCTCATGGGACTCGAGGACGTCCACCGGCCCACCACGCGCGCGAGGTTGGCCGCCGACAAGCCGATCCGCTCGCCCAAGGGGCGTCGACAGTTCCTGCGCGCCACCTGCGCCGACGGCACCGTCCGCCCCGTCGGGGGCGCCGGCTCCCACCTGGTGGCCGCCCTCGCGCACGCCGACGCGCTGATCGTCGTCCCCGAGGACGTGGAGTCCGTCGAACCGGGCACCGACGTCGAGGTGGTCCTGCTCGGCTGAGCACCCTCCGTTGGGGGTACCGTGTCGCGCACAACAGGCCCGGACCGGGAGCGCCGCACCAGCATGAGTACGCAGGACCGACTGACGCACATCGACGACGCGGGCGCCGCCCGCATGGTCGACGTATCCGGCAAGGACGTCACGGCACGCACCGCGCGCGCCAGTGGGCGCGTCCTCGTCTCGCCCCGCGTGGTCGAGCTGCTGCGCGGCGAGGGCGTCCCCAAGGGCGACGCCCTCGCGACCGCGCGGATCGCCGGGATCATGGGCGCCAAACGCACCCCGGACCTGATCCCGCTGTGCCACCCGTTGCCGGTGTCCGGTGTGAAACTGGACTTGTCGGTCGCGGACGACGCCGTGGAGATCAGCGCCACCGTGAAGACGACGGACCGCACGGGCGTCGAGATGGAGGCGCTCACCGCGGTCTCCGTCGCCGCGCTCACCGTGATCGACATGGTGAAGGCGGTCGACAAGGGAGCGGTCATCACGGACGTGCGCGTGGAGGAGAAGACGGGCGGCAAGTCGGGCGACTGGAGTCGGCCATGACCTTGGACGCGTCGATCGGCGGTGCCCTCCTCGCGCCCTACAGCGCGCTGGTGGTCACCGCCTCCAACCGGGCCTCGGCCGGTGTGTACGAGGACCGGGGCGGCCCGCTGGTCGCCGAAGGCCTCAGCGGCTTCGGGTTCGCCGTCGACGGGCCGAAGGTGGTGCCCGACGGCGACCCGGTGGAGGAGGTGCTGCGGGCGGGTGCCGAGGCCGGCTTCGACGTGATCGTCACCACCGGCGGCACGGGCCTCTCGCCCACCGACCGCACCCCCGAGGCGACCCGCCGTGTCATCGACTACGAGGTGCCGGGCATCGCGGAGGCCATCCGGGCGTACGGCCGTGAGAAGGTGCCGACCGCGGCGCTCTCCCGGGGCCTGGCCGGCGTCGCGCGCGGGACCCTGATCGTCAACCTGCCCGGCTCCACCGGCGGCGTGAAGGACGGCCTCATGGTCCTCGAGCCCCTGCTGAAGCACGCCGTGGACCAGATCCGGGGCGGAGACCACCCCAGACCGGCCGCCAGTACGGGGGGTGCGAGCTGAACGGCGCATCCTGGCCCGTGGAGCTGACGGAGGGCGACATCGTCCTGCGGCCGATAAAGCTGCGCGACCAGCGGGCCTGGCGCGAGGTGAACCGGCGCAACCGCGACTGGCTGCGCCCCTGGGAGGCGACCATCCCGCCGCCCGCGCCCAGCGGGCCGATCGCGCACCGGCCGACCTACCGCCAGATGGTCCGCCATCTGCGCTCCGAGGCGAACGCGGGACGGATGCTGCCGTTCGTCATCGAGTACCGGGGGCAGCTGGTCGGGCAGCTGACCGTCGCCGGGATCACCTGGGGGTCGATGTGCTCCGGGCACATCGGCTACTGGGTGGACGAGGCGGTGGCCGGCCGCGGGGTGATGCCCACGGCCGTGGCGCTCGTCGTCGACCACTGTTTCCGGACCGTAGGGCTGCACCGCATCGAGGTCTGCATTCGCCCCGAGAACGTGCCTAGCCGGCGGGTCGTGGAGAAACTCGGATTCCGTGAGGAAGGGCTGCGGCCGCGCTATCTCCACATCGACGGTGCCTGGCGCGACCACCTCGTGTTCGCGCTGACGGCGGAGGAAGTCCCGGAGGGCATGCTGGGCCGCTGGCGGCGCGCACGCTCACAGAACGCCTCCAATTGAATACGGCGCTCCGAATCGCGGTCGGGAAAGGCCCCGAAGCCCCCGAATAAATGTTCGAAAGTGATCGGTTGATCGCACTGGTCGCAAAAAAAGCTCGAAATATCAGCCGGATCGTGCGACACACCGGCCCAATTGGCGGATGGCCCCACGCGAATCCCTCTACGGTGTGAGGCGTGAGCAGCAGCGGCCTCATCTACGCAGTCATTGTCGGGGCCTGGGCCGCCTACTTGGTGCCGATGTGGCTCCGTAGGCAGGACGAGCTGAACGAGGCCCGTCCGACGGAACGCTTCAGCACCGCCATCCGGCTGCTGTCCGGACGGGCGGGTATGGAGCGCCGGTACGCCAAGGACCTGCGGGCGCGCTCCACCGAGGAGGGGGAGCGGGACGCCGACGCCCCGGACGCCGTCACCGATTCGGTGGACGTCCGGGCCTTCGCCATGCCTCCGACCCGCCCGCAGGTGAAGGCGCCGGTACCGGAGCGCACGCAGGAACGGATGCAGGAACGGATGCAGGAGCGCGCGCCGGAGCGCGGCCACGCCCGCCCGGACGCGACACGCGACCCGGGGCGCGAGCCGAAGCGCGATCCGGCGCCCAAGCTTGCACCCAAGCCCGCACGCGACCACGCCCCCGACCCCGCGCCCGGCCACGCGTCGGCACCCGTGCACGAGGGGGGCGCCGCCCCGGCGCGCCGACAGCTACCGGCCGCGCGGCGCACTCCCGGGGGACAGGCGGCCGCAGCGCGCGCCCAGCGCTCGAAGTCGCTCGCGCGCCGCAGGCGCACCACGATCATGCTCTTCCTCGCCTTCACGCTCGGCGCGATCGTCGCCGCCGTCGGAGGACTCGCGTTCCTCTGGGCGCCGGGCGTGCCCGCCGTCCTGCTCAGCGGGTACATCGCCTATCTGCGCGCCCAGGAGCGCCGGCGTTTCGCCTTCCAGATGGACCGCAGACGCGCCGAGGCCGCCGCGCAGCGGCTCCGCGAGCGCCAGCCCCGCCGCCGTGCCTCCGCTCCGGCCTCGGCCGCCGTGACCACCGAGGCGGCCGCGGACGCCGGCGCAGAGGAGCCGCACGAGGCCGCCGAGCCGGAGACCGATCCCGGCCTGCTGGCACTCGCCGCCGACCGCAGGGCGCTCGTCGAGCAGACCGATCACGCGGAGTGGGTCGACCAGCAGCGCGAACGGCAGCGCAGGCCGGGCCATGGCGACAGCTGGGATCCGGTGCCGGTCCCGCTGCCCACGTACGTGACCGCGCCGGTCGCACCCCGGGCCACCTCCGACGTGGACCTCGGCGCCCCCGACGCGTGGAGCTCCGCCCGCTCCAGCGCGGTCGTGCCCGAGCAGGGCGCGGCGGACGCCACGGCCGTACCGGACGCGGAGCCGCAGGAACCGGACCACGCGGACGGCGGGACGGCGGACGGCGGCGAGCGCAGCGACGCCCGGCGCGCGGCCTCGGCCCGGCGCTCGCGCGAGCGCGGCCACACCCCGCTCTTCGACCAGTACGAGGACGGCGAGCGGCCCCGGGCGGCCAACGAGTGACACGCGCGCGTGCCCCACGGCGGGCCCCGGGACCATCCGGGCGCCCGGGCCCCCGGCCTCCGGGAACGGATTTTCAAGCAGCCCGATCGGGGTGCTAGAGTTTCACTCGTTGCAAGGGCCTGTGGCGCAGTCCGGTAGCGCACCTCGTTCGCATCGAGGGGGCCAGGGGTTCAAATCCCCTCAGGTCCACGCAGCATGAAGGTCCGCCCCCGTCAGGGGCGGACCTTCTGCCATGTCCGGGGTGATGGGTTCAGCTCGCGGAAACAGTCCGCCGCGCGGTCGGCACCGACATCGACACCGCCATCGGCGCGACCGCCGCTCCCACCGCCAGTACCGCGCACGCCGCCGTCACCATGCCGAGCGCCGGCCAGGGCACCACGAGCGTCGCCGGGGCCGACAGCAGGCGCAACGCGCCCCACATCCCCGCCAGGTTGACGACCGTCACCAGCAGGCCCAGTACGGCACCCACCCCCACGACCGTGAGCGCCTCCGCCGCGGTCAGCCGCAGGATCTGCCCGCCGGTGGCCCCCGCCAGCCGCAACACCGCCCTCTCCCGCCGACGTTCCGCGGCCGCCATGACCAAGGTGTTGGCGAGCGCGATGCCCGTGTACACCAGCGCGACGCCCAGGACGAGCAGCACCCCCAGCCGGGTCGTCCGGTTGGTCTCCGGACGAGCCAGGGCCACCCATTGCGCCCGGCTCAGCACCCGCACCCCGCCGACCGCCCGCAGCCCCGCCGCGACCGCCTCCGGATCGGCGCCCGCACGCACGCGTACGTCGACACGGTCCACCGCCGCGCCGCCCGCGTCGGCCGCGCTCAGCCATGCCCCGCTCTCCCCGGTCCCCGTGGCCACCACGGCGGCGATCCGCAGGGACCGGGACGTACCGTCACCGAGCCACACCCGCAGCCGCTGCCCCACCCGGTGCCGTGCCCACTCCTCGGTCACCACGATCGAACCCTCGTGGAGATCCGCGAGCCGACCCGCCGTCACCGGCAGCCGTACGGTCCTGCCGAGCGCACCCGGATCGACCGCCCGTGCCTCGGACTTCACCAGCGCCACCCCGTCCTCCAGCGTGTACACGGCGGTCGCCGCGCTCGCCGACACCAGGGCGCCGGGAACCCTCCGCAGCCGCGCCACCGCGTCCGCCGTCAGCGCCTCACCGCTCCCCGGTGTCACCACGAAGTCCGCCACCGTCCGCTGCCGCACCTCCGCGGCCCGCGCCTCGGTCAGGGTGGCCGTCGCGCCCAGCAGGGATCCCGCCAGCGCCACGGTGACCAGTACGGGCGCGGCCACGGCGGCGGTACGGCGGACCCCGGCGACCGCGTTCTCCCGTACCAGCAGCCCGATCACCCCCGGCAGCCGCGGCACCAGCGGGCGCATCAGCGCGGGCGACAGCAGCGCCACCGCCGTGATCACGAGCAGGGGGCGGCTGATGTACGTCTTGCGGTGCAGCAGGTCGCCCGGGTCCGTCAGCAGGGCGTACGCCAGGGTCGCGCACGCCGTGAGGAGCAGCGCGGCGCCGAACCACCGGCGCCCGCCCGTCAGTGCGCGCCCGTCGACCGAGACCTCGCGCAACGCCTGCGCCGGAGCGATCCGCCCGGCCCGCAGACTCGCCGCCAGCGCCCCGCACACGGCGACCGACAGGCCCGTCCAGAACGCGAGATGGTACGGCCAGACGTGACCGCCGATCACGTACCAGGCCGGCGCGAGACCGCCGTCGACCACCAGCCCGGCCAGCCATGGGGCGCCGTACGCGCCCAGCACGCAGCCGGACGCCGAGGCGAGCGTGCCCACCAGCAGCGCCTCCGCCAGCACCGACCGCCGGATCTGCCCCGGTGTCGCACCCGCCGTGCGCAGCAGCCCGAACTCGCGGCGGCGCCGGTCCACGGCGAACGCGAACGTGGAGGCCACCACGAACACCGAGACGAACGCCGTCACCCCGCCCGCCGTGCCGAACAGGGCGTTCAGCGCGGTCAGCGCCTCGGCGTCGCGATCGGGATCCGCGTCCGCGAACCGGCGGTCGTCACCCGTGAGCACGCGCGCGCCGTCACCGACGGCCGCGCGGACCGCCGTCGCGTCCGCAGCCACCACCAACTGCTCCGATCGGGGTTCCAGGCCGGCGGCTCGCACGTCCGTGTAGAACACGGCGTTCTCGAAGTCCGTGCCGCCACGCGCGCGTACCGAGACCTCACCTCCGCGTTCCGTTCCGCCACGCGCGCGTACCGTGCCGACGACCCGCACCGGCCCGTCACCCGTCTCCAGCCGGTCGCCCACGGACGCCCAGTCGCCGGTGGTCACCACCTCGTCGGCCGCCCGTGGCGCGCGGCCCGCGGTGAGGTCGTACGGGGCGAATCGCGCCGTCGACCACGGGTGACCGACCAGATCGGTCGGGCCGTCGGCCGCACGGACCGGGAAGGAACGGTCCTGCACGACCGGGCCGAGGGCGCGCAGCGCGGCGACCGTGGCGGCCGGCACCGCACGCTCCACCGCCAGCTGCGCCGTCCGTACCCCCGCCGGGGTCGCCACCCGCAGGGTGTCCTGCCCCCGCACCACCACCGGCGCCGCGGCGAACCGTTCCGGCGCCCGCACGGGAGCGTCCCAGGAGGCGGCCAGCGCCTGCCCCATCACGGCCAGCAGCCCCACCCCCAGGGCGAGTGCCACGAAACTGCCCACGAAGGCGGCCCAGCGCGCCCGCAGGGTCCGTACGGCGACGCTCAGCACGGGGCGACCTCCGCGGTGACGGAACCGTGCGACAAGCCGCCCTCCGCCGCACCCGATCCCGCACCCGATCCCGCACCTGGGCCCGGTCTCGGGACCGGGCCCGCCTCCAGGGCGGCCATCCGCGCCGCGATCCGTTCCGCGCCCGCCCCGGCCAGGTCGCCGTGCACCCGGCCGTCGACCAGGAACACCACCCGGTCCGCGCAGGAGGCGGCCAACGGATCGTGGGTGACCATGACGACCGTCTGCCCGTGGGCGTCGACCAGTTCGCGCAGAAGGACCAGCACCTCGCGGCCGGTCGTGGAGTCGAGGGCACCGGTCGGTTCGTCGCCGAACAGCACCTCGGGGCGGGTGATCAGAGCGCGGGCGAGGGCGACCCGCTGCTGCTGGCCGCCGGAGAGTTCGGAGGGCCGGTGTCCGGCGCGTTCGGCGAGGCCGACGCGCCGCAGCGCCTCGCGCACCTCCGCCTTCGCGGGGCGGCGGCCGGCCAGCCGCAGCGGGAGGGCGACGTTCTGGGCGGCAGTGAGGGCGGGCAGCAGGTTGTACGACTGGAAGACGAAACCGATGCGTTCCCGCCGCAGCAGGGTGAGCCAGCGCTCGCTCAGCCCGGTCAGCTCGGTGCTGCCGATCCGCACCGACCCGGACGTCGGCCGGTCGAGCCCGGCGGCGCACTGCAGGAGCGTCGACTTCCCCGACCCCGACGGGCCCATGACGGCGGTGAACGAACCCCGGGGGAGGGTGAGTGTGACGTCGTCGAGCGCGGTGACACCGGCGTCGGCGGGGCCGTATCGCCTGCTCACGGAGGTCAGTTGGACAGCGGGTGTGGTCATGGGTCCACGAAACCGCGGGCAGGGGTGCGCAGTCGGTCGGCCAGGGACGAGAGTTCGGGGTAGGGACAGCCATACCCCCGGAGCTCGTGCGGGAGGGATGGTCCGTCTGCCGGGCGCCCCTCTACGGTGACCCGTATGGACCCGGACCCCCGACACCCCAGGGACTTGGGGCAGGCACTGACCCACCCGCGGTATCTGCTGTCGTCGTGGCCCTGGCGCGCCGCCGCCTATCTGGTGACCGGAGCGATCCTCGGGGCCGTCCTGCTCGTCGGGCTGGCGGCCTGGGTGACGGCCGGCGCAGTCCTCGCGGTCGTGCTCGTGGGGCTGCCCCTGCTCGCGGCCACCGTCCTCAGCGGGCTGCCCGTGGCCGCGCTGGAGCGGCGCAGGCTGGGATGGGTGGGGAGGGGACACGCCGCCCCGCACGGCAGCCCGCTCGCCTTCACTCCCCTCACTCCCCACATCGATCCCCCCGCCCCCGGCCTGCGTGCCTGGCTCGGCACCCGTGTCCGGGAGGGGGCCACCTGGCGCGGGTTCGGCCACACACTCCTCACCGCCTGCCTCCTCTGGCCGGCCGAGGCGCTCCTGCTGCTCGTCGCGCTCGTCTCCCCCCTCGCGATGATCGCGACCCCGGTGCTGCTCGCCACGGTCGGTGGCGGGCGTGAGGTGAAGGTGCTGAAGGTCTGGACGGTCACCGCTCAGCCGACGGCGTTCGCCGTGGCCGCGCTCGGGGTGGTGCTGCTCGCGGCCGGGGCGTACGCCCTCGGTGCGGCCGCCGCGGCGCGGGCCGCGCTGACGCGCCGTCTGGTCGCCCCGCCCGACGGCGGCACGCGCGCGAGGGTCGTCGAACTCACCCGCTCGCGTGCGCGTCTGGTCGACGCCTTCGAGGCGGAGCGGCGCCGGATCGAACGCGATCTGCACGACGGCGCCCAGCAGCGTCTCGTCGCCCTCACCATGAGCCTCGGTCTGGCCCGGCTCGACGCGCCCCCCGGCGGCCCGCTCGCCGAAGCGCTCACGCGCGCGTGCGAGGAGGCGGGCGCGGTCCTCGCCGAGCTGCGCGAGTTGATCCACGGCATCCATCCCAAGGTCCTCGTGGACTACGGCCTGGAGGCCGCCGTCGCCGACGCCGCCGACCGTTCCCCGGTCCCCGTGGACGTCGGGTTCGGGTCGCCCCTGCCCCGGCTGCCGCAGGCGGTGGAGGCCGCCGCGTACTTCGTGGTCCGCGAGGCGCTCGCCAACGTCGCCCGGCACAGCGAGGCCGGGCGCGCCCGTGTCGAGGGGGCGTACGGCGACGGGCGGCTCGTCCTGGAGGTGGCGGACGACGGCCGCGGCGGCGCGGATCCCGGCCGGGGCACCGGCCTCACCGGTCTCGCCGACCGGGTGTCAGTGCTCGATGGAACACTGTCCGTGACCAGTCCGACGGGCGGACCGACCCTGCTGCGTATGGAGATCCCTTGCGAGCCGACACCGAAGCCGACACCGAAGCCGACACCGAAGCCGACACCGGGGCCGACACCGGGGCCGACACCGGGGCCGACACCGGGGCCGACACCGCGGGTGCCTCCGGAGACGCCCCCGGAGGACGGACACTCCGCGTGGTCCTCGCCGAGGACGGCGTCCTCCTCCGCGACGGCCTGACGGCCCTGCTCACCCGCTTCGGCCATGAGGTCGTCGCGGCGGTCGGCGACGCCCCCGCCCTTCTCGCCGCCGTCGCCGACCACGCCCCCGACGTGGTGGTCACCGACGTCCGTATGCCGCCCGCGTTCCAGGACGAGGGGCTGCACGCGGCGGTCCGGCTGCGCACCGAGCGCCCCGGCCTGCCCGTCCTCGTCCTCAGCCAGTACGTCCAGCGCGCGTACGCCGCCGAGCTCCTCGACTCCGGCGACGGCACGGGCGTCGGCTATCTCCTCAAGGACCGGGTCGGCCAGGTCGAGGAGTTCGTGACCGCCCTGCACGAGGTGGCGGCCGGCGGCACGGTCGTCGACCCGGAAGTCGTACGGCAGTTGCTGCGCCGCCGCCGCGACCCGCTGGCCCGGCTGACCCCGCGCGAGCGGGAGGTGCTGGCGCTGGTGGCCGAGGGCCGGTCCAACGGCGCGATAGCCAGGGTGCTGGTGGTCTCCGAGGCGGCCGTCGGCAAGCACATCGGCAGCATCCTCGCCAAACTGGATCTGCCCCCGGCGGACGACACCCACCGCCGGGTGCTCGCGGTGCTGGCCTACCTCAGGGGCTGAGTCATCAGCGGCCGAGTCGCCCCGAGCCGAGTCACGCGGAGGCGAGCCCCTTGGCGAAGCACCGGCTGGAGTCGTACTCCCGGTAGTAGCCGAACTTGCCGCACGGCGCGTACCCGCTGGAGGTGTACAGGGCGATCGCCTCGGGCTGTTCGGTGCCGGTCTCCAGGACCATCCGCACCCGGCCGGCCGCCCGCGCGTCCTCCTCCAGCGCGGTCAGCATCCGCCGCGCCAGCCCGCGCCCGCGCATCTCCCGGATGACGAACATCCGCTTCAGCTCGGCGTCCCCGTCCTCGTTGCCCTCGCCGTTGCTGTCCTGGCTGCGCCAGCCGCCGGTGGCCACGGGCCGGTCGCCCTCGTCGTAGGCGATGAGGTAGACGCCGCTCGGCGGCTCGAAGTGGGACGGTTCCAGGACCGTGGCGTCGCCGCCGTCGCCGTAGCGCTCGTGGTACTCCGCCTGGACCTCGTCGTTGAGCGAGACGGCATCGGGGTGGTCGAAGGACACGCGGCGTATGTTCATGCTGCTCACAGTACGTCTATGCACAATCGGGGTGGAATCTGATTTTCGGGGCCTCGTCCAGTGTGCCGGTATCGTGCCCGGGTGCTGACTGTGACCTCCGTCAATGTGAACGGTCTGCGTGCCGCCGCGAAGAAGGGCTTCGTGGAGTGGCTCGCGGACACCTCCGCCGATGTGCTGTGCCTCCAGGAGGTGCGCGCCGAGCCGAAGCAGCTGCCGGATACGGTCCGCGCGCCTGAGGGCTGGCACGTCACGCACGCCCCCGCCGCCGCCAAGGGCCGGGCCGGCGTCTCCCTCTACACGCGCCGCGAACCGGACGCCGTCCGTATCGGCTTCGGTTCGTCCGAGTTCGACGGCAGCGGCCGGTACGTGGAGGCCGACCTGCCCGGTGTGACGATCGCCTCCCTCTACCTCCCCTCCGGCGAGGTCGGCACCGACCGTCAGGAGGAGAAGGTCCGCTTCATGGACGCGTTCCTCGTCCACCTCAAGGACCTGCGCGAGCGCGCCGCCGCCGACGGCCGGGAGGTCCTGGTCTGCGGTGACTGGAACATCGCCCACCAGCAGGCCGACCTGAAGAACTGGCGCTCCAACACCAAGAACTCCGGCTTCCTCCCCGAGGAGCGCGCCTGGCTCACCCAGGTCCTCACCCAGGAGGACGGCGGCTACGTCGACGTCGTACGCGCCCTGCACCCGGACGTGGAGGGGCCGTACACGTGGTGGTCGTACCGGGGACGGGCCTTCGACAACGATGCGGGCTGGCGCATCGACCTGCACGTCTCGACGCCCGGTCTCGCCGACAAGGCCGTCAAGGGCCTGGTGGAGCGCGCCGCCACGCACGCCGAGCGCTGGTCGGACCACGCGCCGGTGACGGTGGTCTACGACCTCTAGGCGACCTCTAGGCCTCGCCGAGAGATCCCGGGGAAGTCCCCGAGGAAGCCCCGAGGGAAGTCCTGGGGGAAGTCCTGGAGGAAGCCCCCTCGGTCCCGTCGGCCCCCTTCCGTAGCCGCCGGTCCAGCGCCAGGGACAGTTCCGCCTCGACCACGCTCCTCGCCAGGGGTCGCAGGCGCGGGAGGTCGGACTCGGTCGCGTGGCGGAGGATCAGGGTGGTGAAGAGGTCGGCGAGCGCGTCGGCGTGGGCGCGGACGCGGGCGCCGGCCGCGAGGACCTCGGCGAGCGGGATGCCCTCGCGGACGAGGGCGGAGGAGACGTCCAGGAGGCGGCGGCTGATGTGGACGATCTCGTCGCCGTCGGTGCCGAGGTAGCCGAGTTCGAGGGCGGCGGCGAGGTTCTCGGGGGTGACCTGGCCCTCGAAACGGGCGGCGAGTTCCTCGGGCGTGAGGCGGATGGGCTCCTCCTCGGTGGGGCCGCCGACGCCGATCAGGTCGGCCACGTCCCGCCCGTGGTCGAGGGCGTCGGCCAGCTCGGCGATGCCGTTCAGGGTGTGGCCGCGCTCCAGGAGGGCGGCGATGGTGCGCAGCCGGGCGAGGTGATGGTCGTCGTACCAGGCGATACGGCCCTCGCGGCGCGGCGGCCCCAGCAGTTTGCGCTCGCGGTAGAAGCGCAGGGTGCGCACTGTGATGCCGGCCTGGCAGGCCAGCTCCTCCGCCCGGTATTCGCGCTTGTCCGCCACGGCGGAAGCCTATGTCGAACCGCCGGTAACTTTCCTTCCCCCGGACCCTACCGCTGAGTACGGAGCTGCTCTACAGTCCGATTGCGCCAGTGTTCACTGGCGCGGTCGCGAGAGTCGTCGCGCCGTGGAGCGTCGTACGGCAGGAGGAGTCGGCATGACCGAACACGTGCGGGTGGCGGTGATCGGGTCCGGGTTCGGCGGGCTGGGCGCCGCGGTGCGGCTGCGCCGCGAGGGGATCACCGACTTCGTCGTGCTGGAGCGGGCCGACAGTGTCGGCGGCACCTGGCGGGACAACAGTTACCCGGGGTGCGCCTGTGACGTGCCCTCCCACCTCTACTCGTTCTCCTTCGCGCCCAACCCCGACTGGCCGCGCACCTTCTCCGGGCAGGAGCACATCCGCGCCTATCTGGAGCACGTCACGGACACGTTCGGGCTGCGGCCGCATCTGCGGTTCGGCTGCGAGGTCCGGCGGATGACCTGGGACGCGCAGGAGCTGCGCTGGGACATCGAGACGAGCGGCGGACGGTACGCCGCCGACGTCGTCGTCTCCGCGACCGGGCCGCTGTCCGACCCCAAGGTCCCGGACGTGCCCGGGCTCGACACCTTCCCCGGCAAGGTCTTCCACTCCGCCCGCTGGGACCACGGCCACGACCTCACCGGCAAGCGGGTCGCGGTGATCGGCACGGGCGCCTCCGCGATCCAGATCGTGCCGGCCCTCCAGCCGGACGTCTCGCGGCTCACCCTGTTCCAGCGCACCCCGCCGTGGGTGATGCCCCGGCTCGACCGGGCCGTCAGCGGCGCCGAACGCGCCCTGCACCGGGCCCTGCCGTTTACCACGCAGGCGCGGCGCGGACTGCTGTGGGGCATCCGGGAGCTCCAGGTCCAGGCGTTCACCAAGCACCCGAACGAACTCGGCTTCGTCGAGCGGCTCGCCAAGATCAATCTGGCCCGCTCGATCAAGGACCCGGTCCTGCGGGCCAGGCTCACCCCCGACTACCGCATCGGCTGCAAGCGGATCCTGCTGTCGAGCACCTACTATCCGGCCCTCGCGCAGCCGAACGTGGACGTCGTCGCGAGCGGGCTGAGCGAGATCCGCGGCTCGACGCTGGTGGCGGCCGACGGCACCGAGGCCGAGGCCGATGTGATCGTGTTCGGCACGGGGTTCCACGTCACCGACATGCCGATCGCCGAGCGGGTGGTGGGCGCCGGCGGGCAGACCCTCGCGGAGAGCTGGAAGGACGGGATGGCCGCCCTGCGCGGCGCGTCCGCCGCCGGCTTCCCCAACTGGATGTCGATCATCGGTCCGAACACCGGGCTCGGGAACTCCTCGATGATCCTGATGATCGAGTCCCAGCTGAACTACATGGCCGATTATCTGCGGCAGCTGAACGTCCTCGGCGGACGGGGAGCCCTCGACGCCCGGCCCGGCGCGGTCGACGCGTGGAACGCGCGCGTGCAGGAGCGTATGAAGAGGACCGTGTGGAACACCGGCGGCTGCACCAGCTGGTACCTCGACGCGAACGGCCGCAACACCACCGTCTGGCCGGGCACGACGAGCGAGTTCCGGCGCGCGACCCGGCGGGTGGACCTCGCGGAGTACGAGCTGCTGCGGGCGCCCGCACCGGTGGCGCAGTCCCCGGAGGAGCCCGCCCCGGTGGCGCAGGACCCGGTGGCGCAGGACCCGGTGGCGCAGGACCCGGTGGAGCCCGCACAGGTGGCACCGGCCCCCGTCGCGGCGGACCCGGACGCCGCCGGGAAGAGCGAGGTCACCGCATGAGTACGAGCATCAGCGGGGCCCCCGCCCGTGAACTCACCGCCGTCTCCGCCGACGGCACCCGTCTGCACGTCGAGGTGCACGGCCCGCAGGACGCGCCCCCGGTCGTCCTCGCCCACGGCTGGACCTGCTCCACCGCCTTCTGGGCGGCCCAGATCGGGGACCTCGCCGCCGACCACCGGGTCATCGCGTACGACCAGCGCGGCCACGGACGCACCCCGTCGTCCCCGGTGTGCAGCACGGACGCGCTCGCCGACGACCTGGAGGCGGTGCTCGCCACGACCCTCGCGCCGGGGGAGCGGGCGGTGCTCGCCGGGCACTCCATGGGCGCCATGACCGTGCTGGCCGCCGCCGCGCGCCCCCGGGTGCGGGAGCACGCCGCCGCCGTCCTGCTGTGCAGCACCGGCGCCTCGCGGCTGGTCGCCGAGTCCACCGTCGTACCGCTGCGGCCGGGCCGGCTGCGGACGTGGCTGACCGGGCGGGTCCTCGGCTCGCGGGCGCCCCTCGGGCCGGTCACGCCGGTCGCGAAGGCGGTCCTCAAGTACGCCACGATGGGCGCCGCTTCGGCCCCGCACCTGGTGGAGACGTGCGCGCGGATCGTGCACGCCTGCCCGCGGAAGGTGCGGCACGCCTGGTCGCGGGTGCTGAGCGCGCTCGATCTCGACCACGCCGTGGGCGAGTTGCGGGTGCCGACGGCCGTCGTGGTGGGCACCGCGGACCGGCTGACCCCGCCGGTGCACGCCCACCGGATCGCGGCGGCGCTGCCGCACTCGCTCGGCGTGACCGAGCTGCCCGGGCTCGGCCATATGACGCCGGTCGAGGCGCCCGAGCTGGTCACCGGCAGGATCCGGGAACTCGTCGCCACGTACACGCAGTCGAAGGAGGGCGCATGAGCAGGATCGGTCTCGAGGGACTCGAGGGACAGGTCGTCGTCGTCACCGGTGCGGCGCGGGGGGTCGGTGAGCTGCTCGCCCGCAAGCTCTCCGCGCGCGGGGCGAAGCTCGCGCTGGTGGGGCTGGAACCGGACGCGCTCAAGCAGGTCTCGGAGCGGCTGCACGGCGACAGCGCCCACTGGTACGCCGACGTCACCGACCACGAGGCGATGACCCGGGTCGCGGCGGAGGTGAAGGAACGCTTCGGCAAGGTGGACGTCGTGGTCGCCAACGCCGGTGTGGCGTCGGGCGGTCCGTTCGTCGACTCCGACCCGGAGGCGTGGCGGCGGGTCATCGAGGTCAACCTCATCGGCTCGGCGGTCACCGCCCGCGCCTTCCTGCCGGTGCTGATGGAGAGCCGCGGCTACCTCCTCCAGATCGCCTCCCTCGCCGCGATCACGCCCGCGCCGATGATGACCGCGTACTGCGCGTCCAAGTCCGGTGTGGAGGCGTACGCGCACAGCCTGCGCGCCGAGGTCGGTCACCGGGGGGTGCGGGTCGGTGTGGGCTATCTGTCCTGGACCGACACCGACATGGTGCGCGGCGCCGATCAGGAGGAGGTCATGCGGGAGTTGCGGCAGCGGCTGCCGTGGCCGGCGAACAAGACGTACCCGCTCGGACCGGCGGTGGACCGGATCGTCGCCGGCATAGAGCGGCGGTCGGCCCATGTGTACGGGCAGTGGTGGCTGCGCGGGATGCAGGGCATACGCGGCTACCTCCCCGGGATCATCGGGACCGTCGGGCAGCGGGAGATGAAACGGTTCGCACCCAGGTTGCAGGGGATGCGGACGGGGCTGGTGGGAGCGGGCGGTGAGGCCGACGAGGCGGCCCGCGCTACGCACCGTAGTTGATCGAAATGCGCTGCGTGTCCGCCCGTGTGAATCTGGTCGAGGCCCCACCGCGGGGCCGGATCCCCTCATCTCCCTACAGGAGTGAACCCACATGGGTATGAAGGACAAGATGCAGGACCAGTCCCAGCAGTGGCAGCAGCAGGCCAAGCAGAAGGCCCAGCAGGCCAAGGAGCAGGTCCAGCAGCGCGGCCGCCGCCGCGAGACGGAGCCGGACGCGGAGCGGATGCGACGCGAGGACGAGGACCGGATGGACCGGGACCACGACGCGTAGGCGCTGCGCTCGGCTTCGGCCGTGAACGTGGGGTGCCCTTCCCTTGCGGGGAGGGCACCCTGCGTCTTTTGGGGGTGGGGGGTTGGGTGTTGGGGTGTTCGGGGTTCGGGGTTCGTGGTCGGGTGCGGCGTTGTGGGGGCTTGTCGCGCAGTTCCCCGCGCCCCTGAAAAGATGCCGTTCCCCGCGCCCCTTGAAAGATGCAGTTCCTCGCGCCCCTGAAAAGATGCCGTTCCCTGTGCCCCTTGAAAGATGGCCTCACGCGCGTGGGGGGAGTTTCGGGCGGGAGCGGTTCGGTACGGCGGTGTAGTCCGGTGGGGACGCCGGGGGGTTGGTGTCGAGGAGGTCGACGGCCAGGCGGACCGCGTCGTCGAGTTGGGCGTAGCGGCCCTCCGCCCAGTCCAGGGGGGTGCGGAGGATCTCCAGGTCGGGGAGGACGCCGCGGTTCTCGATGGTCCAGCCGTAGGCGTCGAACCAGGCCGCGTTCATGGGGACGGTGATGACCGTGCCGTCGCCCAGCTGGTGGCGGCCGGTCATGCCGACGACGCCGCCCCAGGTGCGCTGCCCCACCACCGGCCCGAGCTTCAGCAGCTTGAACGCGGCGGTGATCATGTCGCCGTCCGAGGAGGTCGCCTCGTCGGCGAGGGCGACGACCGGGCCGCGGGGGGCGTTCGAGGCGTACGACACCGGCTGGGCGTTGCGGGTGAGGTCCCAGCCGAGGATCGTGCGGGTCAGCTTCTCCACGACCAGTTCGCTGATGTGGCCGCCCGCGTTGCCGCGGACGTCCACGATGAGCGCGGGCCGGGACACCTCCATGCGCAGGTCGCGGTTGAACTGGGCCCAGCCGGAGCCGCCCATGTCGGGGATGTGGAGGTAGCCGCACCGGCCGCCGCTCAGCTCGCGGACCACCTCGCGCCGTTTGGCGACCCAGTCCTGGTAGCGCAGGGGGCGCTCGTCGACGAGGGGGACCACGGCCACGCGCCGTGCGCGCCCCGCGGTGCCCTCCGCCGGGGTGAACGTGAGCTCCACCGTCGTACCGCCCGCCCCCGCCAGCAGGGGGTACGGGCCGTGCAGCGGGTCCACGGGGCGGCCGTCGACATGGGTGAGCACCGCGCCCTCGCGGATGCCGGTGCCCGCGAGCGGTGAGCGTGCCTTGGAGTCGGAGGAGTCGCCGGCCAGGATGCGCTTGACGGTCCAGCCGCCGTCGCGCCGTACGAGGTTGGCGCCCAGCAGGCCCTGCCGGCGCTGGTAGTGCGGTGGCCCCTCGTTGCGGCGCGCGGGGGTGACGTAGGCGTGCGAGGTGCCCAGTTCGCCGAGGACCTCGCGCAGCAGGTCGGCGAACTCGTCGGGGGAGGCGACCCGTTCGACGAGCGGGCGGTACTGGTCGAGCACCGCGTCCCAGTCGATGCCGCACATCCCCGGGTCCCAGAAGTAGGCGCGGATGAGCCGGCCCGCCTCCTCGTACGCCTGCCGCCACTCGGCGCCGGGGTCCACCTCGTGCAGGATGCGGCGCAGGTCGATCCAGACGGTGGTGTCGAGGTCGCCGGACTCGCTCGACGGTACGGCGCGCAGATCGCCCTCGTCGACCACGACGAGCCGGGTGCCGTCGCCGCTGAGCGCGAACCAGTCGAGATGGCCGACGAGTTCGGACTTCTTGGCCTTGCTGAGGGTGAAGTGCTCCAGGGTGGGCCGGCCGCTCATGTCGTCCGGGTTGGCGAAGGTCTCGCCGAGCGCGCCCGAGATCGGCCAGCGCAGCCAGACGAGTCCGCCGCCCGCGACCGGGTGCAGCGAGGAGTACTTGGAGGCGGGCACGGGGAACGGGGTGACCCGGCTCTCCAGGCCTTCGACCTCGACGGTCACGGTCCCGTCGCCGCCGCCCTCGTCCTCCTCCACCGGGTCGAGGCCCCCGGCGGCCGGCCGGCCCTCGGGGGTGAAGGCGAACGGCGAGGGGGTCGCGGAGGAGAGCGGGACGAGGTAGGGGCGGCAGCCGAGCGGGAAGGAGAGGTCGCCGGTGTGGACGTCGTACACCGGGTCGAAGCCGCGCCAGGAGAGGAAGGCGAGGTAGCGGCCGTCCCGGGTGAACACGGGGTTCTCGTCCTCGAAGCGGCCGTTGGTCACGTCGACGATCAGGCGTTCGCCCTGTCCCACGCCGGGGATCCGGGCCATCTTGATCTGGCGCAGCGAGCGGCCGATACCGGGATGCGACCAGGTCAGCCAGGTGCCGTCGGGGGAGAAGGCGAGGTCGCGGACGGGTCCGTTGACGGAGGTGATCAGTTCGGTGACCTCGCCGTTGGAGTCCTCGGTCGCGTCGACGAGGAGCAGCCGGCCGTCGTGCGCGGCGATGGCGAGGCGCTCGCCGTCCGGGTCGGCGACCATCTCCAGGACCCGGCCCAGCTCCCCCGAGGCCAGCCGGCGCGGCTCGCGGTCCCCGCTGGCGCGCGGGAGGTAGGCGATCTCGACGGCGTCCTCGCCCTCGGCGTCGGTGACGTACGCGACCTGTCCGCCGGAGCCGAGCATCTCGGGGAGCCGTACCCGTACGCCGGGCGTGTCGGTGATCGTACGGGCGGGGCCGTCGCGGTGGGTGAGCCAGTACAGGCTGCCGCGGACGACGACGGCGCTGGCCCGGCCGGTGTCGTCGACGGAGAGGCCGTCCACGTGCTGGGCGGCCGGGATCTGGTAGCGCCGCCGGCCGGCTCGCGGCCCGCCCATCCGTACGTCGATCCGGCGCGGTGCGGAGCCGGCGGCCAGGTCGTCGACGAGCCACAGGTCGCCGGCGCACTGGTACACCACGCGCGTGCCGTCGGTGGCGGCGTGGCGGGCGTAGAAGGCGTCGTGGTCGGTGTGCCGGCGCAGGTCGGAGCCGTCGTACGCGCAGGAGTAGAGGTTGCCGACGCCCTCGTGGTCGGAGAGGAACGCGATCCGGTCGCCGGCGAAGAGGGGGGAGTGGAGGTGGCCGTCGAGGTCCTCTAGGAGGCGTTGTCCGTGCAGCCACAGGCGGCCCGTGGCGCCGCCCCGGTAGCGCTTCCAGCCGGCGGGTTCGTGCGGGGGGGTGCCGGTGAGCAGCAGGGTCCTGCGCTCGTCGTCGAGGTCGGCGACCTGGATGTCGGAGACCGGGCCCCAGGGCAGTTTGCTGCCGGGGGAGCCGTCGGTGGGGACCTTGTAGGCCCAGGTGAAGTAGGAGAAGGGTTCGCCGTGGGAGGCGACGGCGAGGATGTCGCCCTCCGGGGTCCAGCCGCACACCTGGGTGTCGGGGCTGCCCCAGTAGGTCAGCCGGCGTCCGGGTCCGCCGTCCACCGGCACCAGGTGGATCTCGGGGACGAGACTTCGCCAGCTCGTGTACGCGAGGTGGCGGCCGTCGGGGGAGAAGCGGGGGTGTCCGGCCTTCGTGCGGTCGACGGTGAGCCGCCAGGCACGGTCCGGGCCGTCCAGCCGGGTCAGCCAGAGGTCGTCCTCGGCCACGAAGCACAGGAGGTCACCGCTGAGATGGGGCAGGCGCAGATAGCTCACCTCCCCATGCTTTTCCGGCGAAACGGGCCGGGCAACTTCTCGGCGCCCGCGGTCCGCGCTTATCCGCTCCTCACGGACGTGAGTCAGCACACGTACGAAACGGTTTCGTTTCGTTGACTCTCAGGGTATCTTCATGGGTGTACGGGATGGACGTACGGGATGGATGTACGGCCACTGGGCGACGGAGCCGAAAGGTGAGTGGGATGACCGAGACCGCAACCGCGCGTCGCAGTCGGATCACACCCGAGCGCGAGGCCGAGCTGTACGGCGCCGTGCTCGATCTGCTCCGCGAGGTCGGCTACGACGCCCTGACCATGGACGCCGTCGCCGCCCGCACCCGTTCCAGCAAGGCCACGCTCTACCGCCAGTGGGGCGGCAAGGCCGAGCTGGTGGCGAAGGCGGTCCGGCACAACAAGCCGGGCGGCGCCGGGCTCGGCGCGATCGACACCGGGTCGCTCAGGGGTGACCTGCACGCCCTCACGATGCGCTCGGACGACTGCGAGATGGAGCAGAACTCCGCGCTGATGCGGGGTCTGGCCATGGCGATCCACGGCAACCCGGAGCTCCTGGGCGCGTTCCGGGAGCATCTCGTCGAACCCGAGATGGCGGAGTTCCGCACCGTGCTCCAGCGGGCGGTCGACCGGGGCGAGGTCCGCCCCGACAACCCGGCGATCGAGTTCGTGATGCACATGATGATCGGCGGGTTCGCCGCCCGCACGATGATCGACGAGATGCCGCCGACGCAGTCCTTCCTCCTCGCGTACATCGACGCCGTGGTCCTCCCCGCTCTCGGCGTGCCCACCCCCTGATCACCCCGCTGATCACCCTCTGGTCGCCCTGATCACCCCCTGATCATTCCCCGATCGCACACCACCACCTGACGTCACCGCTCAGTCGTCGGGCCGATCACCCCTGCCTCCCCCAGCGGGTTGATCACCCCTGCCCTGAAAACCCCACGACCTGACCGGGAGTACGCCTCCGTGGCCACGTTCCTCTATAAACTCGGCCGGTTCTCGTTCCGGCGGCGGCATTTCGTCGCCCTGCTCTGGATCGCCCTGCTGACGCTCGCCGGCGTCGGTGCCGCCTCCGCGCCCACCGCGGGGTCCTCCTCCTTCTCGATCCCCGGCGTCGAGGCCCAGAAGGCCTTCGACCTGCTGGAACAGCGCTTCCCCGGCTCCAGCGCCGACGGTGCCACCGCGCGGGTCGTCTTCAAGGCGCCCGACGGGCAGAAGATGACCGACGCCGCGCAGAAGGCGACCGTCGAGAAGACCGTCAAGGAGCTGGGCGACGGCTCCCAGGTCGTCTCCGTCACCGACCCCTACACGACGAACGCCGTCAGCAAGGACGGCACGGTCGCGTACGCCTCCGTGAAGTACGAGGTCTCCTCCGTCGAGTTGAAGGACTCCTCCAAGGAGGCCCTGGAGACCACCGCGGACAAGGCCAGGGACGCCGGGCTGACCGTCGAGATGGGCGGTGACGCCCTCCAGGCCGAACCCGATCAGGCCGCCACCGGTGAGATCATCGGCCTGGCCCTCGCCGCGGTCGTCCTCGTCGTCACCCTGGGCTCGCTGGTCGCCGCCGGACTGCCCCTGCTGACCGCGATCATCGGCGTCGGCATCGGTGTCTCCACCATCACCGCGCTCGCCAGCGCGCTGGACCTCGGCGACACCACCTCCACCCTCGCCCTGATGATCGGCCTCGCCGTCGGCATCGACTACGCGCTGTTCATCGTCTCGCGCTACCGCGCCGAACTCGCCGAGGGGCGCAGCCGCGAGGAGGCCGTCGGCCGCGCCACCGGCACCGCCGGCTCGGCCGTCGTCTTCGCCGGTCTCACCGTCGTCATCGCCCTTGCCGGGCTCTCCGTCGTCGGCGTCCCGATGCTGACCAAGATGGGGCTCGCGGCGGCCGGAACGGTCGTCGTCGCCGTCCTCATCGCCCTCACCATGATCCCGGCGCTGCTCGGCTACGCGGGCCGCAAGGTCAAGCCGGCCGGCGAGAAGGGCAAGCGGTTCGGCCGCCGTACGGCCGAGGAACCGGCCGGGGGCACGACCGCCGGCACGACCGCGGGCACGGCCGGGGGCACGACCGCGGGCACGACCGCGGGCACGGCCGGGGCCGCGAAGCCCAACATGGGCGCCCGCTGGGCCAGCTTCGTCGTCCGCCGTCCCGTCGCCGTCCTGCTGCTCGGCGTGGTGGGCCTCGGCGCGATCGCCCTGCCCGCCACCCGGCTGGAGCTGGGCCTGCCCGACGACGGCTCGCAGTCGACGTCCACCACCCAGCGCCGCGCCTACGACCTGCTCTCCGAGGGCTTCGGCCCCGGCTTCAACGGCCCGCTCATGGTCGTCGTGGACGCCAAGGGCAGCGCCGACCCGCAGGCAGCGGCCACCGCGGTCGGCGACGAGGTCAAGGGCCTGAAGGACGTCGTCACCGTCACCCCCGCCACCTTCAACAAGGCCGGCGACACCGCGATGATCACGGTGATCCCGGACTCCAAGCCGTCCTCGACCGACACCGAGGACCTGGTGCACGCCATCCGCGAGGCCGGCACCGGCGTGACCGCCGACACCGACGCCAAGGTGCTGGTCACCGGCACCACGGCCATGAACATCGACTTCTCGCAGAAGCTCACGGACGCGCTGATCCCGTATCTCGCGCTGGTGGTGGGCCTGGCCTTCCTCCTGCTGATCGTGGTCTTCCGCTCGATCCTGGTCCCGCTGAAGGCCGCCCTCGGCTTCCTGCTCAGCGTGCTGGCCGCGCTCGGCGCCGTCGTCGCGGTCTTCCAGTGGGGCTGGCTGGCGAGCCTCATCGGCGTCGAGGAGACCGGCCCGATCATGTCGATGATGCCGATCTTCATGGTCGGCGTGGTCTTCGGCCTGGCCATGGACTACGAGGTGTTCCTCGTGACCCGGATGCGCGAGGCGTACGTCCACGGCGAGAGCCCGAGCCAGGCCGTGGTGACCGGGTTCAGGTACAGCGCCCGGGTGGTCGCCGCCGCCGCGGTCATCATGATGGCCGTGTTCGCCGGCTTCATCGGCTCCGGCGAGTCGATGATCAAGATGATCGGCTTCGGCCTCGCGATCGCCGTCTTCTTCGACGCGTTCGTCGTCCGCATGGCGATCGTCCCCGCGGTGCTCGCCCTGCTCGGCAAGAAGGCCTGGTGGCTGCCGAAGTGGCTGGACCGCATCCTGCCCAACGTCGACGTCGAGGGCGAGGGACTGCGCACCCCCGCCGACGTCAGGGACGTCGATCCCGACGAGGACAGGGAGCTCGTACGGGCGTGATCCGACCGCTCGTGTGAAGACCGCCGGTGAGGGTTCCGTGGGGACGGGGCGCCCTCACCGGCTTTTTGTTCGCCTCGTCCGTTGTGACCCACTTTCGGGTGACGGTGGATCAGCGCGACCGCTCGGAGGGTAGATCTGACAACGGCTCGGAGCGTTCAGTACATAGATGGACATAGAAGGTTACTGTCACTGAAATATGGATGATTCGTAACGTGAGGCGTCAATCGGATGCTTGCGGGACGTGTGATGGTCAAGTGTGGGTTCTGCGGCCGATGCGGTCGTAACTCGCACAAACTAGGAGACCTTGTGTCCGCTTCCGTTGTTTCCGCCCGCAGCCTGGCTGCCGCCACGCTCGCCGCCGCCGCCGTGGTCGGCGCCGTGGCGCTCCCGGCGTCCGCCGCCGGCTACCCCCGTGCCGAGCGGCCGAAGGTGGAGATCAGCGCCGTCCAGTACGACGCACCGGGCCGTGACGACCGCTCCAACCGCTCCCTCAACAAGGAGTGGGTCGAGCTCACCAACACCACCCGCCACGTGGTCAACCTGGACGGGTGGACGCTGTCGAACCGGGACGGCGACACCTACACCTTCGACAACTACCGCCTGGCCCCCCGCGCCACGGTCCGGATTCACACCGGTGAGGGCCGCGACACCCGCACCGACCTGTACCAGGACCTCCGCCGCGAGGTGCTGGACGACCGCAGCGACACGGTCACCCTGCGCAACGACCGCAACCGCTTCGTCGACGACGAGTCCTGGGGCGGCCGCCGCCACCACGGCGGTTACCGCCACCACGGCGACTACCGCCACCACGGCGACTACCGCCACGGCGACGAGCGCCGCGACCACGGCGGTGACCGCGACCACCGCGGTGACCGTGGCGACCGCCACTGACCACCTCACCAGCGGCGCGCCCGACCCCTTCTGCCGGGGGGGGGCCCGCCGTCGTTTGTCCCGCGCTGTCCGGGCTGCCGCGCGTGTCGTCGGGGTACGCGTGCGCGTTGGAGGTGGTCATGAACGAGGGTGTGGACGAATCGGGTTGGAACGTCGAGCCTGGCGACGAGATCGAGCCAGTCGTACAGGCGGTGGGGCGCCTGCTGAAGCTCTGCCGGGAGTCGGCGGGGATGCGACCCGGTGAGTTCGGCGAGTTCATGGGCTACGGCGAGGACATGATCCGCAAGATGGAACGCGGGCATCGGATCCCCCGGCCCGAGTTCCTGGACAGAGCGGACACCGTGCTGAAGGCGCGGGGGCATCTCCGGGCCTTCGCGGAGGACATGCGGAAGGCCCGCTATCCGAAGAAGGTGCGCGAGCTCCAGGCCTTGGAGGGCCGGGCTGCCGAGGTGCTGGTGTACAGCAACCACAACATCCAGGGGTTGTTGCAGACGCCGGAGTACACGCGCGCGTTGTTCGAAATGGCTCAGCCTCCGTACTCGGTGGACGAGATCGAGCGGGGGACGTCCGCCCGGGTGGCACGCAAGGTGATCTTCGAACGGGATCCGATCCCCAACCTCTGCTTCGTCCAGGAACAGGTGACGCTGGAACGGCCCCTCGGCGGGCGGGCGGTGCTGCGTCGGCAGCTGGAACACTTGCTGGAGGTGGCGCAGTTGCGCAACGTCACGCTCCAGGTCATGCCGACCGACCGGGAGGAGCACGCCGGAGTGCACCACGGCATGATGCACCTGCTGAAATTCCCCGACGGCACCGGAATCGGCCGGTGTCCAGGTGCCTTCAACGGCCGCCCGGTCTCAGACCCCAGGGAGCTTCGTATCCTTGAAATGCGCTACGGGATGATCCGGGCGCAAGCCCTCCCGCCGGGGGAGACGCGAGCCTTCATCGAACAACTGCTGGGGAGAGTATGAGCACTCCGGAACTTCACTGGTTCAAGAGCAGCTACAGCGACAGCAGTGACATCAACGACTGCGTCGAAGTCGCCACCACCCCCGCCACCATCCACATCCGCGACTCCAAGAACCCCGCCCACGGCACACTCGCCGTCTCTCCCGCCGCCTGGACCGAGTTCGTCACCCGCGTCGGATGAGCACGCGCGTGCGGATACACCAGGTCCGGCAGGGCGGTACCGGGCTGCGGGTGATCCGGGCGGAGCCCGCCCCCGTACGGCTGGCCCTGCGGGACGACCGGAACTGGCTGTCGATGTACGCCGACCGGGAGGGCGCGGGCCGGCTCGTCGAGCTGTGGGCGCTGGCCGCGCGGTCCGCGCACTCGCTGGTGTATCTGCCGATCCGGGCCAACCCGGCGCCCGAGGGCGTGGCCGCCGACGGTGAGCCGGTCGCGCTGGACCTGGTGCTGCTCCACCACAGCCTCCAGTTCCCCACCGGATCCTGGAAGGACGTACGGGGGCGGCTCGGGGCCGGGAAGGCGCAGACCGCGTCCATGCCGGACCAGGACCTCCCGGACGGGACCGATATCGACTACGACCGCTGGCGCCACCAGGAGTACCGCGACCACCTCGACTTCCGCGTCGCGGCGCACACCCTGTTCGTCGTCGGCAGTGCCACCGCCTTCCGCGAACAGGGGGCGGCCCTGCGGGGTCTCGTCGACGAGGCCCCCTCCCACCTGCACGACCACCCCGGTGGGCACTACTGCGTCGAACTGGGCCCCGGCCTCTGGCCGCACACGAGGACCCGCCGTCACGTACCGGGCCGTCTGCACATCCAGTACACCGACACCTGGCGCGTCTAGGGGAGGATCGCCGTCGCCTCGATCTCCACCAGGTGCTCGGGGATGTGCAGGGCGGCGACGCCCAGCAGGGTGACCGGCGGGGTCGCGGTGATCCCCAGGCGGCCGGCCGCGCGGGTGACACCCTCCATGAACGCCGGCATCTTCTCCGGGGTCCAGTCGACGACGTGGACGGTCAGCCGGGTGACGTCGTCGAAGCCGGCGCCCGCCCCGGCGAGTGCGGCGCCGACATTGACGTAGCACTGCTCGACCTGCGCGGCGAGATCGCCCTCGCCGACCGTGGTGCCCTCGGCGTCCCAGGAGACCTGCCCGGCGACGGAGACGAACCGGGAGCCGGTCCCGACGGACACCTGACTGTAGGCGCCGGTCTTCGGCAGCCCGGGCGGATCGACGAGCGTGACGGACATGGGGGTACCTGCCTTCCGTAGGAGCGGTCGTGCTCTCTTGTGGTTACTGGGAAACCGTAGGAGAGTGAACGCTGACATGGAAGAACGCACTTTTCGGTGACTGGGGAACCTGATGGTGACCAAGCAGTACACGGGCACGCCCGACGAACAGGCGGACCTGAGGAGGGCCGACTCGCTCGGCCGGGAGATCTTCTCGGACGTGGCCAACAAGTGGGCGCTGCTGATCATCGAGGCGCTCGGGGACCGCACCCTGCGGTTCAGCGGGCTGCGCGACGAGGTCGAGGGCGTCAGCCACAAGATGCTCACCCAGAACCTGCGCATGCTGGAGCGCAACGGACTGCTGGTGCGGACCGTGCACCCGACCGTGCCGCCGCGCGTCGAGTACACCCTGACCGAGGCGGGGCAGGGGCTGCGGGCCACGGTCGACGGGATGTGCGAGTGGACCCACCGCTGGTTCGGGCACATCGAGGACTCCCGCCGCCGCTTCGGCGGCTGAGCACACGGCGGCTGAGCACACGGCGGGTAACTCGTCGCGTGGCCCCTACAGCGACCGCTAGCGTGCCGTGCATGACGACCACCCCCGGTGCCCACCCCCGTTTCGCCGAGGCCCTCGCCGAGCTGGGGCTCGACGAGTTGCACGCGCGCGTGCGGCGCTTCCCGGAGGCGACGCGTACCGCCGCCGAGGCGGCCGCCGCGATCGGCTGCGGGCTGAGCCAGATCTGCAAGTCGCTGATCTTCGCGGCGGACGGGGTGCCGGTGCTGGTGCTGATGGACGGCGCGTCCCGGGTCGACGTGGAGCGGGTGCGCGAGGAACTCGGCGCCGAGAGGGTGACGCGGGCCGACGCGGGCGTCGTGCGCGAGACCACCGGGTACGCCATCGGCGGCGTACCGCCCTTCGGGCACCGCACCCGCACCCGGGTCCTCGCCGACCGCGGGCTCCTCGCGCACGACGTCGTCTGGGCCGCCGCCGGTGATCCTCACGCCGTGTTCCCGATGGCCCCGGACACCCTCGTCGCCCATGCGGACGCCACCGTCGTGGACGTCCGTGAGCGCACCGCGTGACGCCACTGGTCACCGCCGCCGTGCTGCTGGCGGCGGTCACCCACGCCGGCTGGAACGCCATCGCGCACCGGATCACCGACAAGCTGGTCGGCTTCACGCTGATCGCGGGCGGCGGCATGCTCATCGGCCTCGCCCTCGTGCCGTTCGTCGCGTTCCCGGCGGCGCGGGCGCGGCCGTACCTGCTGTGCTCCGCCGTCATCCACATGGCGTACTACGCGCTGCTGATGCGCTCCTTCCGGCTCGGTGACTTCGGGCAGGCCTACCCCCTCGCGCGCGGCTCCGCGCCGCTCGTCGTCACCGTCCTCGCCGCCGTCTTCGCGCACGAGGTGCCCGACGGCTGGGCGGCCGCCGGCATCGCGGTGTCCTGCGCGGGTCTGACCGGCGTCGCCCTGTGGGGCCTGCGCGGCCGGCGGCCGGACTGGGCGGCGATCGGCGCCGCCCTCGCGACCGGGCTGACCATCGCCGCGTACACGGTCGTCGACGGCCTCGGGGTGCGCGCCGCCGGTTCCCCGCTCGGCTACATCGCCTGGCTGATGGCCGTTCAGGGCGTGGTGATCCCGGCGTACGCGGTCTCCCGCTGGCGCGGTGGGACCGTCGCCGTCCTGCGCCCCTTCGCCGCCCTCGGCCTCCTCGGCTCGGCCCTGTCCGTCGCCGCCTACGCCCTCGTCCTGTGGGCCCAGACCCGCGCCGCACTGGCCCCCGTCGCCGCGCTGCGCGAGTCGTCGGTCAAGTCCTGTTCATACTGTAATAACTTCGCTGGTCAGTGCATTGGCCAGGGAGGAGATCGACGACTGCGGCGCCGTGCATGGGTCGGCACCGTGCTGGTGTGAGCGCGGCACACATGTAGGCGCTGGCGCAGTACAGCCCCTGCTTCTGGGTGGTCACAGTCCTTTAGGGTAGACATGAAAGTCTTCCGGTGTGTCCGGCACCGCTATTTCAGAACCATGTGGAGAATGTGCTATTAGCCTCTAGAGTTGGCGCTGCACCGGAGGATGGTGAGAGGACTTGACGCCCAGGCTTGTGGTGCCAGAATCCGATACGGATGTACCCCAACTGCTCAAGATGTACGAGCGAGCAGTGGAGAATTCGGCGTCTCTTCCGCTTTTTCCCTTTACACGCTTTCGCTCCTCGCGGTGGCGGTTTCTTAAACCATTCTCTCGGGCTCCCCGTGTTACTTTCGGGACTCGAACACTTCTGATCCGCCACATTGAGCGATCGCTGATGTCCCTTGAGCGTCAGTACCACGTTCAGGAGGCGCTAGATGGACTCTCGCCTCAACGTGATCGGGACCGCACCGCTTGTGAGGCCTATCGCAAAGCTCTCCCGCCTAGCCGCTTTCCTCTCATGGTCATCGGCTTCGCGGTCCCAGCGTTTATCTGCGCATCGATCTTTGTCCAGCTCGCTGGGATGTTCGTTAAATCCTTCGCTGGCAATTTCAGGACCAGCGGCACGGGGGATTCCGATAAGCTTTGGAACGATTTTCTTCAAAGTTTCCAAGGTGGGGATCTTGAGCATCGTTTTCAGGATATTAGTCAAGGATCAATCAGTTTGGTGACCGGCGGCGGTGGGGGGACTCTACCAAAGGCGGTCAGCGATTCAATTGACCTCGGCTACGGGGAGCTGCTGGCCCTAATTCTCATGATTTTCGTCACCGGCTACGTGGTCACCCGGCCATTTGTATCTGCTTTTCGCCTCAAGAGGCAGATTCTCTGCCTCGCGGATCAGAGTGAGCTCAGTCTTCATCGGACCGCGAGTAGTTGGTTTGTGAATAGATCGATCGGCGCTTACGAGCAAGAAGAGAAGGCATTTAAGACATTTGATAGGAAGCCGATCCCCGAAAAGCCTGTCGATCTAGTGATCCTTGCCTTCCCGCCTGTCTGCCTATTTGTTTTGGCAATGCTGTATGCGTGGTTCGTGGCAAGGGATATCGATGAGTATCAACGATATGGGGCGCGATGGCAGGAATGGGTTCCGGTCGCACTCTATTTCGTTTTTATTGAGCTGTGGATTGGATGCCTAGGGATTCTTCGAATCTCGTGGCTATTGTCCGCTCTGCAAGGTCGCAGAGGAGAGGTTGCGGACGGAAGAGTCGAGTCCGCGAAGCAAAAAACACCCTTCGTCGGCAAGGTGCGCACCACTGGCCTGTACGTTGAGGCTCGTCCTCTGACGGAGGCTGCCGCCTGGCCGATGACAACCGGACTACTCATGTTTTCATGGCTGGTATATCCCCTGCTAGGAGCCATCCAATTCCACCGCATTGCTCTGACTGAAAATCGATTGTCTGGGCGCGGTGGTAACCCCGCAGTTGCGACTCTGGCCTTTGTCTCGGTAGTTGCTACACCGCTTGCCGTTTCGCGTCTTCTCTGGAGAATGAGCGCACGTGACATCCGTGAACGGCGCAACCGATTCCTTGCTATCGTGTCACTTCCCGCCTTGTACGTTCTGCCGGCTGTACAGATCGCAAGCTTGTATCTTTCCGCTGATGAGGACTTGGATGTGTCGTCCTCCTCTTGGTTGATCCTATGTTCCCTGGGCTGCGGCCTACTCTCCGCATTTCTCTACACTATGATCAGCGTGTCCATGCAGCAATGCCAGAATCGCATGATCCCCAAAATCGCTGATGAGGTGAAGTATGGGGAATGTGAGGACGTTCGTGCCCCACGCTAACGGATTGGTGCATGGTCGCTGCACACGCACTCTGCGACGCAGCCTTGCTGCCATCCTGGCCGTCGCGCCTACGGGCTCGCCCTATGGGTGGAGACACCGGCCAAGTCGGGGTGTCCTTCGCTGCGCCACTCAAGCATCAGTCAAGTCTTGCTGATGCGGTAATAACTTGGCCGGTCAGGCGGCAGGATGGCGATTCGGGGGCTTCTGGCGCGGCGGGCAAGACCTTGGTGGACGTATCGCACTGCCCTCCACGGGAAGCCGTGCCCGTCTCAGCTCTGAGGGTGCGGTACTCCGGGGCGCACCCCACGAAGTTGATCACTTAGGGCGAATGCCGGTACTCACGCTCTAAATGAGGAAGTACCCCTTGATCAGGGCTTGCCTCGCGAACTGATTACTTACCGGCTGTATGGTACTTTATAACTCGACATGGGTGTCTAAATCGCATGGCGAGCTAACAGAGGTACTTCATGCCTAAAGCGGGGCGGGGTCTGGAAGAGTTGGTCGCAACTCTTGAGGAAATCCTCGCCGACAGTGCTGTCGAGGTACGCTCCCCTGATCACATCGATGGCAAGTCTGGATCTTCCAGAGAGGTTGACGTATCCCTGCGGGCTCGTGTCGGATCAGTCGAAGTGTTGGTAATCCTTGAGTGCCGTGACCGCGGCCGGAGCCAGGATATTGAGTGGATTGACCAACTCATTGGGAAGCGCGATGATGTGGGGGCATCAAAGGCGGTCGCCGTCTCGCGTGCCGGTTTCACGTCTGGAGCTCAAAAGCGAGCAGAGCAAGGCGCCATTGAGTTGAGAACCCTTGACAGCGTCACACGTGAAACCGTATGGGGTTGGGTCGGGGTCGAATTTGCGACGGCGACCGTCCGGCAGTTTGATATTAAGAGGGCTCAGATCTGCATCCCGACCGCTGTGCCGGAAAAAATCAGACTGGCCGCGCAGCGTGTTATTTCTGGGAAGTTGCAGATCGACGCACCGATCCTCGTGAGAACAACGGACGAGACACCAGTTAGCCTCGGGGACGTTTGGCGTGAAGCGCCGAAGCCTGCTGAACTCGATTCACTCACTCCAGGAATCCCGAAGCGTGGCACACTCCACGTCGTCCCTGGCGACCCCGATGAATCTAGCGCTTGGTATGCAATTCCGACGGAATTTGGGCAGGTTCGAATTTCGGAAATCGTGTTGACTGGAGATTTTCGAATCGACCAGCGGAGGATCCCTGTGTCTCGCTCCGTTTATCGAAGTGCGGACACTTCTTTCGTTGAAATCGCCCATGTCGACGTTCGCCACAAACAAGAGGTTGTCAGGATGGGGCTTCATTCCACGCTTGACGGCTCCAAGGTTGTGGTTATTGACAATCCCGGCGGCGTTGCCTTTCAGGCTGACTTGCTCTTCAAAGTTATTGATGAGGGCGAGTCGCCCGTGCACGGAAATTAGCAACGCTCAGAACGGAAGCTCAGGCCTGTTTGTTCCTCGCTTGACGGCCATGACCTGCTCGTGGAAGTCCCGTGTTGCAGCCTCGCGTGGATACCGGGAACGTAGTTCCTTGTCCAACTCATCGGCGACTAAAAGCAGGGACGGGAGGGACTTGCGATCGGCTTCCAGGGCCGTTGTGCCCATTCCGATGGCTTCTTCTATGTCGCCAGTGCGGGCGGCGGCGACTCCGAGGGTGAGGCGGGCTTCTGCGGTACGCATGGGGGAGATCTCAGTGCCGTCGGGGCCAGTGCTGATGCGGATTACTGAGCGGGCGTGGGCGGCGGCGCGTTCGTCGTCTCCGAGGAGACGGTAGGCGTCCATCTCGTAGAAGTCCCACTTGTCGGGGTCGATGATGAAGTGGTGCTCGGGGTGGTCCGGGCGCGGTAGGCGGTCCAGTCGGGCACGGCCGGCGTCCAGGGAGTCACGGACCAAGCGGCCGTCTCCCATTCGGGCGGCTGCACGGGCCTTATGTGCGTAGAGCTGCACGCCGACGGAGTGGGTCTGGTCGGCGACGTGTCCGGCCTCGACCGCTTCGAGCATGTCTTGCCAACGGCTCTGGGTGAGGGCGAACCATGCCTCGATCTCCCATGCCCACGCCATGATTTCGCCGTGGCCTGCTTCCTGGCCGATGCGGAGCGCGGCGGCCTTGCTGAGGTTCGCGGCCTCCCGCTGGCCTCGGTCGTACTGGACGCACGCGTTCAGCAGGAACAGCCAACCGGTGTCGACGAGTAGTTCCCGGTGCTGGCGGAGGGTCATGCGGCCTTCGAGCTGCTTGGTGACGTACTGGAGGCCGTTGCGGGTGCGGTCGTGAAGGTAGTCGGCATCGGCGTACGGGTACGCGCGGGCGAGCTGGTCAATGCCCTGTTCGATCGACTCCAGGGCGGCGCTGTTGATGCTGGACATCTCCGTGCGCCGGAGCATCTCCGCGATGTCCCACAGACCGGCTCCGCCCTGCGCGATCAAGGTGCTGGGGTCGTCGGTCGGGGAGGTGGCAGTCGGGCGGTCCAACTCCCACGGGCGGGGCGTGAGTCCTGCGAGGTGGCCGGGGATACGCAGGCCGTCAACGACTTCGAGAATCTTGAAGTGCTGCGTGATCCGTGGGCGGACACCCTTGCCGTCGGTCTCGGGGCGGGCCATCTTGCCGATGTGCTCGCGCTTGTAGCCGACGGCCTCGGAGATCTTCGCGTAGCTGATGTGACCGTGGATCTTGGCGAGTCTGAAGACTTCACCGAAGTCATGGTTGGCGATCGCTGTCCGCACGTCCGCGCGTTCGAGCACGTGCGGCGGCAGAGCTGCCGGAGTCGGTGCTACCTCGGCCATCTCACTTCCCCATCGTGATTGACCTGACGCTCTTCGTCAGATCGGCTCTCTCGATCTGCACTCACGTCCTGTTTTCGAGTGTACCGGTGAGGGGGGTCCCCAAGAGGGGGGAGCGGCACGTGGGTTGAGGGGTGCACTCTCGTCACCCTGCTGGGAGGTCCTCGGCAGACGTGACATGAGACGGGGCCCGTTCATGGACGCCAGAAGAGAGCGGTCGCATGCGGAGTTAGCGAATGAACTGATTGCGCACGCCCACTGGTTCAGCGCGCCGGATCCCTCGTCCGGTGGGCGCTACCTGACGCTGACCCTCTTCGTCGACTGCGGTAACGCGGCACGCGTCGCACGTGACCAGACTGCTGAGTTCCTCCGGAGCGTGGGCGTCGGCGCGGTGGTGGACGACGCGCGACTGATCGTTTCGGAGCTGGTCGGGAACGTGGTGAACCACGTGGTGCCGGAACGCTCCCTGACTCGCCCTGGCGGCTCCCGTCGCGTTGACGTGCATTTCAAGGTGTGGCCGAAGTGGCTGTTCATCGGCGTTGCGGATGAAGACTCGTCGCCTCCGATTCTGCCGCTGGGTGACACGTTCTGGCCCGGTCTGATGGAAGAGCTGTCGGAAGGCGTCCTGCCTGACAGCGGCCGAGGGCTGCTCATCGTGCAGCGCTTGGCGGCGGCGGTGTGGTGGGCCCCGGAGGACCGGGGCGGCAAGACCGTGTGGTGCCGCCTCGACCTCGACGGCGGAACTCGGGGCCTGCCGTCTTGATGATCTCCGGCTGTCGTTGCGCAATCCGCTCTCTCTGGAGCGCGCGGCGGCCGGGTGCCGGAAGGTAACTCCTCCGGCAACGGGGCGTGGCTCCTGGGACGGTTCGCCGAGTTCCCCACTCGGTGCCCGGGAGCCACGCTTCACAACCTCATACCGAGACCGGGCCACCCCATCAGCCCTGGAAAGCGAAGGGTGGCCCGGTTGGGGAACGCGAAGATCCCCGGTGCCTCATGGTACCGGGGTCTTCGTGCTGCGCATCTGCCCTGGACCTAACAGAGTTGACGATCCGTTACCTAATTCAGGCAGGGGTGGAACAGCGTGGGCGGCGAGGATATGGGCTGGATGGGTGACGGACTGAACGACGCGTCGGACGCGGGATCCGGTCTGTGGGTGCGTGGTGTGGATTACATGGCGGGCTGGCGCGTGGCGCGGGCGGCTGCCGATCAGGTGAACCTTGCGCTGCTCGCGACGGAGTTCGAGCCGTCGCAGTTACGTGCGGTGGCTTCGACGGACGACGCAGGGCGCGGGGTGGTCCGTCTGGTGGGCGCGCCCGGTGCGGCCGTACGGCTCGCGGGGCTCCTGGCGGGGCTCGTCGACCGTGACGGCGGTGCGCTGTGAGGGGCGTTTCCGCTGGTGAGTGGTGCACGTGGGCACGTCGCCGGCCGGAGGGATTTTGGGCGGGAGCTGCCATGGGGCGAGTGAACAGGGGGCCTTACGCTGCTCAGGCGAATCGGGCAGGTGGTGCACCTGCCCGCGGTTGTGCCCGATTGGCCCCCTGTTCTTCGAGGCTCGCCCCATGGTGGCTGCCTAAAATCCCTCCGGCCGGCGACCCCCGGCCCCGTGGACTCCGGCCCTCGGCGGCCGGTCGTCCCCTCGACTCCTCGGGCCTGCTGCGGTGTGGGGCGTCCGGCGCTCGGCCGGGACCGGCGGTCACGCCGCACGCCCGGCC
>NZ_JBEXXK010000085.1:0-35393 GCF_040630405.1 Streptomyces sp. NPDC005811
CGGTGGCCAGGTCCCACACCCGCACCGTGCGGTCCCCGCCGGCGGTGACGGCGAGGGTGCGGCCGTCGAGGACCGTGCACGCCACCGCGGACACGGGGCCGGTGTGGCCGGTCAGGGTGTCGCGGAGGGCTGGGCTGAAAGTGCTGCCGGTGGCCCAGCGGGGTGTCCAGGTGTCGGGCGGGATGCGGTGGGTGAGGTCGCGGTGGAGGGTGGTGGCGCTTGCGCGGGCGGCATCCAGGGCGAGGACCTGCCGTCGGACGGGCGGGGTGGCGTCGTGGTGGAGGTGGAGGCCGGTGCGGTAGACGGCGGCGTGCAGGCGGGAGGTGTCGTCGTCGGCGTGGTGGAGGTGGGGGGTGAGGCCGCGGGGTTCGGCGTGGACGAGGTACTCGGCATCGGTGAGGACCTGGTCGAGGAGGCCGGCCCGGGCGGCGTGGTGGGCGAGGTGGGTGAGGGCGTAGGGGTGGGCGCGGGACCAGTCGCGGGTGGTGTCAGCGCGGTAGGGGACACGGTCGGTGAGGACACGGGTGCAGGCAGCGTGCACCGTCTCGGGGTCGGTGTCCCGGCGCAGGTACTCGGACATCGCCTCGTGGTAGAGCCGGTATGCGGAGCGGCCGTTCTCGGTGGCCTCCACGACGTAGGAGCCGGCCTGCTCGCGCAGCCACACGATGTCGTCGTCGGTGCAGGGCCGGCCGGAGATGGCGGTGGCCAGGGGTGCCCAGATGTCCTCCCACGGCAGGCCCTGGCCCTGGGCGTAGGCGAGGGGGCGAAGCAGGTCGATGGCGCGCTGGGCGTTGTGGCCGAGGCGTTGGTGGAGGTCGTGGTGCATGGCGTCGCCGACGTGGCGGGGCAAGGCGGCCCGCCATTTCGGGTCGGTGGAGTCGGGGATGGCGGGGGTGGCGGCGAGGGTGCCGGCGGTGATGCGAGCGACGAGGAAGGAGTGGCCGGCCGACTGGGCGACGGCCTCGGCGACGGGCCGGGCGGTGTCGGGCCGGTCGCGGTAGGGGGAGGCGCGGTGGGCCTGCAGGAGGGTGCGGACGGTGTAGGCGGTGAGGGCCTCGGGGTCGGCGTAGCGGTCGTTGTCGAGGTCGATCACCTGCTCGGGGGCGGTGCCCAGGCGGGGCAGGAGGTCGCGGCGGGTGCCGAGCAGCAGGCGGATGCGGCCTTGGGAGTGTTCGATGAGGGGACGCAGGAGGGTGGTGCACAGGGTGTCGGGGGTGGTGGCTTCGTCGAGGGCGTCGATGAGGACGGTCAGTGGCCGGGTGCGGTGGGTGAGGGCCTGGAGGAGTTCGCCGACCGTGGTGGCGTGGGTGCGGGCGGCGGCGCACAGGGCGTCCAGGACGTCGGCGTCGCCCAGGTGCTGGGCGTAGACGGCGGCGTCGAGGGAGCCGGGCTGGATCAGGCCGGCGTGCAGGCCGATGCTGCTCAGGGGGACGGTGCGGTGGCGCTCGGGGTGGGCGAGGGCGGCGATCAGCCCGAGGACGGCGGTCTTGCCGGAGCCGGGAGCCGCGGTGACCACCCGGCACGCCGCGTGGTCGTGGTCGCCGGGGTGGCCGAGCCAGGCGGCCAGGTCGTTCAGGGCGCTGTGGCGGCCGCTGAACCACCACGCGGGATCCGGGCCCGCATCGTCCGGGCTCGCATCGTTTGGAGCCGCGTGGTATCCCATGGCGCGTACCAGCAGCCGGGAGACGAACTCCGTTTCACGCCGCCGGTCCTGCTCGTCGAAGGCGGCGGCCTGCTGCAGGGCGAGGTCGATCCCGGTCATGCGCACGTCGTGGCGGGGGTTGGGGAAGAACGGCGGTGCTTCGCCGTCCAGGCCCACCATGGTCAGGCCAATGCGCTGGTGGCCGGGCCGGTCCGGGGAGTCGTTCATGTGCTGGACGAGCGCGTTCACCGACAGCGCCCGCGGGCCGTGCCCGGCCACCGACAGACCGGTGACCGCCTCGTGCAGCAGCCGGGGGAACGCCCCGGCCAGCGCCGGCTGGTGCGGCTGCGCGGAGGAGACCACCACCAGCCCCGACCCGGTACTCCTGCCCCACAGCGCACCCATGCGTTCCAGCGCTGCGGCGGCCATCTCGTTGCCGCCCTGGCCCACATAGCAGGCGTCCAGCAGCAGCATCACCCTCCGGATCAGCGTGCCACGCAGCATCACCCGCGTCAGCTCCGCCGTGGGCAGCGCGGTGTAGGCCAGGTCCTCGGGGTCGGTGTCGGCGGTGAGCAGTACGTGCTCCTCACCGTCGCCGAGGATCTCGCCGTGACAGGACAGGTAGAGCGTCAGCAGGTCGTCCTCGCGCCGCTCCGGAGAAGCGCAGAACGCGCGCAGGGCATCGGTCAGCTGCTGCTTGGTGGGACTGAGCGGCAGAGGGTCGTGGAGCCGGTAGCCGAGCGGCCCGGTGAACACCTCGACGACCCTCTCGCGGGCCTCGACCAGGCCGGGCCGGTCCCAGTCCCGGTTCTTCGGATAGCCGGCCACCGCCGCAGCGATCAGGTACCGCCGCGGCCCCTCACCACCCGCACTCTCCCGCGCACCGCTCACGCCAGGCCCTCGGCGATCGCCTTCCCGCACAGCGCGTCGGTCAGGTAGGAGGTCGCGTCGTGCGCGTGCACGCCGTTGGACAGCAGACCCGAGCGCACCCGCTCGCCGAAGCACGAGCGCAGGTCCTTCACCAGCGCCACCACGTCCCCGGTGGCGGCCAGGTTCGTCCAGACGAGATCGTCGCCGCCCGGCCACGCACCGCGGGCCTGCTTGCCCGCCGGATCGGGGGCGGGCTGGAGCCGGTCGAAAACCAGGTTGCGGATCCCCAGCGGCGAGCCGATCGTCACCAGCGCCCGCACCCCGTGCCCCGGCAGCGCGCACAACGCCTCGTAGGCGACCACGGAACCCAGCGAGTGCGCCACCACCACCCGCGTCTTGGGACCAATCTGCGCCATCACCCGCTCGCGGGCCTGATCGCGCGTTGACTGGTCCGTCAGGTAAGCACGCACCTGCTTCAGATCCGCGACCACCGCCCGCAGCGCCAGGCCCGCAAAGAACTTCGAGCCGGACAGGGCCCGCAGAGCGGCCTGCACCGACCGCGGCGTCGCCACCAGGGTCCCGTCAGCGCCCGGTGCCACCACCGCCGGGTCCGTCTCGGCCGCCGCCTGCCACCATGCGGCCAGGAGCTCCTGCTCGAAGCCGGCCTCGACGTCCCCGGCCGTGTAGGGCGGATCACCCGCCGCGAGCAACTGCCCGGCCGGACGGAACAGATCGCCGTAGAACCCCACCGCCACGTCCGAGTCCGACAGCAGGTCTTCGGCGGCCTCGGCCCGGCGCAGGCCATCACTCAGCGCTGGCCACCACACGGACAACAACCGGTCCTCCCCCTGCACCTGCTGCCCCATCCCGTGCACACACACCACTCGCGCCATGAACCCCACCCCAAGACAGGCGAAATCGCCCAACCAGTGAATAACGTTCCACACCTACCAGCTCGCACCACGCGTGTCCGGTGAACCCGCAGATCGATCAGCCACTCTGCTTCAACCACCCGAGCCCGCTCGACATGCCGGCGCACGTTGCCGAACCCGGCGACCTCGCAACACTGCAAAGCCGACCACCGATCCAAACGCCCTCGCCGTACAGAGCCAGCGCAACCACGGACGAGTGAAGCCAGCCGGTATCCCTTGCGCCACACATGTCGCGATTACTACGGTGTCGACTTATAGCCACTGAGCTGCGAAGACTCCGTCGTGAAGTCCGCCTCAGGATCGGCGACCTCCCAAGAAGTCCTCGTCTGCCTGGAGCGGCAGGGTCCGCGGCCGGACAACCGGCGCGTGCCCGAGGACACCGTCCGCTCCCAGCACCAGGCCAGGGTCCACTCCCACCAGCGGCTCGCCGCCGAAGGCTTCAACACCATCGTCTTCGCCGACGCCCTCTACCGCCTGGAGCCGTTCCTCAAGCGGCTCTCGCAGGCACGGGAAGCCGACCTCGGGCGCGACGGCAGCGACGGCCTGGGCGACCTGTGGCTGCCCCGCCGCTTCTTCGGCCCGGAGATCCTGCCGCTGTGGCAGTGGCGGCCGGACTCGGACATGGTGACCGGCCAGGACCGCGTCGCGGAGATCCATCTCGGGCAGCAGTACCTCACCCTGGCGCTGCGCCAAGACATCGACGGCGAGGGCGACTTTGGCTTCGACGTCCTGCTCCCCTGCCCCGTCGACCCGGAGTGCGCCGGGCAGGCATGGGCGCCGGTCCACTCGGTCACCGACCTGCACAAGGCGCTGACCGGCGCCATGGACAGCGACCCGGACATCGTCTGCACCGTCCACGGCGCCGACGACGTCGACCAGGAGGCCGACGACCACGACCTCCAGGACGACGACCCCGAAGGCCGCGCCGACCTGGAGGCGCAGTACGCGGACGCGGTCCGCGCGTGAGCCGCGCCAACGACAGACCGCACCCGCACCCGCTCACCCCGGCCGACCTCCCGGCCGGGGATGAGTGGTGGCACGGCTGCCGCGACTGCCACCTGCCGATCCAGGGCGGGGCCGCCAGCCTCGCCGCGCACCGCCGCACCGTCCACACCGCCGCCGGTGATCCCCGGCGGCCCATCACGATCCACCTGGACCTCTGACCGGCGGGCCCGGATTCCCAAGTTTGGGAAACCGAGCCCGGCGTGACGGGCGCTCCGTGCCGTCCCGGCCTCCAGCAGACGAAGGCCGGGACGGTCGCGGTGGTCCCTCACCACCGAGCACAGAGAGGAGCTGGACGTCATGAGCCTGCGCATCTACGAGGTTGACGTCCCGATACACGACACCACCGACCCGCCCCGGCGCGGCTGTGACTGAGCGGCTCAGTTGGCCATTCTGAGCGTCGCACTTGGCCGCAGAGTCCTGCTGACGGCGAGGCCCAGGAACAGGCCGCGTACGAGCACGGGATGCCACAGCGGAACTCACTTGGTTACCTGTGATCCTGCAGGATGTGCTTCTCCGCGCCAGTGAGTACGCAGGGAGCGATCAGTCACTCCGGCCGATGCTCCGAGGCTTCGAAGTCTGGGGTGGTGTAATCCGGACTGGTGAAGCTCGGCCGTGGGCTGGCCGCCGGGCCCTCGTTCGGGCTGCTGAAGCCTGGGCGGTCGTAGCCGACGCGCGGGATACGGTTGGTCGACGCCGACGGTGTCGTGCTGCGGAGCAACCTCGTGGCGCCAGGGTCGGCGAGGGCCTCCCGCAGGAACGGCAGGATGCCCTGCTCCAAGAGAGCCTCGCGCCAGGCCTCCTTGGCCCGGGCCACCTCCTCGCTCAGCTCGCCGTACGGTCCGGCCTCCAGCGAGGGCCGACTTCGCAGGGCAATGGCTAGCAGAGCCACGAGCGCGCCCGCGAGCACCGCCCCGGAGACCCACCCAGCCGTGTTCATGGAGTGGGCGGACTCCGACCCGGCTTTGAATGACTTGAGGAGGAGGCTGGCAAGGAAGAAGATCGCAGTGGCGGCTCCGGACAGGACGGCGACAGGAGCGACGAAAAACGAGAACCTGCCGGATCCGTCTGCCTCTGCGGGCACCGGGATCCTTGCGTGACCTTCTGGCCGTACATGCAGTCCGAGCACGGCTGCTAGAAGGCGACGAGGGTAGGACATCCTGGCCCACCGCTGCGCAGCGACGCCGCCGGTCAGGCGGCTGGCCGACTGTACGACGTCCACGCCGTCAGCTGCCGGGAGCTCCACTGTGACCGTGTCCCTCGCGCCGGGTTGATGAGTGGCCCAACCGGTGGACGGTGCCGGCTGGTGCAATTCCTCGCGGACCTTCACGTAGTGCTGGTACTCGGTTGCCGCGGCCGCCGTGATGAGTGCGGTGGCGTTGAGCGCCATGGTGCGCAGCTGTTCGTGGTTGAGCCGCTGTCCGACCGCAGTGAGTTCCGGGCGGTGTGGTGCGGAGCGCAGCACCTCATCGAGGATCCGCTCGTACTCCTGGCGGTCTTCGCTGAGCAGGTGTTGCGGAACGCTGTTCAAAGCCCCTCCTCCCCGCTCACCGGCCCTTGGCGCCATCGTGACGTGCCGCGACCATCCAGGCGAGAGCCCGCTCTTCCGGACGAGTCCATGGGCAAGGGCGCGCCCTCAGGACGCGAGGACTCTGATAGCTGTGCTCGGTCCGCAGAGGGTTCCCCGGGGCTGGGACCCTGCGTGCGAGTCATCGCGGCAGACGGCCTGGGCAAAGACCTTGGATGGGCAGAAGGCAGCGGTTGTTCGTCAGAAGCGGTGGCCTGGGCCAGGCCCGAAGAAGGCGCGGGACGGGGTTCCGTGAGGGACGGAGGAGTGGACGGATCAGCAGCGGTTGTGGCACCTGTGGCTGGTGTCCCGCCCACGGGGTCAGCAGTGGCAGCCCCACTGCCCGCCGCAGCCGTCTCCGCCGGATCGGCTGACTGCCGATCGCCCGTCAGCACCTCGCTCACCGTCTGGACGCGGGTGAGTTGGGTAAGCAGCATGGGCGCCGACATTCCGACAACGAGGGCGGCGTACGCACCGCTGATCTGTCCCGTGGTGCCGAACAACACTGCGGCACCGGAACCCATCAGGGTGTGCACGATGGGCGCGACAAGGTCGGTGGAGGCGTCGAAATGCTCTCGAAACCGCGGCGCCTGCCTGGCTGCCCGCAGGCAAGAGAGACGAACGGCCTGCCACGACAGGAATCGTGTGTACAGGTCCACGGCTCCACGCAGCAGACCGCCCGCCGCCCCCAACACGATCAGAGTCGGGACGTCCACGGTTTCTCCCGGATGATGGCGCTGGCGCCTGGCTGGGAACTTATGGACACCAGAAGAGCGTAGAGCCCGGCATGAGCGACAGGGAAGGGACTGAGAGGGCGCCTCCTCGGTCAACTCCAAGCGCTGACACCGAAGGTTCCACCTACCGCGACTCGGCTCACCCGAGCAGGTCGGTGCTGCGCGCCAAGGCGGCCAAGTGAAGCACTCAATGGCCAACTGAGGTGCTCAGTGTGCGACACGAAGTCGCTCCAGGTAAGTAAGGAAAGCCACGTGAAGGAGGTATCGATCGGCTGAACTTCGGGCCAGTGTCCAAGGCCCGTCCCCGCGCTCCCATGCGTCGCTGGTAACGGCGGGGTGTGAAGCGGAGCGTTCAAGCCCAAGAGCATCCCGGCCATCGGGGTGCAACAGGCGAGGGGAAGGCTGGACGGGCGAACGAAAGTGAACCCTCGATGATGCCCCGTGACGTTAAGACCGCGCTGATGGCGTGCTGGCGGCGGTCATAGGACCCGGTGCTGGAAGGCACCAAGCGACCTTCGGGTAACTGAGCCCGGAGGGAGGACACCGCTGGTCCCGGGGTAGAGGGGGCGCCCACCCCAGCCGCGTCTTACTGGTGCGGAACGTGGAAACCCCGACGGGGTCCAAGCCTCGGCTTGGTAGGCCGACCGCAAGGAAGGCTGAAGTCCCCGGCGGGAGAAGGAAGATCCAAGAAGCGAAGGCCGGCAGGCCGAAAGGCCGGAGGAAACCGGGAGTTGGGACCTTCACCCGCTCTCGCATAACTCGCCGGATACGGGTCCTGGTGGCCCGGCCCGAAAGGGCGCCCACGTGGATCAGGTGAGCCTTTGAAGTCACCACTGCAAGGAAGCCGGAACCGAGGGACAAGTTAGACACCGGAGGCGAACATGGAGGTCACGGCGCCTGTCGTGATGCCCTCGCCTGCGGTGAACGGACCCGAGGACGACTTACTCGACTGGCACGGCATCGACTGGGCCACCTGCGAGGAGAACGTACGGCGGCTGAGGCAGAGGATCTTCAAGGCGACGCAGGACGGGGACCTGAAGAAGGTCCGCAACTTGCAGAAGCTCATGCTGAGAAGCCGCAGCAACACGCTGGTCAGCGTGAAGCGGGTGACGCAGCAGAGCAGTGGTCGCGAGACCGCTGGCATCGACGGGGAACGGGCCCTCACGCCGAAAGCGCGAGGCACGCTGGCGGCCGAGATCCATCGGTCGTCGAAACCCTGGAAGGCCAGGCCGGTCAAGCGAGTGTTCATCCCGAAGAGCAACGGGAAACAGCGACCGCTCGGCATTCCGGTCATCCGTGACCGGGTCCTCCAGGCCCGCGTGAAGAACGCGCTGGAACCCGAGTGGGAAGCGCGGTTCGAGCCGAGGTCCTACGGCTTCCGGCCCGGCCGCAGCTGCCAGGACGCGATATCCGCGATCTTCTGGACGGTAAAGGGCAAGAACCCGAAACGTCTGTGGGTCCTGGACGCGGACCTGTCAGCGGCATTCGACCGCATCGACCACCACCACCTCATGACCATGCTCGGACAGTTCCCCGCCAGGGATCTGATCCGCGGCTGGCTGAAGGCAGGCGTGATCGACCGCGGCCGGTTCGCACCGACCGAGGAGGGCACTCCTCAAGGCGGTGTGATCAGCCCGCTATTGCTGAACGTCGCTCTGCACGGACTGGAACAGGCCGCAGGGTGCCAATACACGGTGCGGGCCGGGCGCGAGCCCGGCGCCATGCCGGGCACCCCGGTGCTGGTGAGGTATGCCGACGACTTCGTCGTGCTCTGCCACGACGAGGAACAGGTGCACCAGGTCAGGGCCCGGCTAGAGGACTGGCTGGAGCCGAGAGGTCTTCGCTTCAACGAGGAGAAGACCCAGGTCATTCACCTGGAAAAGGGGTTCGACTTCCTCGGCTTCACCGTCCGCCGGACGGGCCAGAAGCTGATCATCAAGCCGAGTACAGCGGCCTGCGCGGGGCTCCGGGCGCGATTACGGACCGAGGTGAAGGCCCTGCACGGGTCCAATGCCGAGGCTGTGTTGCGCAGGCTGATCCCGATCGTTCGCGGTTGGGCGTCCTACTACCGGGGGGTGGCGTCCTCGACGACGTTCTCGTCGTTGGATCACTACATGTGGCGGCTGACCTTCAAGTGGGCCAGGCGTCGTCACCGCAACAAGTCGAGGTACTGGGTCGTGGACCGGTACTTCGGAAGGTTCCACCCGTCCCGGCGTGATCGGTGGGTGTTTGGTGACCGCGACAGCGGCGCCTTCCTCATCAAGTTCGCCTGGACCGGCATCGTCCGCCACCAGCTCGTCAAGGGCGGAGCGTCTCCGGACGATCCCGACCTGGCCGAGTACTGGCGGGACCGCCGCCGCAGGAAAGCGCCGCCGCCGATGGACAAGACCAGTCTTCTCCTGGCGGTCCGACAGCAGGGGCTCTGTCCTCTCTGCAAGCAGGCGCTGATCGTCGGAGCCGAGTACGAACCGGACAGCCCACGTGAGTGGATCAACTGGTTCGCGGCCTCGAAGAAGATGCTCCACAAGCATCACTTCACCTACCGGCGAGACGGCGGCGGGGACGAGCGGAGCAACCTTCGCCTCGTGCACTCCGAATGCCACCGCCAGCACCATGCTGGTGACGGCAAACGGACCACATAACCCTGCTGACCTGCGAAGCCCATGGGGCTTGCTTGAGCCGGATGCGGGGAAAGCTCGCACGTCCGGTTCTGAGGGGGCCGGGGATCAGCAATGGTCTCCGGCTACCCGACCACAGCGGCGTGCACGTCTTCACCGGCGTCGCCGACTCCCCCGCCGCGGCCCTGCGTCGCGCCCATGAGGTGTACGACGCCGCGCTCGCCGCGCAGCAGGCCGGACTCGAGAACCCCGGCAAACAGCCGGACAGCTGGGGAGCGCGCGGGCTTCGGCCCGGCTGGCAGATGGAGTGGCCCGCCGCGAAGGCCGGCCTCTGGAACAACCCCGTCAGCTCGACCACCCGCAGCGACTTCGCGCTGTAGCTCCGCCCCGGGACAGCCGCTGTGCTTGGCGGCTAGACGGCTGCCCCGGGCCCATCCATCCCGCACGAGACGAGACGGAGAACCCAAGTATGTCGTCCCTCCTGCGCATTCACGGCCGGATCGGCCAGCGCACCCTCCTACTGACGACCGCCGCCATGCGGTTGACCGGGCGGGGGCGAGCCGCATGAGCCTCGCCGCCCTGCCCGAAGGCGACTGGATCCGCAGCATCACGATCCGCCAGCCCTGGGCCACCTGCATCCTCGCCGGAAAGAGCCCGGAAAACAGGCCCGCCAACTGGCTTATGGGCAGCTCAGCAGCGATTCATGGGGTCTGATCTGGTGTTTTGTGTGGTGGACATGTCCGTGACGGATTCCGCCCCCACGGAATCTGCTTCTGATGTTGCCGCCGCGCAGCCGGGCCCCATCCGAAGGCGCGGCCTCCGAGGGGATGACGCCCCGCCCGACTCACCAGGTCTTGCCGGCCTGCTCCCGGATCGTGCGGTTAATCCGGTTGAAGAAGTTGGTCATCGCGATCTCCAGGGTGATCGAGCCCAGCTGCTCCTCGCTGAAGTGTTCGGCGGCGGCATCCCAGATCTCGTCGGTGACGCCCAGTGCGCCGTCCTGGAGTCGGGTGGCGGCCTCGGTCAGGGCGAGGGCCGCCCGCTCCTCCTCGGTGTAGAAGGGCGTCTCGCGCCACGCAACCACGTTGTGCAGCCGCTCCTCCGTCTCACCGGCCTGCTTCGCCGACTGGATCGTGGCGAAGACGCACGGGCTGCAACCGTTGATCTGGCTGACACGCAGATGGACCAGCGACAGCAGAGCCTTGTCGACGCCCCCGGAGTGAATCGCCTTGTAGAGGTGCTGGATTGCTGTGATCACGTCGGGATTGGCCGGGCTCTTCACACGTGCTTCCATCGGTCTGACTCCTTCATCGGTGGTTCATCGGTTACCTGCGCCCCTCCGGGCCCGTCATCCCCATGACGGAGCAGAGCCGAGGAAGGTAACAACATGTCCGACACCAGCCCGACGGACCCGATAGCCGAGACGTTCGAGGCCCAGCGCGACCGGCTGCGCGCGGTCGCCCACCGCATGCTCGGATCGCACGCCGACGCCGAGGACGTGGTCCAGGAGGCCTGGCTGCGCCTCTCCCGCCAGGATGCGGCGACCATCCACAACCTCGCCGGCTGGCTGACCACGGTGGTCGGCCGGATCAGCCTCGATGTCCTGCGATCGCGCCAGGCCCGACCGGAGGCCTCCTACGACGACGGTCTATCCGAGCTCGTGGTCACGCTCGACGACAATCCTGCTCCCGAGGACGATGCGGTGCTCGCCGACTCGGTCGGGCTCGCGCTCCTCGTCGTTCTGGAGTCGCTCGGGCCGAGCGAGCGGCTGGCGTTCGTGCTGCACGACCTGTTCGCGGTGCCGTTCGACGAGATCGGCCAGATCCTCGGCAAGTCCACCGCCGCCACCAAGATGCTCGCCAGCCGCGCCCGCAGGAAGGTGCAGACGATTGAGCAACCGACCGGCGTCGGACGGGAACAGCGACAGGTAGTCCAGGCCTTCCTGACAGCAGCTCGCCGCGGCGACTTCGAGGAGTTGCTGCGGGTACTCGACCCCGAGGTGAAACTGACCGTCGACACCCCGTCCGGCATGGTCGTCACCCTCGGCGCCACCAAGGTCGCAGCCGGCGCGCAACTGTCCGCCAGCGCAGCCACGCAGGGGCGGGCGGTGCTCGTCAACGGCCTCCCGGGGACCATTTCCTGGCGCGAGGACGGCACCCCGCTCTCGGTCCTCGCGTTCACCGTCGTCGACGGCCGGATTACTGACATCACGGTCGTGATCGACCCGGCCAAGCTCGCGGTGATGAACCTGCCGAAACCAGCGTGAGGCCCTGCCGAGGCAGTCGCCGCCAAGCCGCATCATCAGGGCAACGGCCGTTCGCTGCGGAGCCTGCGGATCTCACCGTATGCGGTCTCCAGTCGTCGGGCGAGGTCGCTGTTCTCGGCTCGTAGCTGCTTGATCCGTGCGAGCGCGGCCTCCAGCCGGCGCTGGATGGATGCGACCGACGCGGGCTGTGAGCCGGTCCGCTCGGTAGCGGGCTGGCGATTCTGCAACTGCCGGATGGCTGTGACGAGGTCGGGCTGGGTGTATAGCCACGACCGCGACACCCCGGCCGTCTTCGCGATCGCCGCGAAGCTGGTCCGGCCGCCACTGCGTCGGGCTGTCGAGATGGCCTTCTCGGCGTCATGGCGGGCGCGTTCGCTGCGGCGCCGGGTGGCCTCGGCCAAGGCGCCGGTGTTGTCAGCTGGCGGCATCGACGTCCTCCACCTGACCGCCGACGACGATCTGGTTCTCGGTGGCCCCTTCGAGAGCGCCGATGATCGTGTCGAGCTTGCCGAGGGTGCGTCGGTTCTTCTCCGCGACCCGGGCGAGCCCGGACTGCTCGGCTTGGGCGATGAGTTCGCTGGTCTCCTGCCGCTGCTGGCGGTGCTGCTGGAGGAAGTCGCCGGTGGTGATGAAGAACCGGCAGTCCAGGCAGGGGTTGGCGTACTCGCAGTCGGTCTGCACCGGGGCTCCGCAGTAGCCGTTGGGCAGCGTCACCTTCGCGCGGACCAGGCTCATCTTCGCCCAGGCCGCCCCGGCGAGCGGGTGATCGGCGGCGATCTCGGCCTTCTGTCCCTCGTGGTTGACCTTGAGGGCGTTCTCCCAGTGCCGCCGCAACGTCTTGTCGTGGAGCTTGGCGTAGACGGCGGTCATGGCCGGCGACATGTGATCGAGCAGGGTCTGGATCACGGGCTGGGGAACGTCGGCGTTGATCATGCGTGTGGCCAGGGTGTGCCGGAACTGGTGGAAGGTCACCTTCACCGGGCGGCCGTGTTCGTCGGTGAGGCTGAGCCGCTCCAGCCAGATCGCCAGGTGGTCGCGCAGGCGGCGGTCGCTGACCGGCTTGCTGCCGTCGACGTTCTTCAGCGTCGCAGGGAAGAGCCACTTGCAGCCCTGCGGAAAGCGCTCAAGGACGGCCTGCTGCTGGCGGCCGATCTCGGCCGCGAGTTCCTCGCTCAGCGGGAAGAACGCCGGACGGTCGTGGATCTTGCGGTTGAGCCAGGCCAGGTAGGGGTTGTTCTCGGCGTCCCGGACGATGCAGTCGAAGGGCAGCCAGCGGGCGTCCTTCGTGCGCAGACCGCAGGCCATGAGGATCTTCAGCAGCACCCGTCCGTCGTCGGACGGGAACTGCGCGACGGCCTCGGGAGCCTCCAACTGCCGCATGAGGTGCTCGGGGATGAACCGCGGCTTCAGCCCACGCGGCTTGGGCGCGTCGTCGTAGATCAGCGCGCTGCGGGCCAGGTCGGGTTGCCACTCGTAGCGGTGGACGTCGCGCAGGAAGACGCCGACGCAGCTGATGGCGCGCGAGCGGAAGTGCTCGCTGTGCCCTTCGGCCTGCAGGGCAGCGAACCAGGTCTCGATGCGGGCTCGGTTGAGCGCCCCGGGTCCGGCATCGACGCCGTCGACATCGGCGAAGTGGCAGGCCAGGCGGGTGATGGCCTGGACGCTGGTGGTCAGGCCGGCCGGGTTGCTGCCGCGGGTCAGCCGCCAGCGGGCCCAGCGCTTGGTCAGATCCCGCAGCCAGGGCTGGCCGATGCCGCTGAAGTGCAGGCGGCAGCAGTCCTCGTTGGCCAGGTCGAGCAGCCGCAGATCCCAGCTGTCACGAGGGAACTGGTCGGCCCACGGATCGTCGGCGATCAGCAGCCGCTGCAGCTCGAACCGGGTGTCGCGGATGAACGCGTAGGACAGCGACTGGTAGCCCTTTCGCGCGACGTGGCAGAACTCCAGCCACTGCGTCTCGTCCCAGTCCATCAGGCTGCGCACGCCCGATTCGCGGATCCAGCTCAGCGCGCGGGTCACCGTGCGCGGAGCCGTGTGCCGGTTCCCGAGGTCGGCCCGGCGCTGCAGCCCGAACTGCACCTCCAGGCGGGCCTGGCGCCCCAGGTCGTGAAACCGGATGTAGGGGTCGCGCCGCAGCTCCAGGCGCGCGAACCACTCGATCAACTGGTCGTCCGGCAGCTCGGGATGGCCGTTATTGCGCCAGCGGATGTAGTGCCGCCGGCACAACACCGAACCGGGCCCCGTCGTCCACCACGGGCAGCCGGGCAGCACACAGTCCCGCTCGCCGTGCGGCGGTGCCTCGTAGCGCGCGGTGGCCAGCCACGTGTCCAGGTCCGGCGCCCCGGCCGCCTGCCACAGCTCGGTGTGCCGGGTGCAGATCCGCGGAGCGCACCCGTTCATCGAGCGGCGGCAGCCCGTTACCGCGCAGCCCCGGATGACGCGGTGGTGCCGGTGGTAGGCGTCCTCGCCGGGCACCCACGCCTCGAACTCGGGCCGGCCCGCCTGCACCCACCGCTGGTAGTGCGCGGCGCACAACCGCTTGACCGAGTAGCTCAGCATCCGCTCGCACGACGGAATGCGGCACTCACCCTGAAAGAACACCCTGCTGTCGCGCGGCGGATAGAACTCCTCGCCCCGGAACTCCGGCCGCACGACCTCCATGAGCCGCTCCAGCAGGCCGGCCTGCGGCTGGATGCGCTCCAGCGTGCTCACGCCTTCACGCTCCCGTTGCTCAGCAGCCCTGCCGAGATAAGGACTTCCCGATGATCCTCCACCGTCAGATGCGCGTAGATCTGTTCCGTGACCTGCGACGACGCATGCCCCAAGAGCTCGGCCACGACCTCGATGGGAACCTTGGCCCGCAGCAGTCGGGTCGCCCAGCTGTGCCGCAGCACATGCGGTGTGAAGTGCCCGATCCCCGTCCGCCTGCGCAGCCGGGCCGCCAGGTCCTCGATCGCGCTGCGGGTCATCGGCGCCCCCACCGGAGGCCGGAACAGGTTCACGAACACGTAGTCGCAGTCCAGGACGCCGTACTCACTCTCCATGTAGTCGGCGTAGGCGTCGAAGACCTCGACCCCGGCCGGGACCGTGCGGGGCTTCAACCCCTTCACCCGGGCAGCGTTGACGTTGCTCTCCCGGGGAACGACACGCACCTCCCCGGCCCGCAGCCGCAGGTCCTCGTGCCGCAGCCCGAGCGCCTCCCCGATCCGCAGCCCCGTCTCCGACAGCAGCACGAGCAGGAACCGGTCCCGCAGGCTGGCGCAGGCGTCGACCAGGCGCCGGGTCTCCCCGGCGGTCACCGTGGCCGGCGCCTTGGACGCGGTGATGATGCGGATCGGGCTGTAGGACTCCGACCCCGGCCCGTGGCGCCGGGTATGCGCGAGCATCGGCACGTACCGGCCCATCGGCCTCGGTCCGGTCAGCTCCCCGAGCAGGGCTGGCACGGTCTCGTCCCGGCGGGCGTGGAACCGGTAGAGCCCGGCGAGCGCGGCCCGCTTGCGTACGAGCGTGGTGTTGCTGACCGCGGGCGGCGTGCCCGGCAGCTGGTACACACCGGGCTGACGCGCTGGACGCGATCGCTGCAGCCAGGCGAAGAACTCCGCGAGGTCCTCCAGGCCCAGGCGACGGAAGTCGGCGTCGCGCTGGCCGGCCCACTCGAAGAAGTCCCGCAGGTCGTGCGCGTACGCCTCCACGGTGTACGGCGAACGTCCCGTCGCGGTCAGATGGCCCAGGTACACATCCGCCGCCTCGACAGGCAGACCGCCGTCGTCGATGACGGTGTACGACACCCGATCCGCGTTTGGAACCCGCACCCGCTGAACTCGCATAGCTCCCCGCCCTGCGTCGATGACACGATCACACCGGGTGTCCTCAACGGGCCCTCGGTGCTGCCCACGTCAACGACGAAGACGTCGAAGACGGCACGCAGCGAGCTGTTCATAACCACCCGGTGGCGCGGCACCCTGCTCATCCATGCCGGATCCGAGGTCGACATCCCGGCCCTGGCCCTGGACACCGTCCGGGAGGCCCTGGACGACCGCCATGAGTTGGTGCGTGGCTCGGTGGTCGCCATCGCTGACCTCGCCGGCATCCACGCCGACGACGGCCCGTGCACGCCGTGGTCGCAAGAGGGCTGCTTCCACTGGGAGCTCGCCCGGGTGCAGCGGCTGACCACGCCCGTCCCGGCCCGCGGCTCCCAGCGCCTGTGGAAGCCCACCCCGAAGCTGCTGCGCGAGATCACCGACGCCAACCCGCATCTGTCCGTTCGGCTCGCCGCCGCGAGGGCGGCGTGATGGGCGGCAAGTTCACCGACTGGGCCGAAGCCCTCGACACCTCGGCTCTCACCCTGGAACCGGATTCGGAAGACACCGCCGGCCACAACGCCGCTGCGTCCCGCCTCGTTGCGCGCAACGCCCGCGACAAGGAGGACCTCGCCGACCTCCTGGACGCCATCGGGCTGCCGGCCGCTGAGGACGACCTCGTGCCGCTGCTGCCGCTGGTCCTCTCCCCCACCGACCACCCCGCCACGGGAGATCTCATGACCACCTCCACCCCGACGACCAACGCCTTCTTCGCCGTGGCGGTCTCGATGCTCAAAGAGGGCGCCGACACCGCGACCGTCCTTCAGACCGTCGACTTGTCCGAGGCCGAACTCGCCGAAGCCCTCGCCCTCGCCGGACGGCCCGCCACGGACACCCAGCCCGCCTCCAGCGACACCACGCCTCCCGGCACAGACGAGGACGCGCCGGGGGCCACGCAGGAGGAGGAAGCCGGGCCGGCCGATGTCCCGGAGCCCACCAAGCCGGACGACTCGGACAGCACTGACACAGCTCCGGGCTGCGACCGGACCGAGGAACTGCTGGCCTGGGGCGAACAGCACGACGCCCGCAGCCAGCACCTCGCCGCCCAGGCCCGGGCCGCGCTCGCCGAACTCGCCCGCCGACGCGGCAACGCCGCCGTCATCGACCAGGCCAAGGCCAAGATCGCAGCGCTGGAGGACGAACTCGCCCGCGCCCGTGAGGAGCTCCAGCAGGCCGAGGGCGGCGAGGACCTCACGGCCACCGCACCGGCCGTGCCCGCCTTGGCCGTCGCACCGGCGCCGAAGAACGAGCCGGTCCGCGCCCGCGGAGACCGGGAGACGATCCGCAGGTGGGCCAAGGCCAACGGGCTGCGGGTTGCCGGCTGCGGTGCCCTGTCCAACGACGTCATCACCGCCTACAACGCCGTCCACAACGGCGCTGAATTCGCGGAGGTGGGCTGAGATGGAGCACATACCGTTCGCCCTCACCGGCTACCTGGACCGCGGCGTCGTGTCCTGCACCCGCCCCGGCACGGCTGCCTGGCGGCTGACCTCATCCCCCGACGACTGCACCGAGGAACAAGAAGCGATCATCCCGTGCACCACCAGTGACCCGGCCCTCGCGGACAGGGTGCTCAGGTGCCAGACCGGTGACCTGCTGCGCGTCACCGGACACCTCACCCTCCCCGACACCGCCGACGGCCACATCCGGCTGGACGTCGACACCCTTGAGGTCCTGTGGGATGTGGCGCTGGAACTGGAGCACCCTCTGCCGGAAGAAGGCGACGCTGAGCCGGACGCACCGGAGACCGCAGACCACAGCGGCCGGCCCGCAGCAGTCCAGGCCCTGGCCGAAGCCCTCACCGCGCTGGGCCACCAGCCCGGAGACCAGCCAGGGATACGCCTCGTCATCGGCCCCGTCGACGACAACGCCCTGGACCTCACCCACGGCCACATCATCGACATCACCCCGGCCACCACCCACGAACTCGCCCGCGCGGTCACCGCGATATCCGCCATGCTCGCCAGCCTGCCCCCGCAGGAGGCAATCAGCCTGGACCCGCTGGCCATCGCCGAACTCACCGACTACTTCGACGACCTGGACCTCACCGAACTCACCCAGGCCGTCCTCGATGAGACCCGGCCCGAGGACCGGCTCGCGGTCACCCTCGCCCTGGACGACATGTTCGGCGACATCCCCATCACCGGCATCGACGACAACGACCAGTAGACCGCCGCCCCGCGCCCCCCATCAGCATCGACCGGCCCGGGCGGGCCGCCTTCACCTCGAGGCGGCCCGCCCGGGCCCTTTCACACCCCTCAGCCACCACGAAAAGGCCCTGATGAAACTCACCATTGACACTGACAAACTCACCGACGCCGCCCAGTGGGCGCTGCGCGCCGTCCCCGGCAATCCGCCCACGCCGGTGATGGCCGGGATGCGGCTCGAAGCCGCCGACGACAACACCCTGACCCTGGCCAGGTACGACTACTACCGCTCCGCCCGCGCGGCTGAGGACTGCGAGGTGTCCGAGCCCGGCACACTCCTGGTCCCCGGCCGCGTCTTCACCGACATCGTCAAGGCCTTCCCCAAGGGCAAACACACCACGCTGGCCCTGGACGGAACCGACCTCGCCCTGTCCTGCGGCACCGCGCACATCCTCCTGCCGACGCTGCCGCTGGACGACTACCCGACCCTGCCGACGATCTCCGCCGCGAGTGGCGCGGTCGACGGCGCCACCCTGGCCGCGGCCGGCGCCCGGGTCGCGGTGGCTTCCACCACCGACGAAACCATCGCCACCCTGACCGGCGTCCAGTTCGGCCTCAGCGACACCACGATCACGCTGTCCGCGACCGACCGGTACTCGTTCCACGTCGCAGACATGCCCTGGACCCCCAACCCGGCTCCCAAGGGCAAGGGCAAGAACAGGCCCCGAGCCGCGGGCAACACGCTCGTCCCGGCCGACGCCATACGTGACGCAGCCCGCATCCTCGCCGGCGCCGACACAGCGGAACTCACCATCACCGACTCCCAGTTCGCCATCAGCGTCCCCGGCCGATGGGCCACCAGCAGCCTGCTCGAAGGCGCACTCCCCAAGTACGCCGCTCTGTTCCCCACCGAGTTCGAGTCCGTCGCCACCACCGGCACCGAGGCCCTGATCGACGCCATCAAGCACATCCAGCCGCTGCTGGGCAAAGCCGACCCGATGGTCCTGGAAGTCACCGATGGCCAGATCACCGTGCGCGCCGGAACCGACGACAAGGGCCGCGGCCGCGACCAGGTCCACGCCGACCTCGAAGGCGCCCCGCTGACCATCGCCTTCAACCCCGGGCTCCTGCTCAAGACCCTCCAGCAGATCGACGCGCCCATCACCCAGTTCAACTTCACCACCCCGACCAAGCCCGTCCTGCTGCACGCCCCCGACCAGGCCGACACGTTCCGGGGCCTGATCATGCCGATCCGCCTCACCAGCAACAGCGGCTGAAACACCCCGCCCGGACCACGGGCGCCACTCTGCCTGCGGGGCGGCCGTCGACACCGCTCCGGCCGCCCCGCAGCACCATCCGTCCCAGCACGTCTGACCCCAACATCCCGGAGATGAGGAAGCGCATGAAGGCCCGCGGATTCTGGAAGACCGTCCACCGCCTCACCGCCCTCGGCACCGACGCACACGTACGCGACCAGGAGGACGCCCGCCGCCCGAAGATCGTCGTGCTGTGCGGATCCACCAGGTTCTGGGAGCAGTTCCAAGAGGCCACCCTGTACGAGACTGTGGCCGGCCGGATCGTCCTCGCGCCCGGCTGCAACCTCAAGCAGCCCCACCCCCTGTGGGCCGACCCCGCCCAGGCCGACCGCCTCAAGGAGGTCCTGGACGACCTGCACCTGCGGAAGATCGACCTCGCCGACGACATCCTCGTGGTCAACCCCGGCGGCTACATCGGCCAGAGCACCCGCCGCGAGATCGACTACGCCCGCAGCCTCGGCAAGCCCATCCGCTACACCCACCCCGTGGACGGCGAGGACGACCGTGGCTGACAGCACGTCGATCGAGTGGACCGACAGCACCTGAACCCTGGTCACCGGCTGTACCAAGGTCAGTCCCGGCTGCGACGGGTGCTACGCCGAAACCTTCGCCGAACGGTGGCGCGGCACCGCCGGCCACCACTTCGAGAACGGCTTCGACATCACCCTGAGGCCGGACCGGCTGCGGCTGCCGATGACGTGGCGCACCCCGCGCCGCGTCTTCCTCGACAGCATGTCCGACCTGTTCCACACCGACATCCCCGACCACTACATCGCCCAGGTGTTGGCTGTCATGGCGCTCACCCCGCAGCACACCTACCAGGTCCTCACCAAGCGGCACGGAGGATGAAGGCGCTGCTGTCCAGCCCGACCTTCTGGCACCTCGTGGCAGAGCAGGGCCGTGAGCACCTCATCGGCTGCCAGTCGGACTGGATGGCCGTCGGCGCGATGCTGGGCGGAGATCCGCTGCCCCACGTGTGGTTGGGCGTCTCGGTCGAAGACCAGAAGTGGGCCGACATCCGGATCCCCGCCCTGCTGGAGACCCCGGCCGCCCGGCGGTTCCTCTCCTGCGAACCCCTGCTGGGGCCCGTCGACCTCAAACGGGCCGTCATCACCATGGGCAGCGAGCGCGGCCACGGCCTCACCGCCTCCTTCGTCCACGCCGGCGGATGCTGCGAGAGGAGCCTCCACGGCATCGACTGGGTGATCGCGGGAGGAGAAAGCGGGCCCCGGGCCCGCCCCATGCACCCGCAGTGGGCCCGCCACTTGCGTGACCAGTGCGCATGGGCCGGGGTGCCCTTCTTCCTCAAACTTCTCTGCACCAACGTCTCGCTGTGGTGGCGTTCCTGCGCGGTGCGCTGAGCATGGGGTAGCGGTGAGGTTAGGGCAACTCGAGGAGTTCTTCGCGCATGGCGTCGTTCAGCCTGCGGTATGTTCCGCGGCCCGACAGCCACTCACCTTGCTCAGCGCCATGGTGCCTGGCTTCCGTGGCTTCCATATGTGCCTCGGCTGCGTTGGAGACGTCTCGTCCGCAGATCAGGAACAGGGCGTCGGCACCGTCCCGCCAGCCAAGCTCCGCCTCTTTCGTCTGCTCGATGAGTTCCGTGGGGATCAGTGCACCACTTCCCTGTTGCTCCAGAGCAGTTCGCTGAAGCTCTCGAAGCTGGTGGATGTAACGGTTCCAGGCGGACCAGTAGCGCGCGTAGGCTTCGCGCCGGTTTTGGCGCAGTTGTTGATCCCGCTCCTTGCGGCCTTGGTCGTCTGCGGCCTGCGTCTGCCATCTGTGGTTCAGGACCGCCGTTGTGAGGGCCACGGCACTGGTGAGGAGAACGCCTCCAAGAGCACCAGCAAGGGTGAACCACGCAGCTGTTGTGTCCGCCGCATTTTCGGCGGCCGCGATGCTGATGGGCATGTTGAGGGTCATGGGAGCGTCCTGATCAGCTCGGCGGATTCCGGCCCTGAGTATGACGCTTTGGGGCCTGGGAGCTGGACAGAGCGGGAAGCACCCGCCACGAAGGACGCGGTCCGCATGCGCCGCGTCGGCAAGAAGACCGCAGGCCGCCTCCTGGACGGCCGGTACCACGACGCCGTCCCGGCACCAGCCCGGTGACCGGGATGACCGGCCGGGTCTACCTCGAACGCGGACAGCCCGTCACCGTGCTCATCCCGTACTGCGCACGCCGTGTTGCTGAACACGGGGACCGACCCCGACACCGAGGCCAAACGGCTGTGGGCATCGCTGTACGACCACTACCCCGCCATCGCGCAGGCCCTGGCCGCCTTCCTCACCAGGCTGCCGCCCACCTGGCGCGAGGACCTGTTCACCCGCACCTACCTCTCCCCCGCACCCAACGGCCCGGCCACGCCGCAGCTCCCCGGCCCGGAAACCGCCCCGTACGACGACATGAGCTGGGAAGACTGCCCCGCCTGCGCCGAAGCCCAGGACTCCTGCTGCTACCACAAGGGCGTCAACCCCCAACTAATAGACCTCGGCATGCCCGTCTTCACCGATGACGCACCACCGTCTCGACCGGATGAAGGAGAACCCCGGTCACTAGGCTGATCACCCCGCATCACCTGCCCCGCCCCAGGCGAGGCCGACTCTCGTCGGGGGCGGGGCAGGCGGATCTTTCCGGCTCGGCGATCTGCAGCCGTCCTTCCAGCACATCGCGCTTCCCGGTCGGCTGCGGATCGCCGAACAGCGGGAGATCCACTCATCCGGCGTCAGCCGCAGCGCGTTGTGCTCCTTGGCCAGTTGTCGGGTTCTCGTGGTCTTTCCGGCCCCAGGCAGGCCACTAGGGCTAGGGCTCACCTCCGTGACTACGCCACCAACCTTGCCCACCACTAGGCGCCGTCAGAAACGTCCGACCCGCAACAGCTAGTGAGTGATCGCTACCGCGGCGGCAGTGATCATGAAGGCCAGTCCCGTAAGAATGAGATCTACTGCCCACCGGAGATAGGTGAACTTTGTCCGCGCCATGTCGGACAGAACCTTGACACGCTTGGCACGTCTGTCTTCTCCCATCCGCTCAAGAATTTCGTCGTGCCTGAGCTTTGACCAGTGAGGCCAGCTGGCTCCATCGTCGTTGCTCAGATGCGGACGGACAGTCAGAAGTAGAAGCACGATAGCTGCAGCCCAGCCTGCCGTTCCAAGACCGCCCACCACAAGAGCAGCCGTGGGGGGATTCGCCCCTGCAGCAGCAGGAACGACTACTGCTAGCCCTGCACCTGTCAGAGCCAACAGCACGCTTGCTTTGTTGTCGCATCGCCCAAGGGTGTCGGTCAGCGTCTCAACTGCTACGTCTAGACGCTGATCTATCTCTTCCGACATCGCTGGCGCATTCCCGTCTGGCTGCGTCGTCGTCACTACCATCCCTTCACCGGCTGGAGAGCCCCTTCAGAGTTTGCGCCGACGCCTACCCGTCGGGCACCAGCGCGTCGCAGACCGAGGTGCCCTTAGTCCGGAAAAGGGCATGTGCACTGGTCGAACTGCTCGCCCCGCGCCTCCTGGAGCAAGGCGTCCCGGTCACCATCAGGCACCTCCACGCCCACCTGCCGCGCGTGCTCACCTCAGCCGACCGGACCCGTGCCGCCACCATTGAGCAGGAGGACCCTCGATGACCTGCCGGATGTTCCGCCGTGGCGGCGCCCCCGGTGCCCTCTCCTCCAAGGACCAGGCCGTCGTCGACGCGTTCCGAGAACCGCCTGCTGCCTGCAAGAACCTGTAGCCCGGGACGCCGGGCTGCGGCTATGACGCTGGCTGGCCTCCAAGTGCCCGTTCCCCGAGCGGTTTCAGCTCAGCTCCGGCGACAACCAGGGCCTCCACCCGTTCGTCGTCAACCCTGGTTCCCCCCATAAGCCGAGGTCTACCTGCACGGCAACAGGCTGCGCCATCCGCCGCCTCGCCAACGGGTATGGAGATACCCAGCCCCGAACACGCTGTGGGGACCACGACATGGGCAGGCTGAACGACTCACCGTGCGCGGTGAATCTGACGGCTTCTCCCAACTGCGGTTCCTGCGTGGGCACCTGCAGCAGGCGCTGCGGCGGGCTTCCCCAGCGGCCTCAGGTGATTACGGCGTAATCGCTCGGGCCGGTGTACAGATGTCCCGGGTCTGGGTTACGTAGAGACTCATGGGCTGTCCGTCCCTCACCGCAGGAAGAAGGGCCTCCACGAGATTGCGGGTCTGCCTCGCGCAGGCCAGCCCCGGTCAGGCTCGCGCCCGTCGGGTCCGCACTCGTCAGGTCCGCGGCGTGCAGGTTGGCGCGTGGCAGGTGTGCGCCGCGCAGGCACCGCTGCTGCAGGCTCATTGCCGACAGTACGCGCCGCTCTTGGTATCCGTGACGCGGTGCGGACCAGCCCGCATCGCAGGGCGTGTGGCGTCTTCCAAGTTGTGGGGGCCGGGCCGGTCGGTGCGACGGGCGGAGTTGCGCTGCTCTGGGCTCGCCGCCCACTCGGGCCATCGCAAGAGGACCTCGCCGGACGGCGGCTTGCCAGCTGCGACTCCTGCCGCATTCAGCTCCTGGGCCAGGCCGTGGCGTGCACCGCTGGCGGCGTCGGCTGATTACGGCGTAATCACCCGACGCCGAGGGACGATTGAGGCACGTCATTACGGCGTTGCCATCAGAGCCCCTTCCGTGGCTCGGCAACAACTTGGTCTAACTAACGTGTCGATGATGTGATTGATCATGGACGTTAGTAAGGTGTCTCGCATGAGTTCGCCAGCCACCTCCAGCGACCGCGAGAAGGTCGTCTCCAAGCTGCCGGGATGGCTCCGGCAGAACCTCAAGGTCAGAACCGCCCAACACGGCATCGAGATCCAGGCCGCAGTCGAGCAGGGCATCGGCGACTGGTGCCGCCTGGCCTCCGCCACCGCAACCGTCGACACCGCAGGTGCCGACTCCTTCTCCACCTTCCTGCCGCCTGGGCAGTGGGAGGAGTTCCGCCAGATCGCCACCGACCGGCGGGTTTCCCTCATCCAAGGCCTCGCCCAGTCGGTCCAGTTGTGGCTCGACACCCACCCCGCACCGAACATCGAGCGCCCCTCGATCACCCGGCGGATCGTCGTCTGCAACCAGAAAGGCGGAGTCGGCAAGACCGCCATCACCGCCGGCGTGGGGGAGGCCCTGGCAGAAGACTCGAACGCCCTGCATCCGGTCCGGGTGGCCAAGGCCCTCACCAAGGCCCTTCGCGCCAGCGAGACGCACGCCGACGCGGAACTGCAGGACGATCCGCTCGACATCGAGAACCTTCCCGGACCCGGACTCCGCGTACTGCTCGTCGACTTCGACCCGCAGTGCCACCTCACCAACCAGCTCGGCGGAGCACCGCTGCCGATGAACGGTGACAGCCTCACCAACCACATGGCAGGCGACCCCAAGGGAGACCTGCGGGACCTGATCGTCTCCGTCGACGACGACACCTTCGACGGCCGGCTCCACCTCCTGCCGGCCTGCAACGACGCCTTCCTGCTCGACGTGCGGCTCTCCGCAGTCCGGGCCAGGGAAGCCGCGCTAGAACGGGCCCTGGCCCCGCTCGAGGATGATTACGACGTAATCATCGTCGACTGCCCGCCCAGCCTCGGCCTCAGCATGGACGCCGCCGCCTACTACGGGCGCCGCCGCGACGGTGAGAAGCCCGGCCAGTCCGGCGCCCTCATCGTCGTCCAGGCCGAGGACAGCTCCGCCGACGCCTACGAACTCCTCACCTCGCAGATCGACGACCTGCGCGGCGACCTCAAGGTCGACATCGACTACCTCGGCATCGTCGTCAACCTGTACGACTCCCGCCGCGGCTACATCGCCACCTCCTCGCTCCAGGGATGGGTGGACATAAAGGATCCGAGGGTCGTCGGACTCATCGGGGACCTCAAGGAACAGAAGGAAGCTGTCCGAGTGAAGAAACCCCTCCTGTCCTACGCGCCCAAGTCGCAGCAGGCAGTCGGCATGCGCGCCCTGGCAAGGGAGGTCATGTGAGCAAGGCGGATCAACTCGGTGCCGGCCGGTTCGGCGGGGGAGTACGCCCCGTCAGCGCACGACGCCAAGCCGTGGCCGCAGCCACAGGAGTCCCCACCGAGGGCATCGCACCCCCCACAGAGCTTCCCGTCCACCGGATCAGCGTCAACCCCGACAACCCGCGCTCCGCACTCGGTGACCTCACCGACCTGGCCGGCAGCCTGAAGACGCACGGACAGAAGCAGGCGATCACGGTCATGAACCGTGACGCCTATGTCCAGGCCAACCCCGGCAAGGAAGCCGACCTGGAGCCGGACACCACCCACGTCGTCATCGACGGCAGCAGCCGCCTCGCCGCCGCTCGAGAAGCTGGCCTCGCCACCGTCAAGATCATGGTCAGCGACGACGAGGGCGCCACATCCGAAGAACTCCTCGAGTCCGCCCTCGTGGCCAACATCCACCGGCAAGACCTCGAAGAACTCGACGAAGCCCGAGCCCTCCAACGCCTCCTTGCCCTCCACGGAAGCCAACGAGCACTCGCCAAACGCCTCCACCGCTCCCAAGGATGGGTGTCACAACGCCTCGCCCTGCTCAACCTCACACCCGAGCTGCAGGAACGCATCGGCAAGGACCCCATCGAGCTCCTGCGCGCAGTCGCCAACAAGCCCGCTGAAGAGCAGGAAGCAGCACTGGAAGAGCTGAAGGCGGAGCGGGCACGCAAGGAGCCGGTGAAGCCGCGCACGCCCGGTCCGCAGAACCAGCCGACTGCTGTGGACGCACAGCCCAACCCTGGAACTGCCCCGGCAGGTGATTACGGCGTAATCACCAAGGCGGCAGCTCCCGCCACACCGAGCAGGAACGCACAGGAACCGGCGGGCACAGGTCAGCCTGAAGCCCTCCCACAGACGTCCACGGATGAGGCGTCCGCCGACGAGGCGGGGGAGGCCGTGCCGTCCGTGCCTTCCCAGGCCGCTGCGACGGCTGGCACAGGGGAACAGAAGCCCAAGCGCTTCCCATACGAGGACGGCCTGTGGGCAGCGCAGTTTCTGATCCACAAGATGCCCCCTGACGAGTTCACGAAGATGCTGGACATCCTCATCAAGCACAGGGACAGCCAGACTGTCTCAGCCGGTTGATTCCAGCCCCCCCCCAGAGGAGTCCTGGTCTGCCGACCATGAGGGCCGGCTTCCCGTACCTGGGGAGCCGGCCCTCGCAGCTCCCGCCGCAAAGCCCCTTGAGAGCGCTCCTTGGGCCGTCGATGCGTAACGCCCCCGCCGGGCTCCGCGGTGGCTGCCGCTGCCGCGCCGGCTGGGGGCGCAGGAAGTCAGGGTCGTGGCGGAGGCCCGTGCTGGCGACCGCGTAGAACACACCACGTACCTCGTGAAGCAGTTGCAGCGCGCGCCGTGGCCAGCAGGTGATTACGGCGTAATCACCAAGGCGGCAGCTGCTGGCACCGAGGCTTCCCGAATCGCTGAACGCCTGTGGGCAAGTGCCGGCGCTCGTCCCTCACCGCGTCGTGATGCGGGTACCCAGTCCTGCTGCCAGCGCCGCTCCGCTGACAGTTTTGGCGGCTCGGCCCCGGTCGATGTCAGAGGCGTGAGCAAGGATCTCGGCCATGACTGCGACTGCTGCCGACTACGTGTGGTTCGAAGAGCGCTTCCCTGACCTCGCGGAGGCGTATTGCTTCACACTGGTGCACAACCTGCCACCTTCAGACATACTTGCCCGCCTTGGAGGTCAGACCGAGCCTTCCCAGACCGGGACGGCGGCGACAGTGGACGCGGCCTTCGACCTCCTGAGTCGTTCGGACAACGCTCGGCAGTTCATCGCCATGACCACCGTCGGCGACTGGACTCTGCTCATCGAGCCCAACGGTTATCTCGGCATCACCGAAGAGAAGGCCCTGCCGGCATCCGCGGGAACACGTTGGGTCTCGCACTTCGTCAACATCAACGGCCTCGATTCCTTCCTCTGGGCCGAGGACAAGGTGAAGCGCCTGACGTTCGAGCCCGGTCTCCCCGACCAGCGATGGGGAACAACTCCTGACGATCTTCTGGAAGCCATGCACCACAGTGGCTTCCAGTTTTGGGGCGAGACCTCCGACACCCCAGAGCCCCTGGCCACGGAAGCAGCATTCGCCCTCGCCGAGCACCTGACGGGCGTGCGCATCACACCGGAGCTGCTACAGGACACCACCTTCGTCTGCGGCAGCGCGGAGATCAGGTGAGCGGTGATGACCTCCCTCCTCGACGACATCCACACGAGCGCCCAGTGGATCGCACGCGCCCTCAACAGTTGCGGCTACCAAGCCGACTTCACCCCCGGAAGCCTCCGAGACGTCGAGCGGTTCATGGACGAGCACAGCGACCACGGAGTTGCGGTGGCCGGCGGACTCCTCGCAACAGGCCTGGGGCCAAGACTGTTCGCCCTGGGCACCTACGTCGGCGAGACCGTCCGGCAAGCCCTCGGCGGCACATGGGCCGCAGACGGCGACGGCCCCACTGCCGAGACGAACGTCGCCCTCCACCTGCCGGACGGTTCGATCATCTGGCCCGTCCAGCGCGTGATCAAACGGTTCCACACTGGTCCCGAAGACAGCATCACGTTCTACGGCACTGCGCTCGGGCTGACGGTCACATCGACAAACCGCCGTTGCCGGTTTCGACGCCGCGGGTGACGTATATGCCGCAAGTGACGATGCCCTCTCTGAACAGGGACGGACTCTTCACCCCCGTCCCACGCGACTCCAGGCCCTCCAGGTCAGGGCATCACCCTGCCCACCCTCATCCGGGACAGGACACCCTTGCTGTCCGCGGACAACAAGAACACGAGGGCCCGAGGCCCTCGCCATGCAAGACCGTCGGCTACGCGGACGTGTCATCGCGGCGGGCGCCTCGGCCTGATCCGGCTTCCGCCTCCAATCGACCAGCGGCCACCGCGAGCTGGCGGGCACTGTCCTTGAGCAGGCCCCAATCCTGATCCTCGGCCGCCCGTAGGCAGGCGGCCAGATACGTCTTCAGGGCAGTCTCCGCCTTCGCGTGGCCTTCCTGGGCAGGCCTGATCCGCTCGGTGTCGGCTGGTGACGCTGCTACAGGCGCGGCCTGGCGTGCGGCGCGCCGTTGTTCCGCAGCCCGGATGGATTCGCGGAAGCGTTCCACTTCACGCAAACCCGCAGCGCGCGTGCCCTTGCCACCAGGAGCGATGGTCTTGCGCCGGCCTTTCGCCTTCTTGTCCTTCGGCCCGCCGTGATCCCCGCTCGTCAACCGCACGCGCTTGGAGGAGCCGTCCCGCCGCTGCCTGTCGCCGCTGGTCATGCCCACACGCTACCCAGCCCGAGTCCGAGAGGGACAAAGCACAACACCAACTGGGCTCCCCAAGCGCAATGTTGGCGACAGCGGGACTGCGCTTCTCCCCTCCAGGGGGTGTTGTGACGGGGGGCACACAGAGGGTACGGATGAGGAGGGAACAGCCGATGGCGGGGGTGCATGGTGGAGATCGCGGCGCTGGTGGTGTCGTTGCTGGCCTTTGCGGTATCTGGGGTGGTGTCGCTGCGGCAGTTGCGGCTTTCTCAGCACGCCAATGCACTACCCGTGGCGGTGGATCTCTTCCGGGAGCATCGCAGTGTGCGGCTGGCTCAGGCTCGGACGTTCGTGCACGAGGAACTGCCTGGCTGCGACCTCGGCCTCGGCCTGGAGGGGCTGCCCGAGGAAGGACGTGACCTGGTACGTGAATTGGCCTGGTACTACGACAACCTCGGCGCCCTGGTGGCCCACGGCGTGGTGGACATAGATCCCGTCTCCGGCTACCTGGGCGGATCGGTGATCTCGGTATGGGAACACATGGAGCCGTTGGTGAGAGCGGAACGGGCCCGGCGCGAGTAGAACACCCTGCCGGATCCCGCCCGCTGGCAGGTGTACTTCGAGAACCTCTACCACCTGGTCCGTGAGACGCCACCGGAACAGGCCCGGGCGCAGGCACCGCTATGGCGTCTGACTGACTGACCGAGCGGCGGAGATGCCTTGCCGCAGGTAAAGCCAGACCCGCTGCGGACTTGTGTGCCTGTTCGAGACCGCCAGCCATTGCGTGCCCCTCCCCTAGCGTGGGGGAGGGGCACGCAATGGTGAGATGGACGGTGCAGTCAGTTGCTGTGCTCGTTGAGTGGCCGGGCTGGTTTCCTGTCCCGCAGTATTCGCACGACGTCGTCAGGCGTCCTCGTAGCGGTCCCGCATCAGCTCTGCCCACTCCCGGGGCCAGGCGGCCTCTCAGATGGCGCAGCGGTACCCGGTGACCCATACGCGGGCCGGGTGGTCCTGTTGGGCGGAGGGCCGGGTGCGGCCGTACTCGATCCGAAGGCGCTGGCGGCACAGCAGGCAGGGGGCTCCGTAGAACGGCTCGTGTTTCATGCCGCGGACTGTGCTCACGCCGGTGGCTTACCGTCGTGGGCTGGCCGGACAGCCCGTCTGGCGGGCGAGGCGGTAAAGATCTGGTGATGGCCTCCCGCCCGGCGGGAAGCACCCGGGATCGCGCTTTTTCGCAGGTCAACGCTGCGGTTCCATGGGCCGATGATCAGCAAATCGGATGTTCGCCCTGGGAACGGGTGGTGCTATCTCTTCCGTGGCGTGATGGTCGGCGACGGCCGCCGCGCCGCGGGTACGCTGCTGCGCGCCGCCCAGGACGAAGCCGGTGTCCCGCCCGGCGTCTGGAAGGGCCGGGGCCTGGCAGCGGTCGGCCTGACGGCCGGGGACGTGGTGACCGAGCGGCAGGCCGAGCTGCTTCTGGGGGAGGGCCGGCACCCGGACGCTGACCGGATCGAGCGCGACCTCCTGGCGGCGGGAGAGAGCCCGGCCCGTGCCCGGCGGGCGACCGTGCTGGGCAGGCCCATCGAGCACAACCGCTCCCCGAAGACCGAGAAGGCCAAGGAGCGCACACCCTGGCTGGCCATGGACCTGGTGTTCCGGGCGCCGTCGACGGCACACATCGCGTGGGCGCTCAGAGATGACGAGACCCGGCTGGTGCTGGAGCTGTGCCAGGACATCGCCAGAGACAAGACGCTGGCGTGGTTTGAGGATTCGGTCGCGCAGATCCGCTGGAAGAGCGGCGGCAAGATCCGCAAGCCGATCCGGGGCGGGCTGATCGTCGCGGTGTTCCGGCACTACGAATCGAGAGCTGCCGAGTCGAAGCCGCTGCTCCACGACCATGCGGTGGTGTCGATCCGCGCCCGGCGGCCGGACGACAAGGGGACGTGAGGCAACCTGTCGGCGGACTCGCTGATGGCCCACATCGTCGCCGCCGACACCCTCTACACCCTGTACTTCATGGAGGAGGTGTCCGCCCGCCTCGGGTGGGCGTGGGAGCCGCGCGAGGTGACGCCCGGCCGCCGTCCGGTCATGGAGATCGCAGGGATCGACCAGCGGCTCATCGGCTGGCAGTCCACCCGCCGCCAGCAGATCGAGGACGCGCTGTCCGTCCTCACCGCCGACTACGAGGAACGGCAGGGGCACCCGCCGGGGGAGCAGGCCGCCTACGCGCTGGGCTGTCAGGCCGCCGACCAGACGCGCCCGCCGAAGCGCGCGGTGATGGTGTCGCTGACCGAGCTGCGCGAGCGATGGCGCGCTTCAGCGATACGGGCGTTCGGCGCCTGCACCGTCTACCGGCTCGCGCAGCGTGCGCGAGCGGCGGCCGCGGCGGTGTGGGCGCGGGTGCGGCCGGTGGTCGACGTCGCCCTGGCCGCCGTCGACACCGTCGCCGTGGTGTACGTGATGCGCGGCGCCTTCAAACGCCACCACCTGCTCGCCGAAGCCCGCCGCCACCTCGCCTACGCCCTGCGCGGCCGACCTCACCAGCCCGGCCTGGACGATCAGATCGTGCAGACGGTCGTCGACGACTACACCCGCCCCGTCGGCCGGGGCCTGGAGATGACTGCCGACCTGCGTGCCCTGTACCCGCGCGACACCGAGGACCAGGCCGTGCTCCGCCCGCTGACCCGCCGTCGCACCGCGCCCCAGTACGAGCGGGCCCGCCTCGCCGCCGGCGCCCTGGCCGCCCGGGTCCGCGCCGCACGCCGTGCGGAGCGCCTGGGCTCCCGTCCCCGGCCGTACGCCGTCACGGTGCCTGCCGCCTCAAGGTCGCACCCGCGGCCGTTCCGCACCGGAGGGAAGGACGGCCGCCTCCAGGAGCCGGAGACCGGCGTGGTCACGGTGGAACAGACGCGCCAGACCTTGGAGGCCGCCGCCGCGCAGGTGGCCGCTGCGCTCCAGGACAGCCGGCGGGCGCGCGAGGCCGCCCACGGCCCCCGCCCGCAGCCCGCCCCGGCCTCATCGCCGCACACCCAGCAGCCCGGCATCCAGCGCACGCCGGGCCGGAGTCCAGGAGTCACGTGAGCAGCCCGGAAGAACAGCCCAACTCTGAAGAAGCTCTCGCCCGTGCCCGTGCCGCCCGCGCGGAGATGGCCGCCGCGCTCGAAGAGGACCAGGAGCCCGAGCTCGATGAGCCTGTGGGGTGGCAGCCGATCTGGAAGCGGCCCCGGAAGCCGAAGTCGAAGGCGGCGAAGAAGGTGGAAGTGCGCAAGCAGCGGAAGCGCCTTCAGGACGCCGTCAAGCGCCGCCTCGCCGCGGGGAACTCGCGCCGGCCCCGCTCCCGGCAGAGCCGGATCGGCAACGCAGCCGCGCGCCGCGATGCCCGCGCACTGTCCCGGGTGCGGCACTCCAGTGCCTGGCTGTGGTGACGATGCCGGGCATCGTCCATCGAGTGGAGCCCACGATGTTGTGCATCCAGCGGCGATGCACGACATCGGGTGGACTCCACCCGATGGACTCCATTCAGTGGGGCTCCACCGAGTGGACTCCACTCCGGTGCGCCGGATGACGATGGACGCCACCGTGGTGCGCACCGCGATGGTGCGCCACCGCACCCGGTGCGCCGCGCCCGGCGATGCCCGGCACTCTCGCGCGCGCCCGGTGCGCCGCGCGCGATGTCCCGCACCGCACCGGTGCGCCCACCGCCGACCGCCCCCTTGACCAGGTGCGGCCGAAGGCGCACGACCCCTTGACCAGCTCCGCTACACCCCCTTGTCCAGGTCTGCTACCGAGGACGATTCCCCTTGACACAGCCCGTTTCGGCTGGCGATCAGGCCGTGGTCAAGGGGGTGTGTGATAAGGAACCCGCCCGGCCGTGGCGCGCGCTCGGTGCGGTGCGGCGATGCCGGTGTAGCGCACCGCGGTGGCGCGGTGCGGTGCGGCGATGCGGTGGACCGCACCACCGCCGTCCCGGAGGTGCGGCTACGCGGTGGTGCGGTGCGCCGGGTGCGCCTCCATCGCCTGCCTCATCCCTGCGGCCTCCAGTTCGCGCAGGACGTCGGCGACGTCGCCGTGGTCCTCGGTGAGGATGTTCTCGGTGAAGCGGACGATGGTCTGGGCGATGCCCGGCGGGAAGGCCAGGCAGGCGCCGTCGCCGTGGCGCAGGACCTCCAGCAGAAGTCGCCCGAGCGCCGCGGCCAGGAAGGAGTGCGGGCACGGCTCCCCGTCGCAGTCGTCCACGGCGGTGACGGGGATGAAGATGCGCGCGGCGACGTCCAGGAGCAACTGGCGCAGCTCCGGGCCTGTGTTGTTGGCGACCGCGCCGGCTGTGTCGATGTCGTCGGCCTCCAACGCCCGGATGTAGGCGAAGGCGGCGGCGACGTCCTCCGGCTCCATCGGGGCGAGCGGCGTGGTGACGGTGTTCTCGGGCATGACAGCTCCTCACAGGGGCGGACGCCGTGCCGATCACGGCATCACGAGAGCAGCCTCGAACGGTTCGCCTGTGGACAGAATCTGCCGCTGGAGGGGGGAGAACTCTCCCCCCTCCGGCTTGATCACGATGCGGTCACGGTGGAGGGGTTTTCCCGGACCGGCGTCACACGGGGCCCGAATTCCACACCCGTATGAGGTGAATGGCGGGACAGGCCCGCCCCACCTCCAGGAGCACCCTGTGGCGAGCACCGCAGACGAGCCCGAGCAGCCCCTTGAGGGGACCGGAGAGGCCCCCTCCGTGGACCCCTCCATCACCCCCTCCGCGCCCCGTCGGCAACGATCGGGAGAGTCCGCAGGTCAGGCCCGGCGGACAGGGGGGCGTCGCAGGTCCGACAACCCTCATGTAGATGTAGCAAGGCGTCCCCAGCACCGGAGGACTTCGACCGAGCCCCGACGTCGGGAGCTCCTGCAAGCACTGGGGATCTTCCAGCGGGCTACGCCCGATCAGTTGTGGAAGCTGACCCGTCCGGACAACAAGCACGACAAGCTCGTACGCGACACCCTCCTGGATCTGGAGGACCACCATCTGGTGAGGATCGAGTTGGTACGGGAGGACCAGCGGCAGGTGTGGGTGCTGACCAAGCGTGGACACGGCGAGGCGAAGGACCTGCTGGAGCCGAAGGGGATACGGGTCTCGGCACTGCGCGAAGAGAAGTACGACCCGGTCACCGGGGAGCTGCTCGGCACCGGCTACGACGACCACGCCGCGGCGGTTACCTCGACAGCCGCCGAACTCCACCGCGCCGGGATCGGCCACCGGCTCGGCTTCCAGACCGAGATCGGGCACCGGCTCGGCAGCAGCTTCGTGCAGCGGGCGGATCTGGTGGTGCGGGCGCCGGAGGCCGGGGTGCCGGTGCTCCTGGTGGAGGTCGACCGCCGCACCGAGGACGCGCACGACCTGGTGCAGAAGCTGCGCCAGTACTGGGAGTGGGGCCGGCTGCTCCCGAAGGACGCGGACAAGCGCAAGGTCGACCTGGTCCGCTCGCGGCCGGACGCGATCGAGCACGTCGACCACGAGAAGCGGCTGTGGCGCAGGTTCTACCCGCCGACCGGCCGGGAGGGCCTGGTGCCGGTGGCGTTCGTGTTCGCGGACACCACGACCGCGAAGGTCGACAACGCGGTCGCTGTGCTGGAGGAGGCCGGCCGCCGCTACTGGGTGCCGCGCCGGTACGACTCCCTCTACGAGAAGGCCATCACCGCGCGGGACTACCGCCAGGCGGTGCCCGTCGTCGCCACCACCCTGGAGCAGCTCCAGGAGCACGGCGCCGGTGCGGCGGTGTGGCGGCGGCTGGGACGAGACAGTGAGCAGACGCTTACGGACGCGCTCGACAACCCCGACGGCCACGCCCTCTATCGCGCCCAGGAGGCCCGCGCCGACGCGGAGGACAAGGAGCGCCGTGCCGCGCAGCGGGAGGCGGAGCGCCCGGTGTGCACGCGGTGCGGGCGGAAGTTCTCCGACGAACGCTGGGAGGAGATCACCATGCACCGGACCGCCGTACGGGCCGGGGACACGTCGGTGTGCGGTCCCTGCCACGCCGACGACGTCGCTCGCAAGCAGGCCGCCGTCGAAGCAGCCGCCGTCGCCCGCGCGGCCGCGGCCGCACAGGCGGAGCCGGACCCTGACGACGTTCCGGAACCCGGGGGACTCCGTGGTCTGTTCCGTCGGCGGCCCTGACGCTGGCGGGCCCGGACCGACGGACTGGATCCCCCACCACGGCCAGCCCCGCAGGACGGGCTTGGAGATTTCCTCTACGTAGTCGGCCGGCAGGCAGCAGGCCGGGATGGACCATGCGACACAAGCGCTACACGACTACGCGAAGCTGCGGGGCACGAGCATCCTCTCCCAGGAACTGGCCGCCGTGGTCCGCGAGATGGGGCCGGGCCGCTGTGTGCTGCTGATGGGCGCCAGCGGGTCGGGCAAGTCCACCCTCGCCGCACGGCTCGCTGCGGCGACCGGCGCCGTGGTCGTCTCCTATGACAGCCACCAGCGCCTCACCGACAAAGACACCGGCACCGAACCGGTCGGTGAGCGGGCACTGGCGGCGGCGGTGACGGAGCTGGTCTTCCAGTTGCCGCCGCCGAACCGGGAGTCCCACAGGCGGGCTTCGTCGGCGGCGCTCCACAGCTCGGTCAGGTCGCTGCAGCCGACGCGTCGGCCCCCCCTGCTGCGCTGTGGCCGTGTCCGCGGCCTGGGTGAGCCACTGGGTGATGGGGGTGGTGAAGGCCGAGGCGGCGAAGCCGTTGCTGAGGAAGCGCCGGCGGTCCACTTTCGTCTCCTGGCGGAGGCTCGGGCGATCTGTCTGACCCGATAGGCGCGGGGGGAATTTGTGGCTGGCACGCATGGATGAGGCGCTCCAGCTCTTTGTTGCGGCCGTGGGATCGAACTGGCGGCTGGCCACGGGCCAAGGCACGTGGGGCGCCGTTGCGTGGAGACACCCAAGGCGGGTGCGGCGGGCGGGTCGGGCAAACGGGCGGGTTGCAAGGTCAGTACCGCGCCCTAGATCGACCCAACTCGGCCGCAAAGGCGAGGCCTTAGGTGCGGCACCCTTCCCCGCTGCCATCGCAGAGCCTACGCTCAGCCGAGTCGAGAGACCGCAGTCGGGCTTAGAGGTCCTAACAGAAGTCGTTGATCATGTGACTTTCGGCTTGGGTGGTCGTTGGTCTGGCCGTGGGGAAACGTCAGTCGCGGCCCTGGATCGTG
>NZ_JBEXXK010000086.1:0-33429 GCF_040630405.1 Streptomyces sp. NPDC005811
ACCGACCGCGTCACCGCCAGCGACCACCCCACATCGACGGCGGAACCGTCCCCACGATCCAGCAGCCGCGCCGCCTGCGCCCGCAGCGCCCCCTCGCCCCGCGCCGACAGCGGCCACAGCACCACGCCGCCCTCGCCAGCACCCTCACCGGACCGTGTGGGCTCCTCGGCCGGCCCGGCCTCCTCCAGCACCACGTGCGCGTTGGTGCCGCTGACGCCGAAGGCGGAGACGCCGGCGCGTCGCGGCCGGTCGTCTTCCGTCCGTGGCCACGGCCGGGCCTCGGCCAGCAGGTCGATCCGGCCCGCCGACCAGTCGACATGGTGGGAGGGGGCGTCGACGTGCAGCGTGCGCGGGAGCAGGCCGTGCTGCATGGCCATGACCATCTTGATCACGCCGCCGACCCCGGCGGCGGCCTGGGTGTGCCCGATGTTGGACTTCAGCGAGCCGAGCCGGAGCGGGTGTTCACGGTCGCGGCCGTAGGTGGCGAGCAGCGCCTGGGCCTCGATCGGGTCACCGAGGGTGGTGCCGGTGCCGTGGGCCTCCACCGCGTCCACGTCGGCGGCCGACAGGCCCGCGCTCGCCAGCGCCGCCCGGATCACCCGCTGCTGCGAGGGACCGTTCGGCGCCGTCAGACCGCTGCTGGCGCCGTCCTGGTTGACGGCGCTGCCGCGGATCACGGCCAGCACCCGGTGCCCGTTGCGCCGCGCGTCCGACAGCCGCTCCAGCAGCACCAGGCCCGCGCCCTCGCCCCACCCGGTGCCGTCCGCCGCGTCCGCGAAGGACTTGCAGCGGCCGTCGGGGGAGAGCCCGCGCTGCCGGCTGAACTCGGTGAAGGTGACCGGGGTGGACATCACGGCGACGCCGCCCGCCAGGGCCAGCGAGCATTCGTCGGCCCGCAGGGCCCGGCAGGCCAGATGCAGCGCGACCAGGGAGGAGGAGCAGGCCGTGTCGACGGTGATGGCCGGGCCCTCCAGGCCCAGGGTGTAGGCGACCCGCCCGGAGGCGATGCTGCCCGCGCTGCCGTTGCCGATGAAGCCTTCGAGGCCGGGCGGGGGCACGTCGAAGCGGGAACCGTAGTCGTTGTACATGACCCCGACGAAGACGCCGGTGGGGCTGCCGCGCAGGGCGGCGGGGTCGAGTCCGGCCCGCTCCAGCGCCTCCCAGGAGATCTGCAGCAGCAGGCGCTGCTGCGGGTCGGTGCCGAGGGCCTCGCGGGGCGACATGCCGAAGAAGTCGGGGTCGAAGTCCGCGGCGTCGTGCAGGAAGCCGCCCTCGCGGGTGTAGCAGGTGCCCGGGTGCTCGGGGTCGGGGTGGTAGAGGGACGGGACGTCCCAGCCGCGGTCCTCCGGGAAGGGCGTGATGGCGTCGGTGCCGTCGGCGACCAGTCGCCACAGGTCCTCGGGGCCGCGTACGTCGCCCGGGTAACGGCAGGCCATGGAGACGATCGCGATGGGCTCGCGGTCCTTGGCCTCCAGCTCGCGCAGGCGGCCGGTGGTGCGGTGCAGGTCGGCGGTGACCCGCTTCAGGTAGTCGCGCAGGCGGTCTTCGCTCACAGCTCGGCCCCCAGACCCGGGTCGCACACCACGACGGAGAGCGGTGGCAGGCCCGCTGCGCTCGGATCGGTAGACAACACCGGTATCTCCTCAGGCTCGGACACCCACGCTCTGGGCATGGCTCCTCGAACACCTCGAACGCGGCCAAGTCTGGGGGCGCCCGGGCGGTCCACGGCCGCTTGACCTCCGACTCTGAAAAATCCCCTAGTTGCCCACGGCACCGGCCCGGCGGCGGGCGGCACCGGCAAATCCCTAGAGTTGCGCGGCTTTCCTGGCCTTCGTTTCGCCCGGCGTGCTGCGCTGAGGCCGCTCCCGGCCCGCCTCCCGTGCGGTCCGCCCTACGAGAGGGGTTCTTGATGACTGCCGTGCCCGCTCCTGTCGGCCCCGAGGTGGCCGCGCCGCCCGAGGTGGGTCTCGACGGTGGTGCGACCCTGCTGGCCTGGCTGCGGCGGATGCGCGACGAGCGGCCGGTGTGGCTCGATCCGGCGGGCCGCTACCACGTCTTCCGTCACGAGGACGTCCAGCGGATCACCGCCGACCCGGCGGGCTTCTCCTCGGACACGGTGACCCGGCTGTCGGGCGGCGAACGGCAACCGCCGGGCGGCACACTGCTGTTGCTGGACCCGCCGCGGCACGGCAAGCTGCGCCGGCTGGTGAGCAAGGTCTTCACCGCGAAGATGATCAACGAGCTGACCCCGCGGATCACCGAGGTGGCCACCGAGCTGCTCGACGGCCTCGACGGCGGCGACCGCTTCGACCTGATCGAGGCGTTCGCCAACCCGCTGCCGGTCATCGTGATCTCCTCCCTGCTCGGCGTCCCCGCGTCGGACCGCCCGCTGTTCCAGGTGTGGGCCGACAACCTGCTGACCGTGGACTGGGAGACGCCCGAGGGCGCCGAGGTCATGGGCCGGACCGTGCAGGAGCTGGACGCCTATCTGCGTCGGCATGTCGCCGAGCGGCGGGCGCGAGAGTACGACGACCTGATGAGCCTGCTGGTACGGGCCGAGGTCGACGGGGAGAGCCTGAACGACGACGACGTGGTGAGCTTCGCCGCGCTGCTGCTGCTCGCCGGCCATGTCACCACCGCCGTACTGCTCGGCAACATGCTGCTGACGCTCGATCTGGAAGAGGGTCTGCAGTCCGAGCTGCGCGGCGACCGGGCGAGGATCGCGCCGTTCACCGAGGAGGTGCTGCGCTGCCGGCCGCCCTTCCTCAAGATCGAACGGGTGCCGACGGCTCCCGTGGAGATCGCCGGGGAGAAGCTCCCGGAGAACGCGATGGTGTACCTCTGGCTGCTGTCGGCCAACCGCGACGAGCGGGTCTTCCCCGACCCGGACCGTTTCCTGCCGGGCCGCTCCAACGCCAGACAGCTCGCCTTCGGGCACGGCATCCACTACTGCCTGGGCGCGCCGCTGGCCCGTATGGAGGGTCAGATCGCGCTCAACCTGATGCTCGACCGCTACGCCGACATCCGGGTCGACCGCGACGCGCCGCTGTCCTACTTCGACAACCGGGTCAACGTCTTCGGTCTCCGGCGGCTGCCCCTCACGGTCCGCCGGGCCTGAGCGGCGCACCCGGGCGGACGCACACCACCAGACGGAGGACTCATGGCCTACGAGCCGAAACCACCTGTGATACCGACCGACCGCACCTGCCCCTTCGACCCCGATCCGGAGTACCGCCGGCTGCGCGAGGAGGAGCCGATCAGCCCGGTCACCTTCGACATCGCGCCGGGCCGCGACGACGGCTGGCTGGTCACCCGGCACGACCATGTGCGGGCCATCATGACCGACCCCCGGTTCAGTCACCGCGCGGAGCTGCTGGCGCTGGTGGCGTCACCGCCGTTCGAGGTGGAGAAGTACGAGCCGCAGCCGTCGGGACCGGGTTCCTTCGTCCGGATGGACGCCCCCGACCACACCCGCTACCGGCGGCTGCTGACGGGCTTCTTCACGGTCCGCAAGATCCAGGAGTACGAGCCGACGCTGGCCGGGATCATCGACGACGTGCTCGACGAGATGGCCGCCCTGCAGCCGCCGGTGGATCTGCTGCCGGAGTTCGTGCAGAAGGTCGTGCACCGATCGGTGCACTCGGTGATGGGTGTGCCCGAGGAGGACATCGCCGAGCTCGACCGGCACTTCTCGGCGATCATGCGGATCGACTACACGCTCGAGGAGTTCATCGAACACAACACGGCGCTGGACCAGACGCTGGCCCGTGTCGTCAAGGACCTGTTCGCCGAGCCCAACGACAAGCTGCTCGGGAAGCTGGTCAAGACGGGTGAGCTGACCGAGGAGGAACTGGCGAACATCGCCTGGATCACCATCGGCGGCGCGCTGGACACCACTCCGAACATGCTGGGTCTCGGCACGTTCGCGCTGCTGGAGCATCCCGAGCAGCTGGAGAAGGTCCGCAAGCAGCCGGAGCTGATGGAGCGGGCGGTGGAGGAGCTGCTGCGCTATCTGACGATCTCCCACATGGGCGCGAGCCGGGTGGCGCTGGAGGACGTGGAGGTCGGCGGCAAGAACATCGAGGCCGGGCAGACGGTGGTGCTGTCCCTGCCGGCCGCCAACCGGGATCCGGAGCAGTTCGAGAACCCGGAGGTCTTCGACGTCACCCGGCCGTCCCGGCGGCATCTGGCGTTCGGCTTCGGCATCCACCAGTGCCTGGGGCAGCATCTGGCCCGGGCGACCCTGCGCATCGGCTTCCAGAAGCTCTTCGACCGCTTCCCGGACCTGCGGCTGGCGGCCGATCCGCAGGAGATCCCGCTGCGCGACAAGGCGATGCACTACGGCGTGTACGCGCTTCCCGTCACCTGGGGGTAGACCGCACCCCGTGTCCGAGCCGCGGGCCGTCCCCGACAGGGGCGGCCCGCGGTGTCGTCCCGGTGCGCGGCGCCGGGACTAGGGCGTCACCGAAGAGGCGCTCAGGTGGGACATCCGGGGCCATGTCGTGGGCCAGGGCCGGCGCAGGCCCTGGCAGACCCATATCGGGGTGCCCCAGTTGAGGTTGTGCACCCGGTCCGCGTTGGTGACCGTGCCGCGCCTGCGCACGCTGGTGAAGAACTGCCGCAGATAGCGGGCGTCCGCGCCGACGAAGACCACGGTCGCGGTGTCGTCGGACGGCCGGCGCAGGTACCAGTAGCCGCGGTGGCCGCTGTACGGTCGCGGCAGACCGAGCCGCGGGCCGAACCGGTCCAGGGCGCCCGCCTGGTCGTACCGGTCGGTGATCAGCAGGGCCCGGCGGCGCAGGTCTGCGGGGAGCCCGCGGTGGACCCGGGCCACCGAGGCGGCCAGGTCGGGCCAGCCGACGGTTTCCATCGCCAGCCGGTCGGCGGAGGTCCGGGAGAGCCGCTGGACCGGGTAGAGCGGCAGCACCTGCACCGCCAGGGCCGCCGACGCCAGGTAGACCACGGCTGTCGACCACAGGCGTGGGCGGGTGGCGCGCAGTTCCTGCATCCCGGTGGCGCCCGCCGCCCACAGGACGGCGAACAGCCCGGCGACGTAGTAGGGCCGTCCGTGGACGACGAGGTAGCAGGCGCACAGTCCGGCGAAGGTCAGCGCGAGGAACCGGTGGGGGCGGGCCCGGCGGGCGATCAGCAGCCATCCCAGCCCGCAGCACAGGAGGACCGCTCCGGCCAGTCCGGCGGCCGAGAGGACCGTGGGGAGGAACATGGCCCGGCCGCCCTCCTCGGTGGCGACCTCCTGGGCGATGACCCCGGTCATCGCCAGTTGCGGCCAGCCGGCGCGGGCCTGCCACAGCAGCCCCGGTACGGCGGTCAGCAGGGCGCCCGCAGCCGACACCCACAGCAGCGGGCGGCGCAGCAGGTCCCGGGGCCCGGCGAGGAGCAGGGCCACGAGCAGCACGGCCCAGAGGCCGACGCTGAGGAACTTGACCTGGAGGGAGACCGCGGCGGTCAGGCCGAGCAGGGGCAGCAGCCGGTCGCGCCGGGTGCGGACCCAGCGCACCAGAAGCCAGACGCCGAACGTGGTCAGGAAGATGTCCAGGGTGGCGGTGATGAGCAGATGGCCCATCTGGAGCATGACCGGCGAGACGGCGTACGCACCGGCGGTGGCGACCTGGGCCGCCCGTCGGCCGCCCAGCTCCCGGGCGGTGAGGGCGGCCGTCAGCACCCCGAACGCGGTGAGGACCGCGGCCGGCGCGCGCAGCGCCACGAGCGAGCCGGGGGACACGGTGTCGAGGGCGTGCGTCAGCAGGGGCAGCAGCGGGGGCTGGTCGGCGTACCCCCAGGCGGGGCTGCGGCCCGCGGCGAGGAAGTACAGCTCGTCGCTGAAGTAGCCGAACCGGTCCGCGGTGAGGAGCAGCAGGGCCGCGGTGGCGCAGGCCACGAGGCACACGGGCAGCAGGGCCAGGGGTGGGGGAGGAACGGCCGCCGACGGTACGGCGGGGGGACGGGTACGGGGGGTGGCGCCGGGAGGCCGGTACCCGCCGTCGCGGTGGGTGGCCTGGTCCCGGGCTGTGGGGGGCATCGTCGCTTCCTCGATCCTGTCGGGTTCGCGGTGGAGGGCACCGCGGTGCCCTGCGCGTCGAACCTACGGTCGGCCGCCCACTCCGGAACGGGGTGTTCCCCTTTACCGGCCCGGGAGTAGGGGCGATTCCCTAGTCTTCGGCGCCCTCGGTGGCCCCGGCTGTCGCGGCTGTGCTGGTGTGGAGACTCCGAACCGCCCGACGGCCCCGTCCGCTCGTGTCGCGGTTCGGGCCCCTGCCCGGCCGACCTGCGGTGGACGCTTTCGCGGCGCCCTGTCACTCCCCCCGGCCCGGCCGATCCCTCAACCGATCACGGAGAGACGACAGTCGAGTGATGGACCTTCAGTTCATGTGCGGCGGGACCGGATCGCGGCCCCGCACGGTCAGGGCGTGCGCGTCATGACGGCGGCGATCGTCGCGGACGGCGTCCGCAAGCGGTACGGGGACATCCAGGCCGTCGACGGAGTCTCGCTGCACATCGAGGCGGGCGAGTTCTACGGCATCCTGGGTCCCAACGGCGCGGGGAAGACGACCACCCTGGAGATTCTGGAGGGTGTCCGCGAGCCCGACGAGGGGCGGATCGAGCTGTTCGGCGAGAGCCCCTGGCCGCGCAATCCCCGGCTGCTGAGCCGCATCGGCGTGCAGTTCCAGGCGTCGTCGTTCTTCGACAAGCTCACCACACGCGAGACCATCTGCCTGTTCGCGTCCTTCTACCGGGTCGGTGTCCGGCAGGCCGACGCGATGCTGGAGCGGGTCGGCCTCACCGAGTTCGGCGCCGTACCGGCCGACAAGCTCTCCGGCGGCCAGGCGCAGCGGCTGTCGATCGCCTGCGGTCTGGTGCACGACCCGGAGATCGTCTTCCTGGACGAGCCCACCGCCGGTCTGGACCCGCAGGCCCGCCGCAATCTGTGGGACCTGCTGCGGGACGTCAACGAGGAGGGCCGCACCCTGGTCCTCACCACGCACTACCTGGACGAGGCCGAGCTGCTCTGCGACCGGGTGTCGGTGATGGAGAAGGGCAGGGTGCTCAAGACGGGCGCGCCGGCGGCCCTGATCCGCGAACTCGACGACATGGTGCGGGTGAGCGTGGAGTCCGGGCTGATCAAGGCCGACGCCCTGCGTGATCGGCTGGTGTCGGCCGGAGTGGAGAACGCGGCGGTGGAGGACGACGGGATCACGCTGTCGATCGCCACGCACTCCCCCGGGCCGGTGCTGTCGATCCTGGCCGACCACCGGGCACTGCGCAGCCTTCAGGTGCGCGGCGCCACCCTGGAGGACGTCTTCCTCCAGCTGACCGGACGGGAGTACCGCGCGTGAGCATCGACGAGACGTCCTCCCGTTCCCCCGGGACGGCCGCGCAGGCCTCGGCGGAGCGGGAGAAGGCCGTGGTCGAGGCCGGTCCGGGCCGCAAGGGCCCTGTCAAGGACAGACGGCTGAACCCGATCCGCGAGCTGGCCCGGGCGATGATCCTCAGCGTCCTGCGGGACAAGGGCACGATCTTCTTCCTGATGATCTTCCCCATCCTGTTCCTGATGTTGTTCGGCTCGTTGTTCAAGAGCGACGGGACCTCGCACATCAAGGTGGCCCAGGTCGGCCGGGTGCAGGTGCTCGACTCGCTCACCGGGGATCAGCGGGACCAGCTGTCCAAGGCGGCCACGATCACCAAGGTCGACAGCGAGTCGGCGGCGCTGGAGAAGGTGCGCAAGGGGGACTACGACGCGCTGATCGAGCAGGACGGTGACACCGTCGTGCTGCGCTACAGCCTGGCCGACTCGGTCAAGGGGGCTTCGGCCCGGGCGACGCTGAACGCGGTGCTGGAGCAGGCGAACCTGGCCGCGACCGGGATGACCGCCAAGTACACGCTGAAGGCCAGTCAGGTCGAGGACGACTCGGTCAAGCCCATCCAGTACCTGACCCCCGGTCTGCTGGGCTTCGCCGTGGCCACCAGCTCGGTGTTCAGCACCGCCCTGACACTGGTGACGCTGCGCCGCAAGAAGATCCTCCAGCGGATGCAGCTGTCGCCGATCCGCCCCTGGGAGGTGGTGGCCGCCCGTATCTCCATGACCATGCTCATGGCGCTGACGCAGACAGCCCTGTTCCTGGCGGTGGCGACCCTGCCGTACTTCGGTCTCCAGCTGACCGGCAACTGGTGGCTGGTGGTGCCGTTGGTGGTGTGCGGGACGCTGGCGCTGATGTCGCTGGGCCTGCTCATCGGCTCGGTCACCAAGACCGAGGAGGCCGCGGGCGGTCTGGCCCAGCTGCTGGTGCTGCCGATGTCGCTGCTGTCCGGATCGTTCTTCTCGCTGGACAGCGCCCCGGAGTGGGTGCGGGCGGTCTCGTACGTGATGCCGTTGCACTATCTCGTGGAGGGCGGCGAGTCGGTGCTCAGCCGGGACGGCGGTGTCCTCGACGTGCTGCCCACGATGGGCGGCATGCTGGGTTTCGCCGCCGTGGTGACCGCGGTGACGCTGCGGTTCTTCAAGTGGAACGAAGGATGAGCCGGGGCTGAGCCGACGCTGACGGACGACGTCCGGGCCCTCTGCCGCACCCATGCGGCAGAGGGCCCGGACGTGTGTCTCGGGACGGGGTCAGTCGCGGTCGCCGCCCTGCCATCCGTCGTGGTGCAGGACTTCTTCGAGCGGTCGCCGCGGCCCCGGCCGGAACGTGGTGCGCAGCGGATACGCCGTCGGCAGCAGGGCTCCCTGGCGGACGGTGGGCGGCAGGCCCAGCAGCTCGGCGACCTCCCGCTCACGGTCCAGATGGACGGCCGTCCAGGCGGTGACCAGGCCCCGGCTGCGGGCGGCCAGCGCGTAGTTCCAGGCGGCCGGCAGCAGCGAACCCCAGAATCCGGCCTGGTTGCCCTCGGGCAGCCGGCCGTCGGCCACGTCGAGGCAGGGGATGACCAGGACGGGCACCCGGTGCAGCCGCTCGGCCAGCAGTCGGGCGCCGGTGAGCACGGAGCGGGTTCCCTCGGGCTGCTCGTCCAGCCGGCGCAGGGCGGCGCCGTTGCGTTCGTCGAAGGCGGTCCGGTAGACCTCGGCCACGGCGGCGCGGATCCGCGGATCGGTGAGCATCAGCCAGTGCCATCGCTGGCGGTTGTTGCCGTTGGGGGCCTGCAGGGCGATGCGCAGGCAGTCCTTGACCAGTTCCGGGTCCACCGGGCGCTCCAGGTCCAGGCCGCGCCGTACGGAACGGGTCGTGGTCAGCAGTTCCTCACCCGACAGGGGCGGCGGATCGGTCACGGCAGCAGCACCGCCCGGACGGCCAGGGCGAGGTACGTCGTCACGACGAAGCCCATCGCGGTGAGCAGGGGCCAGCCGCCGCGGCGGGCGGTCAGGAACCGTCGGGCGCCCCAGGCCGGCAGGACCGCCGTCAGACAGGGCAGCAGCCCGGGCACGCCGTCCGGGGCGAACAGGACGACCTGGCAGGCGACCGCCCCGGCCGCGAGGGCGGCGGTGACCGCCGCGCTGCGCCGGGGGCCGAGGTCGGCCGAGTACAGGCGGGCGCCGGGCTCCGCCTCCCATGCGGTCTTGCGGGCGAACTCGAAGTGCAGGAACACACAGGCGCACAGGCCGAGCAGCAACGCCCCGCGCCCGTCGGCGGTGACGGTCCCGGCGGCGGCCAGGGACCCGTACACGTAGACGCCGAGCAGCACCTGCACCGGGTAGGTGACGGCGAGGTTGAGCAGCTGCCGGTCGCGCACCGCCGCGGAGAGGCGTTCCAGGGCGGCGAGGAACAGGCCGTAGCCGAGAGCGGCCAGGATCAGCAGGACGGCCGTCGTGGACAGCGCCGCGTTCAGGCCCACCGCCACCGCGGTGAGGGCGGCCATCGCACCGCGCAGCTCGGCGACGGTGATCGCGCCGGTGACCAGCGGCCGGTCCGGGTGGTGGACACGGTCGTACGCCAAGTCCTTCTGCTCGTCCAGCATCCGCAGGAACAGCAGCGCGAGGACGACACTGACGACCCGGACCCCGGTGGCCCCGGTGGGCCGCCAGGCCGTACCGGTCAGCGACACGGCGGAGCCCTCCAGGGCGAGCACCCACAGCAGGCCGTAGGTGGCGTAGATGTGGGGCCGGAACATGCGCAGCACGAACCGGCCCAGCCGGCCGGGGATACGGGGCACGGCGACGGTGCTCACTGCGGGGTGTCCTCTGTCTCGGGTCCGGTATCCGGTGTCCCGCGTCGTGGCGGGCGGCTCAGACACGGGCGTGGGCCGCGGGGCACGCCAGGACGCCTGCCGGGACGGCCGGGTCGCGGTCGGCGAACCCGATGCGGGCGTCGGCGACCAGGGCGCCGGCCTGGCGCAGGGTGCACTCGATGTCGGCTCCCGGCACCACCGGAGCGGTCCGGCACTCCAGGGGGAGGTCCATCTCCGCGAAGCGGCGGAACCGGACCCGCAGGCGGACGGGCAGCGCCGTGGGCGCGCGCACCGCGCCGTCGACCACGGCGGCGGTCAGGGCCAGTTGGCGGAAGGCCTCCAGTTCCAGCATGCCGGGAACGTGGTCGACCCAGTGGTCGTAGAGGGTCGGGTGTGTGGTCTCGGCGACCAGGCGGGCCGAGCGGACGCCGTCGTGGGCGGTGTGCGGTGGTGTGATCACCGCGTTGGCCCGGTTGCGGCGGCCGACCCGGCCCGGGTCCAGGGGTCGTCCGGGCAGTGCGACAGGACGGTCGGACAGGCCGAGGGCGTGCCGCTGCCCGGCCCGCAGGCGGCTCCACACCTGCGGTGGCATCCACGAGTACCCGATGCGGGCGAGCAGTGCCGCACGGGCGCCGATCGTCGCGGTGAACCGCAGCCGCAGCCCGGTCACCCCGCTCCGGTCGCGGATCCGGTGCTCGACGCGGACGCCGATGACCGCTTCCGTGGGGGTGTCGTCGCAGACCAGGGCGGCGGGCTCGGGCACCTCGTACTCGACCGTCCGCAACAGGAACTTGTGGCCGAGGGGTACGTCGAGGTAGCGGTGGGCCACCACGAAGATGCCCTGGCGGCAGGCCTCCAGCACCAGCAGCGGATCGTGATGCGTGCGGGGGCCGAGGACGTCGTCGTAGAAGGGGTGGAGGCGGGGAAGCTGTGCGGCCAGCCGCATCTCGTCCTCGCCGAGGCGCTCCGCGTCGGTCAGGAAGACCTCGGCGATCGCTGCCCGGTGCACCAGCTCCTTCGGGAGTGTCCGGGCGAACTGCATGGCGGCTCCTCGTTCATTTCAGGGCGCCGCGGACGGCGTCCAGGTGGCGGCGCCACTGGTCGACGCCGGCCCCGTCCAGCACCGGCGCGCGACCGGGCTGCCGCATGGGGAGCACCTTGGATCCGACGACGACCGTGTCCCACGGATCGATGTCGAGGCCGTGCTCCCAGGCGTGTTCCAGGAGTTGACGCGGGGTGGCGGCGAGGTCGAGGCCGGGTCGGCCGGAGAGCGCGGCGCGCAGACGTTCGACGGCGGGCTCGAAGTCGAGGTCGCGCGGCTTGGTGTGCGCGTACAGTTCGTCGGCCAGGTCCAGCGCGTGGCCGGTCCGGTCCTCGTCCGCGAGCGCGGAGCGGAAGAGGCGGTCCCGCTCGGCGTGGTCGAAGTGCACGGCCAGCTCGCGCAGCACGTCGGCGGGTTCGTCGGGGGTGTGCACGAGGTTGAGCAGGTAGCTGTAGCGGCCCAGCAGGTGACGGAGCTGGCCGGCCACCCGGGCCTCGGGGTCGGTGGGCCCCTTCAGCTGGGTGAGGCGGACCGAGGCCGGGATGTCGCTGTCGCGCCCGGGGCGGACGAGGAGGACGAGGGCGTCCGCGTCCTCCAGGAACAGCGCGGCGAGCCGCCTGCGGTGGGGGGTGGCGAGGTTCCACTGGAAGTACCACAGGGAGCGGATCATGGTCCGGGTCAGCCGGGTGGTCGCGGCGCCGACGATCCGGAAGTCCTGCTCGGCCAGCCACTCCACGGCCGCGTCCAGCCTGCGGGCCACCACGGCGTCGGGCTTCAGCAGCAGCGCGGCGTGACGATGGGCGAAGCCGGTGGCGTCGTCGGTGAGGGCGGCGAGCTGTTCGTAGCTCTCCTGGTAGTAGGTGTCCGCGCCGTAGAGCCGCTGTTTCTCGGGGTGGCAGGTCAGCAGGGGCGAGACGCGGATGCCGTGCGCCGGCTCGGGGTGGTCGGGGTGGGTCATCGTGCGGTGCTCCCGTCCGTCGGGGCGGCGGCCGCATCCCGGGGCGGGGGCGCGCCGAGGTAGCCGACCTTCAGGCAGTGGTCGAGGAGGCGGCGCAGGTAGGGGCGTCCGCCCGCGTAGGCCGGACGGCCGCTGAAGGCGGCGGCGCGGCTGTCGTCGAAGCGGATACGGCGCCGGAAGTAGGTGTCGTAGAGGGAGATGACACGGTCGTAGTAGGGGCGTTCGCGGTCGGGCAGGGCCGACGGGGAGAACGCGGACGGCGGCACGAACCTCGCCACCTGGAACGACGGGTACTCGGCGAGGACGTCGGAGAAGTCCCGCAGGGTCAGCAGCTGGCCGACCGCGTGCAGGGTGAGGCCCTCGGCGCCCTCGAAGCGGGTGGTGGCCTCCGTCACCAGGTCGGCGACGTGGTCGACCGGCACGAGGTCCAGGGCGGCGTCGTAGTGGCCCGGTACGGTGCGCACCAGACCCCTGGTGATGATCTTGAGCACGGGGTAGATGGTCTTGAAGTCGCGGGAGCGGCCGGTGCGGGCTGCGCCGGTGACGATGCTGGGGCGCACCACGGCCACCGGCAGGCCCTCCGCGGCGGCCTTGCGGACCAGGGTCTCCGCGGCCAGTTTGCTCCTCTCGTAGCCGTTGCCGGGCTGCTGGCCGACGTCGAGTTCGTCCTCCCGTGCCACCCCGTCGCGCTCCCCGCACACATAGGCCGTGCTGACGTGCACCAGCGGGGTGCGGTGGGCCAGGGCGAGGTCCAGGACGTGCCGGGTGCCGGCCACGTTGACGCTCTCGTACCGCTCCTCGGGCAGTCCGAAGTCGGTGACGGCGGCGCAGTGCACGATCCGGTCGGCGGTCGCGACGAGCCGCCGGTCGTCCTCGGTGAGCCCGAGGCCGGGGCGGGTGACGTCACCGGTGATCCGGGTGAGCGTGCCGGGACCGGGAGTGACGCTGCGCCCGCTGTTGCGGACGATGCCGCCGTTGCTGTGCAGCAGGGTGAGCACGGTGTGGCCCGCGCCGGTGAGCCGGGCGGTCACCTCCGCGCCCACGAAACCGCTGGCGCCGGTCACCAGCACCGTCATCGTGTCGGCCATCGATCGGTCCTCCGGGAAGTGTCGGGGGCGGGGCTCAAGCGGCCTGGTGGGGCTGGGCGCCGTTGCTGGCGAGCAGGTCGCGGGCTTCCTCGAGGGGCAGTTCCGCGTCGAGGTAGGCGCCGATGCGCAGCCAGTCGTAGCCGAGCTCCAGCGTGGCCCGCCAGGTGTCCGCCGAGTCGAAGGAGAGGGGGAAGGCGTCGGCGCCCGCCGTGCCCCGCACCTGGGCGACGTAGTCGCGCACCTCGGTGAGGAGGGCGTCGCCGCGCTGCGCCGAGTCGACGGTGCGGCTCAGGAGTTGCCGGGCGCGGGTGCCGATCGGCCGGGTGGCGGGTGGCAGCAGGTCGATACGGCGGACCAGGTCGGAGTCGGCGGGCAGCGGGTTGACGCCGTACGCGCTGAACAGGCCGCGCAGCGCGGCGTGCACGGCGCGGCGGGCGGTGAGTTCGGCGACCCGCCACTGTCCTCGCTGGAGGGCCCCGGTCAGGTCCTCGATGGCGTTCTCGACGACGACGTTGGACCACACCAGGGCCATCGTGGCCGCGGCGAACCGCTCGGCGGGCAGCGGCACGAGGTCGATGGCGTCGGGGCCGCCGACGGCCGCGCCGCGCACCGACAGCAGCGGCTGCGCGGTCGACGGCGGCGGGGTGACGGGGCCGGGGGGCGCGGCGAGCGGCAGCGCCGGGGTGACGGTGCCGCCGCCCTTCCAGGCCAGCCGGATCAGCCCGTAGCGCACGAACGCGGCGAGCAGCGGGCCGGGTTCGGCGACGCCGGTGTCCGAGGCCGCCGCCAGGACCGCGGGCAGCGGCCGGCCCAGGACGAGGGAGCGCCAGACCGCCCCGGCGCGCTCGCCGAGGGCGAACACCTCGCGCCGGCCGCGCACGACGTGCACCCGCTCGTCGGTCTGCCAGGTGGTCACCCCCGCGACGCGTTCGACGGTGAGGCGCTCGGGTCGGTGGGGAACGCCGGTGAGGCCGAGTCGACCGGCGAAGGCGAGGCAGGCGGTCAGGTGCGCCCTGGCCGCGTGGGCGTCGCCGGCTTCGGGGGCGGCGGCCTCCAGTTCCCAGTAGCGGTCGGCGACGTCGGGCCGGTCGGCGCGGTCGAGCTGCATGGACAGCCACTTGGGTTCGAGGTAGGTCTCGCCGTGTCCGGCCGCCCACGACTTGACGGTCTGGACGAGTCCGGCGCGGGTCCAGTCGACCGCCTCGTCGCTCTCGCCGAGGCAGAGCAGCGCCATCGCGTGCCGCAGGGACTGCCGGGCCCGGTGCGCCCACCAGTCGGCGGCGATCGCGGCGAACCGCTCCGCCGGCAGCATCGCCTTGACCTCGTCGACCAGGGCGTGGCCGCGCAGCGGGTGGCTGTGCAGCAGCCGCTGGCAGCGGTTGAGCAGGTCTTCGGAGAGCCGGCCCGGTCGCCGGGCGCCCTCGTGCAGGGCCTGGAACTGGTCGGCGATCTGACGGACCGACCGGGTGCGGATCTCCACCCTGCGGCCGTCGACGAAGAGCAGCGACGGCATGGTGGGCAGGTCGTCCTCGGACCGGGCGATGAGCAGGAAGTCGATGTCGGAGGAGGGGTTGCCGAAGCCCTCCGCGATGGACCCTTCGAGCACGACGGCCCAGCCGGCGCCCCGCGGCAGTTCGGCGAGCGACTTGTCGAGCAGGTCCTGCAACTGGTCCTCGGTGAGGATCACGGATGGGTCTCCGTCCTGGGGGTGTGCGGGGTCTCGGCGGCCGCGCCGCCGTCGGGCGGATCGGCGAGTACGGTGACCGTCCCGGCGGCGCCGTCGACGCGCAGGAGGGTGCCGGTGCGGATCTCGGTGGTGGCGTTCCTGACCTGCACCACCGTCGGGATCCCCAGTTCCCGGGCCACGACGGCGACATGGGTGAGCGGGCTGCCGCGTTCGATGACCAGGGCGGCGGCCGAGGGCAGCGCGGCCACCCAGCCGGGGTCGGTGCGGTAGGCGAGCAGGATGCCGCCGCCGATGTCACGGGGGGTGTCGGTGACCACGGCGGGGCCTTCGACGACTCCGGGGCAGCAGGGGGTGCCGTGCAGTTCGCGGGCGCCGCTGCGGGCGGCGGGTCCGCTGCTCCAGCCGGCCCGTTCCAGGTTGCCCGACCAGTACGGGGCGCCTCGGGTGGTGAAGCGGGCCGGGGCGTGCAGTTCGGCGTCCGCGGCGAGCCGGGCCCGTCGCAGCGCCGCCAGTTCCTTCAGTTCGGTGTGGCCGATCATGCCTTCGTAGGCGCCCCGTACCTCCTCCAGACGCAGCATGAACACGTCGTCCCAGGCGGTGAGGGCACCGGTGCGGGCGAGGTCGCGGCCCAGGGCGCGCAGCATGCGTTTGGCGGCGCCGAAGGCGCGGGTGCGGCAGAACCTGAGCCGTTCGCGGTCGGTGAGCGCGGCGCGTGCCTTGTGCCGCACCCGCTCGTACACCCAGCGGCGGGGGCCGCGCAGATGCCGGTCGAGGTACGCGTCGGCCTCGCCGTGGTGCTCGCCCGCGCCGCCGTCCCGCGTCTCGGGCAGGGCGTCGCGCAGCAGGGTGAACAGTCCGGCCGGGTTCTCGTACAGGTCGGGGACCTCGAGCTTGAGTTCGTCGGGGCTGCGGTAGCCGTAGCGGGCGACGTAGGCGTCGACGGCGGCCACGATGCCGGTGTGCCCGGCCTTGACGAGCGCCTCGTAGGCCTCCTCCTCGGGGGTGTGCTCCAGCAGGTGCCGCGCGGCGTCGTCGGCCCGCACCCGCGCGGCCAGCTCGGTCAGCGCCCAGGCGGGTTCGGCGGATTCGACGTCGCCGCCGGGAGCGGCCGCGGCCCAGGTGAACCACTCGGGGGCGTCGGGCAGCCAGCGACGGGTGAGCAGGGCCAGCAGACCGACGGAGAGCAGGATCGTGGCGTCCAGGGCCTGCATGGGGCCCCACTTCTCGATGAGTTCCCTCTGGAGCCGACGGAAGCGGCGATGGGTCTCGTCGCCGGGCAGCGCGTCGTAGTCGACGTCGTTGAAGACCTCGTACGCCCGGTAGAAGTCGCGGTGGAAGGTCTCCACGGACTTGCCGATGGTCAGGAAGCGCCGGGCGAACACGGCCGTCCGGGCCAGCCGTGAGAGGCGGCCGCGCAGTCCGGTCCGGGGGATGAAGGGGTGCAGTGCGTCGGCGGTCTCGTCGGAGATGCTCTCCGCGACGCCCAGCGACTTCTCCAGGACACGGCGGTTGAGCGGGTACAGCGGCGCCAGGCGCACCATGCGGTACCAGTGGTACAGGTTGTAGTAGACCCGTCCGTGGATGTAGCCGAGCAGGTGCGGGGTCCACTCCTGGACCTCGCGCAGCTGCTCGCCGCGGACGCCGAGCGCGCGGGCGTAGCTCTCGTACACCTTGGCGTAGGTGTCGGCGGCGAAGCTGTAGGTGAGCGGGGAGACGACGCCGCTGAAGCTTTCGATGATGTTGGAGTTGTCCCAGATCCGCAGCTCCCCCTCGGGTTCCGGCGAGGTGCCGGGGTCGCGGCCGAGGGTGGTGACGGGGCGGCTCTGCAGGAGCCACAGGGTGCCGTCGGCGATGGCCCATTCGATGTCCTGCGGGGCGCCGTAGTACGCGGTCGCGCGGACCCCGGCCGCGTGCAGCTGGGCCAGGTCGCCGACGGTCAGGGACAGCGCCTCGCGGTCCTCGTCGGCGACGGGCGAGACCCGGCAGCCCGGTCCGGCGCCGGCGTCGTAGCGCTCCCGCTTGTCGCCGATCGTCGTACTCAGCGGTTCGCCGGTGGTGGCGTCGAGGACGACGGTGTCGGCGTCGACCGCGCCGGAGACCAGCCCCTCCCCCAGCCCGTGGACGGCGCTGACCACATGGCGGTCGGTGCGGCCGGCCGTCGGATCGGCGGTGAACAGCACGCCGCTGCGCTCCGCGGGCACCATGCGCTGGACGACGACGGCGACGCCCGCGGTGCCGGGGGCCAGCCCGCGTTGCGCCCGGTAGTGCAGGGAGCGCTCGGAGAATCCGGAGGCCCAGCACCGGCGGACGTGGGCGGTGACCTCGTCGAGGCCGCTGACGTTGAGGTAGCTGTCGAACTGCCCGGCGAAGGAGTGCTCGGTGCCGTCCTCCTCCAGGCCGGACGAGCGGACCGCCACCAGTCCGCCACCAACCTGACGGTAGGCGAGGGCGATGGCCGACGCGGTGCGCTCGTCGAGGGGGGTCGCCTCGACGAGGGCGGCGATCTCGGCGGCGACCCGCCCTGCCGTGGTGTCCCAGCCGTCGGCGAGCAGCCGGGCCAGATGCTCGTCGAGGCCGCTGCTGCGGGAGAAGCCGGCGAAGACGTCGAGGCCGATCACCGACCACTCCGGCACCTGGAAGCCGGCCGCGGTCAGGGCGTGCAGGTTTCTGCCCTTTCCGCCCGCGCACCGGGCGATCAGGGACTCCTCGCTGGAGGGCGACAGAACACCGAGGGACTGGTGTTCGGATTCCGTGGTGAGCGACAACGTGATTCCTCCGCATGGCTTGCGCTCGACCTCACCGGAAGTCTCACGGCGGGACCGGACGAAACCCTTCGAGTCGGGTGCCGTGGCAACTTCGCTGAAAAACGCCGGTCGTCGGGTTCAGGTCAGGACGACGGGCAGGCTCTGGTGGCCGCGCAGGACGAGCCGGTCACGGCGGGCCGGACCGTCCCCGGGGGCCGGGCGCAGGGCGGGGAAGCGCGCCAGCAGCCGGCTGAAGGCGATGGCCGCCTCCAGCCGGGCCAGCATGGCGCCGAGGCAGTGGTGCGCTCCGCCGCCGAAGCTGAGCGGCTGGATGTCCTGGCGGTGGGGGTCGAAGCGGTCCGGGTGCTCGTAGCGGGCGGGATCGCGGTTGGCGGCGCCCAGGAGGAGCACCACATGGCTGCCCGCCGGCACCGGCACGCCCCCGACGGAGACGCCTTCGGTCAGCACGGCCCGGTTGCTCACCTGCAACGGCGAGTCGTGGCGCAGCACCTCTTCGACGAAGTTCTGCACCGGAACGGTTCCGTCGCGCAGGCCGGCCATGACCTCGGGGTGCTCGAACAGCACCTGCAGACCGTTGCCGAGGAGGTAGGTGGTGGTCTCGAAACCGGCCAGCAGCAGACTGGCGAGGTTCGCGACGAGTTCCTCGTCGTCCCGCAGGGCTCCCTCGTCGCGTGCCCGGACCATGGTGCTCACCAGGTCGTCGCGCGGGTCGGCCCGTCGCCGGTCGGCCAGCTCGGTGAAGTACCGGTGCAGCTCCAGCGCCGCGCGGTCGGCGGCCTCCAGGCCGGACGGATCGGCGAGCAGTTCCAGGGTGGCGCTCAGATCCGCGGCGTACCCCCGGAAGCGCTGCCGGTCCTCGACGGGGACTCCGAGCAGATCGCAGATGGCATGGGCCGGCAGGGGGAAGGCGAAGGCGTCCATGAAGTCCACCGGTGCGGAGCCGGCCTTCGCGAGGGTGTCGAGCAGGGCGTCGGTGATGCCCGCGATCCCGGCTTCCATGGCCGCCACTCTCCGGGCGGTGAACACCTGGGACATCGACGACCGCAACCGCCCGTGGTCGGGCGGGTTGGCGACGAACAGAGTCCGGCTCAGCAGGGCCAGCGAGGGATGCGCGGCGAGGTCGGCGCCCCAGGTCACCAGGTTGATGTCGGCGCCCAGCGCCGGACTGCGCAGCGCCTGGCGGCAGGCTTCGTAACCGCTGACCAGCAGGAGACCGTCCCCGGCCGGCGCAGCGGGGCCCAGTTCGAGGGCGCGCTCGTACAGCGGGTAGGGGTCGGCGCGTCCCTCCGGCGTCAGCAGCTGGGCGACGAGCGACTGCGCGTCCAACGTTCCTCCTGGTGACCTGGTGACCTGGTTGAGGGGCTTCGGGTGTCGCGCGGCGGCCCTGCGGTCAGGGCGCGCCCGGGTCGGTCCCGGCGGAGGCGGCCGCGGGTTCCGGCGACGCCGTCGCGGGAACGGCCAGATGGGGCCAGACCAGGGCCGTCGACCCCCAGGTGAGGCCGCCGCCGAAGCCGGCCAGCACCACCTTGTGCCCGGGGCGCAGCGCACCGGAGGCGACCCCGTCGGCCAGGGCCAGGGGAATCGAGGCGGCGACCGTGTTGCCGCGCACCTCGATGTTGGACAGGAACCGCTCCGGCGGCAGGCCGAGCCGCCGGGCGACCGCTTCCAGGATCCGGGCGTTGGCCTGGTGCAGCACGAAGCAGTCGATCTCCGCCGGGTCCCAGCCGGTCCGCCGGGCGGTCTGCTTCACCGACTCCGCCATCCGCCGCACCGCCTGCGCGTAGACGGCCTGCCCCTGCATGGTGAAGTAGGTGTCCTCCGTCTTGGCCGGCAGTCCCGTGGAGCGCTGCCGGGAGCCGCCGGCCGGCACCTCGATCAGATCGCTGAGGCTGCCGTCGCTGCCGAGGTTCAGCCCGGTCAGCGCACCGGGTTCGGTGGGCGATCCGGCGCGCAGCACCACCGCGCCACCGCCGTCCCCGAAGATCACCCGGGTCGAGCGGTCGTCCGGGGCGAGGAGCGTGGAGAACGCGTCCGCGCCGATGACCAGGACGCTGCGGGCGGCGCCCAGCGCGACCATCCCGGCGCCCGTCGCGAGGGCGTACACGAAACCGGTGCACACCGCCGCCACGTCGAACGCGGGGACGGGCCCCAGTCCCAGCCGGGTGGCCACCTCGGGCGCGGTCGCGGGACAGTGCCGGTCCGGGGAACTGGTGGCGAGGACCACCGCGTCCACGTCCTCCAGCCCGGCGGACGACAGCGCCCTCCGCCCGGCCTCCACGGCCAGGTCGCCGGTGGACTGCCCCGGCGAGACCCAGCGGCGCTCCCGGATGCCGGTACGGCGCCGGATCCACTCGTCGCTGGTGTCGAGGACCCCCGCCAGTTGGTCGTTGGTGACGACGGTGGGGGGAACCCAGCCCCCGAGTCCGGCGACGACTGCCGCTCGTTCCATGGCCTCCAGCTCCTTTCACAGCCCGATGGCCGCAGCGGGACCGAGAGGCGGCCCCTGCCCAACCATTCACCGAACACCGGCTCACATCCGCCGATCCCGGTATCTATTAGGTGAAGCCCTACATCTCGGGCGGCGCCCGATGCCCCGTCGGGCGCCGGAAGGGGCCGCCGGGACCTCGGGCGCCGTCGGCCTCCCGTCAGGCGGATCCGAACTGCTGGTCGATGAAGTCGAAGAGGTCGTCGTCGCTGGCCGCGTCGAGACGCTCCTCCACCGCCGTCTGCGGGGACCCACCGGGGCCGTCCGCCAGGGACGTCCCCACGGCTGCGGCGGGTGCGATCGTGTCCAGGGTGGACAGCAGCCCGCGCATCCGGTCGGCCAGCGCGGTACGCACCTTCTCGTCACCGGCGATCTCCGCCAACGCGCCCTCCAGCCGGTCGAGTTCCGCCAGCATCGGCTGGACGGCCGCCGCGGCGCCCGGCGCGGTCTCGGCCCGCAGATGACGGGCCAGCCCGAGGGGCGTCGGGTAGTCGAACAGCAGGGTGGCCGGCAGCCTGAGCCCGGTGGCGGTGGTGAGCCGGTTGCGCAGCTCGACGGCGGTGAGCGAGTCGAAGCCCATCTCCAGGAAGCCGCGTTCGGGGTCCACCGCCTCGGAGTCTGCGTAGCCGAGGACGGCCGCCGCGTGGTCGCGGACGAGGTCCGCCAGCAGCGCGAGGCGCGCCTCGGCGTCCAGGTCCGCGAGCCTGCGCCGCAGCCGCTCGGCGGGCGCGGCCCCGTCGGAGGCGGCGGCCGCGCGACGGCCGGGGGCGGGCTTGACGAGGGACCGCAGCAGGGCCGGGACCTCCCCGTCTGGCGTACGCAGCCCGGCCGTGTCGAAGCGGGCCGGGACCAGGACGGCCCGGTCGGTGGCCACGGCGGCGTCGAAGAGGGCGAGGGCCTCCTCGGACGGCATCGGGACGACTCCGCCGCGCGCCATCCGCACCAGGTCGGCCCGGTCCAGCTTGCCCGTCATGGCCGACCGCTCCTCCCACAGGCCCCAGGCCAGTGACTGGGCGGGCAGGCCGTGGGCGCGCCGCTGCCGGGCGAACGCGTCGAGGAAGGCGTTGGCCGCCGCGTAGTTGCCCTGCCCCGAGCCGCCGAGGACACCGGCCAGGGAGGAGTAGAGCACGAAGGCGCGCAGCCCGCTGTCGCGGGTCAGCTCGTGCAGATGCAGCGCGGTGTCCACCTTGGCGGCGAGCACGGTGTCGAGCCGCTCCGGGGTGAGGGAGCCGATGACGCCGTCGTCGAGGACGCCCGCGGTGTGCACCACGGCGGTCAGCGGACGGTCCGCGGGGATCGTGGCGAGCAGCGCGGCCAGCGCCTCCCGGTCGGAGGTGTCGCAGGCGACGAGTTCGGGCCGGGCACCGAGCGCGGTCAGGTCGTCGAGGAGTTCCCGGGCGCCGGGTGCGGCGGGGCCGCGGCGGCCGACGAGCAGCAGGTGCCGGGCACCGTGCCGGTCGGCCAGGTGCCGGGCGACGAGGCCGCCGAGCGCGCCGGTGGCTCCGGTGACCAGGACCGTGCCGTCCGGGTCGAGCAGCGTGACGGTGTCGCCGTCCGCCGTCGGGGCCGGCCGGGCGCGGACCAGCCTCGGCACCCGCGACTCGCCCTTGCGCAGGGTGATCTGCGGTTCCTCGTGACGGGCCGCGGCGGGCAGCGCCCGGTACGACTCCTGGGCACCGTCCCAGTCGAGGAGCAGGAACCGTTCCGGGTTCTCGGTCTGCGCGGTGCGCACCAGACCCCATACGGCCGCCGCCACCGGGTCGGGCGCCCGGTCGCCGTCGTGCACGGTCACGGCATGCCGGGTGACGAGCACCAGCCGGGTGGCGTTGAAGGTGTCGTCGGCGAGCCAGCCCTGGAGCAGCCGCAGCACCCGGCCGGTCGTCCGGCGCACCGCGACGGCCGGCTCGGTTCCGGCCGGCAGGCCGCCCTCGTCGTCACCGAGGCCGGGCACGGCGGCCAGCACCGTCCCGGGCACCGGAAGGTGGCCCGTGGCGACGGCGCGGGCGAGGTCGTCCAGGTCGGGGTGGGCCGCGGCGGAGACCCCGGCGGCCGTCAGGGCCTCCCGGAGGGTGGGATCGCCGTCGCCGCCCAGCACGGCGAAGCCCGGGGAGGTGGCGGCGCGGGCGGGGGCGGCGGCCGGCGTCACCCACTCCAGCTCATGGAGATGGCGGGCGGCGGCACGCGCGTCCCCGGGCTGCCCGGCCGGCAGCGGACGCAGGGTCAGTCCGCTCACCGTGGCGACGGGTCCGCCGGCGGGATCCGTGACGGTCAGCGCCACCGTGTCGGGACCGGCCGGGACGAGACGCACCCGCAGGGCGCCCGCTCCCGGCGCGTGCAGCCGTACGCCGGTCCAGCTGAACGGCATGACCGCGGTTCCGGAGGCGGCGCCGGGGGTCAGGCCGACGGTCTGGAGGGCGGCGTCCAGCAGGGCCGGGTGCAGCCCGTACCCACCGGCGTCGGCGGCGACCTCGGCCGACGGTTCGACCTCGGCGTACACCTCCTCGCCGAGCCTCCAGGCGGCGGTCAGCCCCTGGAACGCGGGTCCGTAGCCGAAGCCGGCTGCGGCGAAGCGGTCGTAGATCCCCTCCACCGGGATCTCCTCGGCGCCCTGCGGCGGCCACGGCCCGAGCGGGACGCCGTCCACCGGCTCCGCCGTGGCACCGAGCTGTCCGAGCGCGTGACGGGTCCAGGGCTCGTCGTCCGCCGCGTCGTCCGGCCGGGAGTGCACGGTCACCCCGCGCCCTCCCTGCTCGCCGGCCTCGCCGACGGTGACCTGGAGGTGGACGGCGCCCTGTTCGGGCAGCACGAGCGGCGCCTCCAGGGTGAGTTCGTCGACGACGGCACAGCCGACCCGGTCCGCCGCCAGCAGCGCCAGCTCCAGGAAGGCGGTGCCGGGCAGGATGGCGGTGCCGGAGACCGCGTGGTCGGCGAGCCAGGGGTGACTGCTGAGCGACAGCCGTCCGGTGAGCAGGTAGCCGTCGCCGCCCGCCAGGGCCGTGCCCGCCACGAGCAGCGGATGCTCGCCCGCGGAGAGTCCCGCGGCGGCGAGGTCCGGCACGCCGGGATCGGCGTCGAGCCAGTACCGGGCCCGCTGGAAGGCGTACGTCGGCAGATCGGCCCGGCGCACCGGCCGGCCGGCGAAGAACGCGGCCCAGTCGGGGCCCGCGCCGTGCACATGGAGGGTGGCGAGGGCGGTCGTGACCGCGGTCTCCTCGGGCCGGTCGCGGCGCAGCAGCGGGGTGACGACGGCGGCCTGCGGGTCGGCGAGACAGTCCCGGGTCATGGCGGTGAGCACCGCGTCGGGGCCCAGTTCGAGGTAGGCGGTCACGCCCTGCCGCTCCAGGGTCGCGACGGCGTCGGCCCAGCGGACCGTTCCGCGCACATGGCGGACCCAGTAGTCGGCGTCCTCCAGCTGTCCGGAGTCGGCGAGTTCGCCGGTGAGGTCACAGACGACGGGAACGCCCGGGGGCGCATACGTCGTCTCGCGGGCGACGGCCGCGAAGCGGGCCTGCATCGGTTCCATCCGCGGCGAGTGGAAGGCGTGCGACACGGTCAGCCGCTTGGTGCGCAGGCCGGCCTCGCGCCAGGCCCGGGCGAGTTCCTCCACGGCCTCCTCGTCGCCGGAGACGACCGCGGAGGCCGGTCCGTTCACGGCGGCGAGGGACACCCGGTCCGCGTAGGTCCGCAGGGCCCGCGCGACCTCCGCCTCGCCCGCCTGTACGGCCAGCATGGCGCCGCCGTCGGGCAGTTGCTGCATCAGTCGGCCGCGGGCGGCGACCAGACGGCAGGCGTCGGCGAGGTCGAACACACCGGCGACGTGGGCGGCGGCCAGCTCGCCGATGGAGTGGCCTACGACGAGGTCGGGTCGCAGCCCCCAGTGCTCCAGCAGCCGGAACTGGGCCACTTCCAGGGCGAACAGCCCGGCCTGGGTGTAGGCGGTGCGGTCCAGCAGCTCGGCGTCGGGCGTACCGGCCGGGGCGAACAGCACCTCCTTCAGGGGCCGTTCGAGTTCGCGGTCGAGTTCGGCGCAGACGGCGTCGAGGGCGTCGGCGAACACGGGGTGGGCGGCGTACAGATCACGGCCCATGCCCGGGCGCTGGCTTCCCTGACCGCTGAAGAGGAACGCGGTGCGCCCCTCACGGCGCCGCACTCCGCGCACCAGCCCCGGAGCCTCCCGGTCCTCCGCCAGCGCCCTTACCGCGGAGATGAGTTCATCCCGATCGCGGCCGATGACGGCTGCCCGGTGGTCGAATCCGGCCCGGCCGAGGGCGAGCGAGTGCGCGAGGTCGACGGGCGCGGCGGCGTCCGGGCGTTGCGGGTCCTCCAGATGGGCGAGGAGCCGGACGGCCTGGGCGCGCAGGGCGTCGGCGCCACGGCCGGAGAGCACCCAGGGGACGACGACACCGCCGGAGCCCGCGGGGACGGGCGTCCCCTCCGCCGACGGGCCGCCCTCGGCGGCCGAAGCGCGCGCCGGCACGCTTCCCGCCGGCTGCGCGTCCCCGGCGGACTGCCGCGGGTGTTCGGCGGGTGCCTGCTCCAGGATCACATGGGCGTTGGTGCCGCTGATGCCGAACGCCGACACACCGGCCCGGCGCGGACGCCCCCCGGCCTCCGGCCACGCGACGGCCTCCGTCAGCAGCGACACCGCCCCCTCGGTCCAGTCGATCCGGGTCGACGGACGCTCGGCGTGCAGGGTGCGCGGCAGCACCCCGTGCCGCATCGCCAGCACCATCTTGATCACACCGCCGACACCGGCGGCGGCCTGCGTGTGCCCGATGTTCGACTTCAGGGCGCCCAGCAGCAGCGGCCGGTCCTGCGGCCGGTCCTGGCCGTACGTCGCCATCAGGGCCTGCGCCTCGATCGGGTCGCCGAGCAGGGTGCCGGTGCCGTGCGACTCGACGGCGTCCACATCGGCCGGGGCGAGCCCGGCGGCGGCCAGGGCCTGCCGGATGACGCGCTGCTGCGCGGGACCGCTCGGCGCGGTGAGGCCATTGCTGGCGCCGTCCTGGTTGACCGCCGAACCGGCGAGCACCGCGAGGACGGGGTGACCGTTGCGGCGGGCGTCGGAGAGCCGCTCCAGCAGCACGACGCCCACGCCCTCGGCCCAGCCCGCGCCGTCGGCGTCGTCGGAGAACGCCTTGCAGCGGCCGTCCGCGGACAGCGCGCGCTGCCGGCTGAACTCGATGAAGGTGTCCAGCGAGGAGATCACCGTGACCCCGCCGGCCAGCGCCATGGTGCACTCACCGGCGCGCAGCGCCTGGGCGGCCATGTGCAGGGCCACCAGGGACGAGGAGCACGCGGTGTCGACGGTGACGGCCGGACCCTCCAGACCGAAGGTGTACGAGATCCGTCCCGAGGCCACGCTGCCGGCGCTGCCGGTGGCCAGATAGCCCTCGAAGTCCTTCGGGGCGTGCTGCAACCGGGAGCCGTAGTCGTGGTAGTTGGAGCCGACGAACACCCCGGTGCTGCTGCCGCGCACGGTCCTGGGGTCGATACCGGCCCGCTCGAACGCCTCCCACGACGTCTCGAGCAGCAGCCTCTGCTGCGGGTCCACGGCCAGCGCCTCGCGCGGGCTCATCCCGAAGAACTCCGGGTCGAAGTGGTGCGCGTCGTACAGGAATCCGCCGCCGCGGGCGTAGAAGGTGCCCGGACGGTCCGGGTCGGGGTCGAAGGCGCCCTTGAGGTCCCAGCCACGGTCGTCCGGGAAGGAGGACACGGCGTCGCCGCCCCGCGCGAGCAGCCTCCACAGCTCCTCCGGGCCGTCCACCCCGCCGGGGTAGCGGCAGCCCATCGACACGATCACCACCGGGTCGTCGTCCGTCGGAGCCGGCCGGGGCGCAACGGCCGCCACCGGGCCGACCGGGGCGGCGGCGCCGAACAGGTCGGCGTGCAGTTTCGCGGCGAGCGCGACGGCGGTCGGGTGGTCGAAGACCAGGGTGACCGGCAGCCGCAGGCCGGTGCTCTCGGCGATGGTGTTGCGCAGGGCCACCGCGGTGAGCGAGTCGAAGCCGAGGTCGCGGAAGGCCCGCTCCTCGTCGACCTGGTCGGCGCCGGAGTAACCGAGCGCCGCGGCGGCCAGGGTCCGCACCAGCGCAAGGAGTTCGCGCCGTTGCTCGTCGTACGGAAGGCCCGCGAGGCGCGCCGTGAGCGCGTTGCCGTCACCATCCTCCGCCCTGGGCACGGTCCGCGCCGCGAGGGCGCCCCGTACCTCGGGGAGGTCGGCGAGGACCCGCGGGGCGCGGTCGGAGTGGACGAACGCGTACTTCTCCCACCGTACGTCGGCCAGGGCCAGCACGGGTTCCCCTGCGGACACGGCCTGCCGAAGCCCGGTCAGGGCCTGCTCCGGGTCCATGGCGGGCATACCGGAGCGGGCCAGCCGCTCACCGGTCTCACCGGAGGCCAGACCGCCGCCGCCCCAGGCGCCCCAGGCGACCGACGTGGCGGGCAGCCCGTCGGCGTGCCGCTGCCGGGCGAGCGCGTCGAGGAAGGCGTTGGCCGCGGCGTAACTGCCCTGCCCGGGGCCGCCGAGGGTGCCGGCGAGCGAGGAGAACAGCACGAACGCGTCCAGTCCCAGGTCCCGGGTCAGCTCGTGCAGATGCCGTGCGGCCGCCACCTTGGGCCGCAGCACGGTCTCCGCGCGCTCGGGGGTGAGGCCGTCCAGCACTCCGTCGTCGAGCACCCCGGCCGCGTGCACGACCGCGGTGAGCGGCTGGTCCTCGGGTACGGCGGCCAGCAGCGCGGCCAGTCCGTCCCGGTCGGCGGCGTCGCACGCGGCGAGCGTGACGCGGGCGCCGAGTGCGGTCAGCTCGGCCTCCAGCTCGGCCGCGCCGGGCGTGTCCGGGCCCCGGCGTCCGGCCAGCAGCAGATGACCGGCGCCGTTACGGGCCAGCCAGCGGGCGACGTGAGCCCCGACGCCCCCGGTGCCCCCGGTCACCAGCACGGTGCCGCTCGGCTCCCAGACGGTGGACACGGCGTCGGGCCGCGTAAACGCCCGCTCCAGCCGCCGGGTGAACAGCCCGGAGCCCCGTACGGCCACCTGGTCCTCCTCGGCGGCGCCGGACAGGGCGGCGACCAACCGGCCGAGGGCACGGTCGTCCAGCTCCGGCGGCAGGTCCACCAGCCCGCCGAAGCGCTGCGGATACTCCAGAGCGGCGATCCGGCCGAGCCCCCAGGCCTGCGCCTGGACGGGCGAGGCGGGCCGGTCGGCACGGCCCGTGGACACCGCGCCCCGGGTGGCGATCCACAGCGGCGCGGCCACACCCGCGTCGCCGAGCGCCTGCACCAGGGCGGTGTTGAGGGCAAGCCCGTTGTCCAGGGCGCTGCCCGGTGCGTACGGCGACTCGTCCAGCGCCAGCAGGGACAGCACACCGGCCGGACGGGCACTGCCGTCGTCGCTCACGACGGTACCGAGCAGTGCGGTGAGCTGCTCCCGGGCGACACCGGCGGCCACCTCCAGGGTGGTCACCGCGGCGCCGTGGGCGGCCAGCCCCTCGGAGAGGGCGGTGACAAGTGCGATGTCCTGGTGTCCCTGCGGGACGACGAGCAGCCAGACGTCGGTCAGGGCCGCGTCCCGGACGTCCCGGCCGACCGGCTTCCAGACCACCTTGTACCGCCAGCCATCCACCGCCGACCGCGCCGCCTGCTCCCGACGCCACCCCGACAACGCGGGAAGGACACCGGCCAGCGCCTCACTGTCGGACACGCGCAACGTCTCCGCCAGCGCTTCCAGGTCCTCCCGCTCGACGGCCTCCCAGAAACGGGCGTCCACCGCGTCCTGCCCCGAGACCGAAACCGCCACGGGAGCCGTCCTCTCCAGCCAGTAGCGCCGGTGTTGGAAGGCGTAGGTCGGCAGCGGGACCGTCCGGGCGTCCTGTGCGGCAAGTACGGCCGTCCAGTCGACAGGGATACCGCGTACCCATGCCTCGGCCAGGGAGGTCAGCAGCCGGTGGGCGTCGCCCTTGTCACGACGCAGAGTGCCCACCACGACCGCGTCCGGCGCGGCCTCCTGGACCGCCATCCCCAGCACCGGATGCGAACTGACCTCGACGAACGCCCCGTACCCCTGATCCACCAGCCCCTGGACGGCGTCCGCGAAACGCACCCGCTGACGCAGGTTCCGATACCAGTAACCACCATCCAGCAGAGCCGTGTCGACCACCTCCGCCTCGGTCGTGGAGAAGAACGGCACCTGACCGGAACGCGGCTCCACAGCCGCCAACACCCGGGCCAACTCGTCCTCGATGGCCTCGACGTGCCAGGTGTGGGAGGCGTAGTCCACGGGGACGCGACGAGCCCGTACGTCACTGCTCTCGCAGTGCGCCATCAGCTCGTCCAACGCGTCCGCGTCACCGGCCACGACCACCGAAGCCGGGCCGTTCACCGCCGCCACATCGATCCGCCCCGACCACCCGGTCAGCAGCTCCTCGACGTCCGACAGGGGAAGGGGGACGGAGACCATGCCGCCGCGGCCGGCGATCGCCCGGATCGCCCGCGACCGCAGCGCCACCACCCGCGCACCGTCCTCCAGCGACAGACCACCCGCCACCACCGCAGCAGCGATCTCTCCCTGCGAGTGCCCCATCACCACGCTCGGCTGAACACCGCAGGCACGCCAGACCGCCGCGAGCGACACCATGACCGCCCACGACACCGGCTGCACCACATCCACATCCACCAGCTCGGCCGCACCCCGCACGACCTCACTCAGCGACCACCCCACATGCGGAGCCAAGGCGTGCCCGCACGCCTCCATCGACGCCGCGAACACCGGCGAGGCATCCCACAACTCCCGGCCCATGCCGACCCACTGGGCCCCCTGCCCCGGGAACACGAACACCACCCGGTCAGCAGCACCCGTCACCGCACCCCGCACCACACTGGAGCCCGCTACGCCGCCAGCAGCCACCACGTCCAGCCCGGACGCGAGTTCAGCGGACTCACCGCCCAGGACCACGGCCCGATTCTCGAACGCTGTACGCGTCGCCGCCAACGACCACGCCACATCCACCGGCCGCAATTCACCGACGACCGACGCCAGGCGCCCGGCCTGACCCGCCAGCCCCTCGCCACCACGACCCGACACCATCCACGGCACCACACCATCAGCCACCAACACCGGTGACGTGTCCGCACCCGCACGGCCCGACTCGGCCTCCGGTAGAACCGGAGCCTCCTCCAACACCACATGCGCGTTGGTGCCGCTCACTCCGAAGGACGACACGCCGGCACGGCGCGGACGGCCGTCGGCCTGCGGCCACTCCACGGCCTCCGTGAGCAGCGACACCGCTCCCGCCGACCAGTCGACGTGCGGAGTCGGCTCGTCGACGTGCAGCGTCGGCGGAAGGAGCCCGTGCTGCAACGCCAGCACCATCTTCATCACACCGCCGACGCCGGAGGCGGCCTGCGTGTGGCCGATGTTGGACTTCAACGAGCCCAGCCACAGGGGCCGTTCCGGATCCCTGCCCTGGCCGTACGTCGCCAGCAGCGCCTGCGCCTCGATCGGGTCACCCAGCGTCGTCCCCGTGCCGTGCGCCTCCACCGCGTCCACGTCCGCCGCGGAGATCCCTGCCTTGGCGAGGGCCGCCCGGATCACCTGCTGCTGGGCGGGGCCGCTGGGGGCGCTGAGCCCGTTGCTCGCGCCGTCCTGGTTGAGGGCGGTGGAGCGGATCACCGCCAGCACGGGATGCCCGTGGCGGCGGGCATCCGAGAGGCGCTCCAGGAGCACCATGCCCGCGCCCTCGGCGAGGCCCATGCCGTCGGCGGCCTTGGCGAACGCCTTCGAGCGACCGTCCTTGGCGACGCCCCGGGTGCGGGCGAATCCGATGAACCCGATGGGCTCGACCATCACGGCGACGCCGCCCGCGAGGGCCATCGAGCACTCGCCGGAGCGCAGCGCCTGCACAGCCATGTGCAGAGCCACCAGCGACGAGGAACATGCGGTGTCGATGGTCACCGCGCTGCCTTCGAGGCCGAGGGTGTAGGCGACGCGGCCGGACAGCACGCTGGTGGCGCTGCCGGTGACGATGTGCCCTTCGACGCCCTCGGGCAGGTTGTCCAGGCCGCCGAAGCCCTGGTTGGCGGCGCCCACGAACACACCGACCGGGGTGCCGCGCAGTTCCTCGGGGACGAGCCCGGCCCGTTCCAGCACCTCCCAGGAGGTCTCCAGCAGCAGGCGCTGCTGCGGGTCCATGGCGACGGCCTCGCGCGGCGAGATGCCGAAGAAGCCGGGGTCGAAGTCGGCCGCGTCGTGGACGAAGCCGCCCTCGCGGGTGTAGCAGGTGCCCTCGACGTCCGGGTCCGGGTCGTAGAGGGCTTCCAGGTCCCAGGCACGGTCGTCGGGGAAGGCGTCGATGACGTCGCGGCCCTCGGCGAGGATCCGCCACAGCTCCTCGGGGCTGTCGGCGCCACCGGGGTAGCGGCAGCTCATCGAGACGATGACGACGGGGTCGTCGTCCGCGGCCGGCCCGCGGTCCGGGGTCGCGGAAAGGACGGGCGCGGGAAGGGCCGCGGAGTCTCCCAGCAGTTCCTCGCGCACGTGGCGGGCCAGCGCGGTGACCGTGGGCCGGTCGAAGATCACGGTGACCGGGAGACGCAGACCGGTGGCGGCGTTCAGGCGATTGCGCAGCTCGACGGAGGTCAGCGAGTCGAAGCCCAACTCCCGGAAGGCACGGCCCACTTCGACGCTGTTCGGGCTGCCGTGCCCGAGCACTCCGGCGACCTGGGCGCGCACCAGGTCCAGTACGGCCTGCTGCTGTTCGTCGGAGGCCAGGCCCCGTAGCCGGTCGACGAGACCGGAACTCGCCGGAGCCGACGCGTCCGACCCGTGGCGATCCTCCTCGGCGCGCAGGATCTCGGCGACCTCGGGCACCTCGGTGAGCAGGGGCCGGGGGCGGGCGGCGGTGAAGACGGGGACGAAGCGCTCCCAGTCGATGTCGGCGACGGCGACGAAGCACTCGTCACGGTCCAGCACCTGCTGCATGCCCGTGACCGCGAGGGCCGGATCCATGAAGGGGATGCCGCGCCAGCGCAGTTGCTCCTGCACGATCTCGAGGGCCATGCCGCCGCCCTCGTCGCTCCAGATGCCCCAGGCGATCGAGGTACCGGCCAGACCGCGGGCCCGCCTGTGCTCGGCGACCGCGTCGGCGTAGGCGTTGGCCGCCGCGTACGCGCCGTGGTCGCCGCTGCCCCAGACACCGGCGACGGAGGAGAAGACGACGAACGCGTCGAGCCGGTCGTCGGAGAAGAGGTCGTCCAGATGCGCGACACCCGACAGCTTGGCCTCGGCGCCGTCCGCGAATTCCTGGAGCGTGGTGGTGGCCAGCGGGATGAGGATGCCGACGCCGGCGGTGTGCACGACGGTGCGGATGGGCGGCCCGTCGGCCTCGACCCGCTCGACGAGCGCGGCCAGGGCGTCCCGGTCGGCGATGTCGCAGGCGGCGATGGTGACGCGGGCGCCCAGGGCGCGCAGCTCGGCCTCCAGTTCGGTGGCGCCCGGTGCGTCCGCGCCGCGTCGGCTGACCAGGACGAGGTGCTCGGTGCCGTTGCGGGCGAGCCAGCGGGCCGTGTGCCCGCCGAGGCCGCCGGTGCCGCCGGTGATCAGGGCGGTGTCGCGCGAGGTCCAGCCGCGATGGCCGTCACCCGTGGCGCCTGCGGGGACACGGGCCAGTCGGCGGATCAGGATGCCGGTCCGGCGGATGGCCACCTGGTCCTCGGCGCCGGATTCGGCGAGGACGCCGCACAGCCGGGCGGCGGTCCGCTCGTCGGGCTTCTCGGGAAGGTCGACGAGGCCACCCCAGAACTCGGGATGTTCCAGGGCCGCGACCCGGCCCATGCCCCAGGTGCCGTTCTGCACGGGGTTGCGCATCGGGTCGCTGTCGCCCGTGGTGACGGCTCCGCTGGTGGCCAGCCACAGCGGGGCACGTACGCCGGTGTCGCCGCACGCCTGGATCAGGGCCAGCCCGGCGACCAGGCCGGCCGCGAGTCCGGGCTGTGCGGGGTACGGGTGCTCATCGAGCCCGAGGAACGAGAGCACCCCGCCGAACTGGGTCGGGTGCACACCGCTGTGCTGGGCCGTCTCGGTCAGCAGGGCGGCCAGCCGCTCGCGGTCGGTGTCGGAGGAGTCGACGAACAGCGGCACGGTCTGGGCCCCGTGCGAGGCGAGCCCTTCCAGACAGACCTGTACGAGTTCGGTGCCCGCGTGGCTGGCGGGGATGACGACCAGCCAGGTCCCGTCCAGGGCCGCGGAGGTGGGCTCGGCGGTCGGCCGCCAGGCGACACGGTAGCGCCAGGAGTCGAGGGTGGACGCGGCACGGCGGCCCCGTCGCCAGGCCGACAGCACGGGCAGCGCCTGGGCCAGCGCCTCCTGCCCCGCGTCCTCGGCGACATCCAGCACACCGGTCAGGGCTTCGACGTCCTGCTCCTCGACAGCCGCCCAGAACTCGGCGTCCGCCGGGTCCTGGACACCTCCGGCCGCGGCGACGAGCTGCGGAGTATCGGGCTCGAACCAGAAGGGGCGGTGCTGGAAGGCGTAGGTCGGCAGCGCGACCGCACGGGCGCCGTGACCGGCCAGGACCGCCGTCCAGTCCACCGGGACACCCCGCACCCACGCCTCGGCGAGGGAGGTCAGGAAACGGTGGGCGTCGCCCTTGTCCCGGCGCAAAGTCCCCGTCACGACCGCGTCGGGAGCGGCCTCCTGGACGGCCATGCCCAGGACCGGGTGGGAACTGACCTCGACGAACGCGCCGTAACCCTGCTCCACCAGCGCCTCGACCGCGTCCGCGAAACGCACCCGCCGGCGCAGGTTCCGGTACCAGTACCCCCCGTCCAGCCGGACCGTGTCGACGACCTCCGCCTCGGTGGTCGAGAAGAACGGCACCTCACCGGAGCGCGGCTCGACGGCCGCGAGCACGTCCGCCAGCTCGGCCTCGATGGCCTCCACGTGCCGGGTGTGCGAGGCGTAATCCACCGGAATACGACGCGCCCGGATCTCGTGTGCCTCGCAGTGCGCCATCAGCTCATCCAGCGCGTCCGCGTCACCGGCCACCACCACCGAACCCGGACCATTCACCGCAGCCACATCGATCCGGCCCTCCCAGCCGGCCAGCAGCTCCTCCACCTCATCCAGCGGCAGCGGAACCGAGACCATGCCACCACGGCCCGCGATCGCCCGGATCGCCCGCGACCGCAACGCCACCACCCGCGCACCATCCTCCAACGACAGACCACCCGC
>NZ_JBEXXK010000087.1:0-33010 GCF_040630405.1 Streptomyces sp. NPDC005811
CACGAGCAGGGGCAGCGGGTCGGAGGCGGTGAGCAGGTCCCGCAGCGGGTGGCGGGCCAGGACCGCGTCCACCTCCGGCGTCAACGCCGCCGCCAGCCGGGCGGCGGGCGGGCGGTTCTCGTCGCGCAGGGCGGCGACCGCGGCGCGCAGAACGGCGCGTTTCCCACCCCCCTTTGCCACCCCGGCCACCGCGCGCTCGTACAGCCGCGCGCCCTCCTCCAGGACCAGCTCGGTGTCCAGCCCCGCGGGGATCTTGATCTGTGCGTGGTGCCGCCAGGTGGCCACCGGGTCGCCCCAGGCCTCCACCCGGTACGTCCAGTGGCCCGGCGCGTCCGGGGTGACGTCGGCGCCCCAGCGGTCCGTGCCCGGAGCGAGTTCCCGCATCGGGGTCCAGGGACCGGGCCGGCCCTCGGGGTCCGTCAGGACGACATTGGCGGCGACGGCGTCATGGCCCTCGCGGAACACGGTCGCCGAGATCTCGAAGGTCTCACCGGTCACGGCCTTGGCGGGCCGGCGCCCCTGCTGCACCAGCGGGCGGACGTCGAGGACCGGGATGCGCCCGACGGCGGTGGGCCCGGGCGGTGCCGCTGGAGAGGCATGGGTGGCCTCGGGGCGGGGGGTTCGGGGTGTCGGGGGTGATGACGAGTGGTGCGTGGCGGGCATGACCGCTCCTGTCCGCATCAACGAGGGTGGGCGGAGGGATGTGGGGTCCAGTACCGGGGGAGCCTTCCCACCCTGATCGGGTGCGCATTCCGGCACTTTGTTAACTACTCGCGCGTATGTCTACGCACAAGACCGGCCCCGTTCGCGGCCTCGGCGGGCGCGGGGAGCCGCTCGCGGTGGTCCGTCATCCGGCGGGGGGCACCTGGAGGAGTTTGTTCGGCGAACCGGCCCCGCGGCCGGAGATTTTGCCGTTCACGGCGCCCGCGGCCAGCGCCCGGGCCACCTGTGCCGGTGTGGCTTTCGGGTGACCGGCGAGATACAGCGCGGCCGCTCCCGCCGCGTGCGGTGCCGCCATCGACGTACCCGACCCGGTGACGCGGCCGCTGTCGCTCGCGGACGACGCGGAGGTGATGGACACCCCCGGGGCGAACAGGTCGAGGGCCGAGCCGTAGTCGGAGAACGCGGCCCGGGCGTCCCGGCGGTCGGTGGCCCCGACGGTGAGGGCCTCCCGGACATCGGCCGGGGACCCCAGGGCGGCGGGCCGGCCCCCGTTGCCGGCCGCGACCACATAGGTGACGCCGGAGCGGATCGAGGCGCGGACGGCCGCGTCGAGCTGGGCGTTGTACGAGCCGCCCAGACTGAGATTGGCGACGGCCGGCCTGCGGGCGTGCCGGGTGACCCACTCGATGCCGGCGATGACCCGGGCGGTGGTGCCGGCGCCCGTGTCGTCCAGGACGCGTACGGCGACGACCTTCGCCTTCGCCGCGACGCCGAGGGTCCGGCCCGCGACGATCCCGGCGACCTGGGTGCCGTGGCCGTTGCCGTCGGGGGCGCCGCGGTCGCCGCCGACGAAGTCCCAGCCGTAGCTCGCGCGTCCGCCGAACTCCTCGTGGCCGATCCGGATCCCGGTGTCGATGACGTACACCGTCACCCCGGCGCCCCCGGAACCGGGCGCCCGGTAGCCGCCGTCCAGCGGCAGACCCGGCTGGTCGACCCGGTCCAGCCCCCAGGACGGCGGGTTCCGCACGGAGTCCACCGTCACCGTCGTGTCCTGGACGACCGAGGCGACCGCCGGGTCGGCCGCGAGCCGCCGGGCCGCTCTCGCGTCCGCGTGCACGGCGAAGCCGTTGAGGACCGTGCCGTAGGTGTGGCTGATTCTCACCCCGTAGGCGCTGACGAGGCGCCGGCCGGCGTCCGAGGACGCCCGGGTGGACCCCTTCAGCGTCACGAGATAGCTCCCGCCGACGGAACCGGGCCGTCCGGCGCCGACGACTCTTCCCTCCGGTACGGCCTGCGCGGGCGGACTCGCGGCCGACAGGACCATGGCCGTGACGACCGCGGTCAGGCTCCCCGCCCGGCGCAGACGCCGGGTGTGCGTCCGTGCCATGGTTCGCGTTCCCCTCCTCGACTCGGCGCGCACCGGCCCGGATACGGCGACCGGGCGTGCCACTGGGCAGCCTCTCGTGCGGGGTGGAGGGTCACAAGGTGGCCTAGGGGGGTGAATCGGCCATATCGCCGTTTGCGTGATCCGGCCGGTCTGGCCTCCGGCCGGGGCGAGGACAACACCGGTACGGTGCTGGATGACCGGGCGTACACAGCCGTACGTCCATCCAGCGAACGCGCCACGCCGAGGTGGAATGTGAAGGCGATCCGTCGATTCACCGTCCGACCCCTTCTCCCCGAACCCCTCCGGCCGCTCAGTGACCTGGCCCGCAATCTGCGCTGGTCATGGCACGCGGACACCCATGAACTCTTCCAGTCCGTCGATCCCGAACGCTGGGCCGCCTCGGACGGGGACCCGGTACGACTGCTCGGCGGCGTACGGCCGGAGCGCCTCGCCGAACTGGCCGAGGACCGCCGGTTCCGGCGCCGGCTGACCGCCGCCGTCGACGAGCTGCACGACTATCTGACCGGCGACCGCTGGTACCAGAGCCGGCCCACCGCCGCCGAACTCCCCGCCGCCGTCGCCTACTTCTCGCCCGAGTTCGGCATCACGGCCGCCCTGCCCCAGTACTCCGGCGGCCTCGGCATCCTCGCCGGCGACCATCTGAAGGCGGCCAGCGATCTCGGGGTCCCGCTGATCGGCGTCGGACTCCTCTACCGCCACGGCTACTTCCGCCAGACCCTCTCCCGCGACGGCTGGCAGCAGGAGCACTATCCCGTCCTCGACCCCAACGAACTGCCGCTGAGCCTGCTGCGGGAGGAGGACGGCACCCCCGCCCGGGTCTCCCTCGCCCTGCCCGCCGGCCGGCAGCTGCACGCCCGGATCTGGCTGGCCCGGGTGGGCAGGGTGCCCCTGCTGATGCTCGACTCCGACGTCGAGGAGAACGACCTCGGCGAACGCGGGGTGACCGACCGGCTCTACGGCGGCGGCAGCGAGCACCGGCTGCTCCAGGAGATGCTGCTCGGCATAGGAGGTGTCCGGGCGGTACGGACGTACTGCCGGCTCACCGGGCACGCCCCGCCCGAGGTGTTCCACACCAACGAGGGGCACGCGGGCTTCCTCGGCCTGGAGCGGATCGCCGAACTCGGCGACGACGGACTGGACTTCGACTCGGGACTGGAGGCGGTCCGGGCGGGAACCGTCTTCACCACCCACACCCCCGTCCCGGCCGGCATCGACCGCTTCGACCGCGAGCTGGTCGCCCGCCACTTCGGCCCCGACGCCGAACTCCCGCGCATGGACGTCGACCGCATCCTGCGGCTGGGCATGGAGACCTACCCCGGCGGCGAACCGAACCTCTTCAACATGGCCGTGATGGGCCTCAGGCTCGCCCAGCGCGCCAACGGCGTGTCCCTGCTGCACGGCCAGGTCAGCCGGGGGATGTTCGCCGGCCTGTGGCCCGGTTTCGACTCCGACGAGGTACCGATCACCTCCGTCACCAACGGGGTGCACGCCCCGACCTGGGTGGCCCCCGAGGTGCTGCGGCTCGGCGCCCGCCAAGTGGGCGCCCAGCGGGCCGAGGACGCGCTGGCCGTCGGCGAGGGCGACCGCTGGGACGTCGTCTCCGGCGTCTCCGACCAGAGCATCTGGGACCTGCGGCGCGTCCTGCGCGAGCAGCTGGTGGTGGAGGTGCGCAAACGGCTGCGGGCCTCCTGGCGGCAGCGCGGCGCGGGCACCGCCGAACTGGGCTGGATCGACAGCGCCCTGGACCCCGACGTCCTGACCATCGGATTCGCGCGCCGCGTCCCGTCGTACAAGCGCCTCACCCTCATGCTGCGCGACCGCGACCGCCTGATGGAACTCCTCCTCCACCCGACCCACCCGATCCAGATCGTGGTCGCGGGCAAGGCGCACCCGGCGGACGACGGCGGCAAACGCCTGGTCCAGGAGCTGGTCCGGTTCTCGGACGACCCCCGGGTCCGCCACCGGATCGTCTTCCTCCCCGACTACGGCATGGCGATGGCGCAGAAGCTGTACCCCGGCTGCGACATCTGGCTCAACAACCCGCTGCGCCCCCTGGAGGCCTGCGGCACCTCCGGGATGAAGGCGGCGCTCAACGGCTGTCTCAACCTCTCCGTCCTGGACGGCTGGTGGGACGAATGGTTCCAGCCCGACTTCGGCTGGGCGATCCCCACCGCGGACGGCGCCGGCACCGACCCCGACCACCGCGACGACATCGAGGCGGCGGCCCTGTACGACCTCCTCGAACAGCGCATCACGCCCCGCTTCTACGAGCGGGGCCGCGCCGGGCTCCCCGACCGCTGGATCGAGATGGTCCGCCAGACCCTCACCCTGCTCGGCCCGAAGGTCCTGGCCGGCCGGATGGTCCGCGAGTACGTCGACCGGCTCTACACCCCGGCCGCCCAGGCGCACCGCGCGATGAACCCGGACACCGCCCGTGAACTCGCCGTCTGGAAGGCACGGGTGCGGGCCGCCTGGCACGCGGTGACGGTCGACCACGTGGAGACGTCGGTCGCCACCACGACCGCCGAACTCGGCACCACCCTGGCCCTGCGCGTCCGGGTGGGCCTCGGCGACCTCGCCCCCGAGGACGTCGAGGTCCAGGCGGTCTCCGGCCGGGTCGACGAGGAGGACCGCATCACGGACGCGTCCACCGTCCCCCTGAAGGCGGCCTCCGGCCCCGACCTGGAGGGCCGCTGGCTCTACGAGGGCCCCCTGTCCCTGGACCGCACGGGCCCCTACGGCTACACGGTCCGCATCCTCCCCTCCCACCGCCTCCTCGCCTCGGGCGCGGAACTGGGGGTGCTGGCGGTGCCGGGGGAGGACGGGGGTGCGGGGGCGGGGGTGCTGATGCGGTAACGGCACGGTGAGGCAAGGGCGTCGGGCGGTCGCGGTGGGCTGCCCGACGGGCGCCGGTTCCGGCCGACAGCGCTGTGGTGCGAGGTCGCCGGGTGAGCCCCGGTGAGCCGGCGCTTCGGTCAGTTCTTCGGGTCCCGTTCGCACAAACCCCGCAGGACCGTGCCGCACTTGCGCGCATACGCCTGCTGCAACCCCCGCGTAGCCGGTCCCGCCGCTCGCGCGTACCACTTCGCCGCGCGGCTGAAGGCCGAGACCGTCAGCCAGACCGTGCCGTCGCCCGTGCGGTCGACCAGGAAGGACTCCTCGCCGGACTCGGGGTGGCCGGTGAGCGTGCCGTAGGCCCAGCCGGCGCGGCGGTGTTCGTCGGCCGTCCATATGACCCGGCAGGGGGCCTTGATCAGGCCGGCCAGGGTGATCGTGACGTCCACGTCGGGGGCCGCGCGGTCCGCCTCGGTGGTGACGCCTACGCCCATCGCGCGGTGCATCTCCCAGGTCATGACGGCCTCCGCCGCGCGCCGGAAGAGGTCGTGGCCCTCGCCGACGCGGGTGCGCACGTGCAGGGGGTGGAAGCCGGGCGGGCAGAAGCCGGGGCGGTCGCGGGTCGCGCCGACGTCGTCGTAGGTGAAGTCCTTGGGCGGCATGGGAGGCATGGGAGACAAGCGTAGGGCGGTACCCGGGGGTGTCTTCCTCCCGGGTACCGCCCCACCTCATGCTTCAGGCCGTCAGGCGGTGACGTTGACCGCCGTCCAGGCCGCGGCGACCGCGGCGTACTCGGTGCTGCTGGAGCCGTACAGGGCCGACGCCGCGCTCAGGGTCGCCGTGCGGGCGCCCTTGTAGTTCGTCGTCGAGGTCATGTACGTGGTCAGCGCCTTGTACCAGATCTGGAGCGCCTTGGCGCGGCCGATGCCGGTGATCGTGGAGCTGTTGTACGTCGGCGAGTTGTAGGTCACGCCGTTGATCGTCTTCGAGCCGCTGCCCTCGGACAGCAGGTAGAAGAAGTGGTTCGCGACACCGGACGAGTAGTGGACGTCCTTGCTGCCGACGGAGGAGGACCAGTAGTCCGACGAGCCGCCGTCCTTGCTGGGCTTGTCCATGTAGCGCAGCGGGGTGCCGTCGCCGTTGATGTCGATCTTCTCGCCGATGAGGTAGTCACCGGGGTCGTTGGAGTTGGCCGCGTAGAACTCCACGCCGGTGCCGAAGATGTCCGAGGTGGCCTCGTTGAGGCCGCCGGACTCGCCGGAGTAGTTCAGGCCCGCGGTGTTGGCGGTGACGCCGTGGCTCATCTCGTGGCCGGCCACGTCCAGCGAGGTCAGCGGGTTGACGTTGCCCTCGCCGTCGCCGTACGTCATGCAGAAGCAGCTGTCGTCCCAGAACGCGTTGACGTACGCGTTGCCGTAGTGGACGCGGGAGTAGGCGGCCACGCCGTTGTTCTTGATGCCGCTGCGGCCGAAGGTCGACTTGTAGAAGTCCCAGGTCACCTGGGCGCCGTAGGCGGCGTCGACGGCGGCGGTCTGGTCGGTGGTGGAGCTGGAGGCCGCGCCGGTGCCCCAGGTGTCGTCGGCGTCGGTGAACAGCGTGCCCGCCGAGGAGGACGTGCCGTGCGACTTGTTGTACGTCTTGTGGCCGCCGCGGGTGCCGTCGGTCAGCTGGTACGTCGAACCCGACAGCGTGGTGTTCAGGGTGACGGTGCCGGAGTACAGGCTCTTGCCGGTGCCGGTCTCGATGCCCTGGTACTCGTAGAGCTTCTTGCCGGTGGCCGCGTCGGTGACGACGTGCAGTTCGTTCGGGGTGCCGTCGTCCTGGAGGCCGCCGACGACCGTCTCGTAGGCGAGGACCGGCTTGGCGCCGTTGCCCGCCCAGATCACCTTGCGGGGCGCGTTGTCCGCCGCGGTCTTGGCCGAGCCGGCGGCCTTGGCGAGGGTCAGCGCCTGCTTCTCCGCCTTGGCGGCGGTGACGACCGGCTTGAGCGAGGCGACCTTGATGGTGGTCTTCGTCGCCTTGGTGACGCCCTTGTTCACGCCGGCGGCCGACTCGTGGACGACCAGGTCGCCGCCGAGCACCGGCAGGCCCGCGTAGGTCCGCTCGTAGCGCGTGTGGACGGTGCCGTCGGCGTCCTTGACGACGTCCCGGACGACCAGCTTCTCCTTGGTGCCGAGGCCTATCTCCTGAGCCGTCGCGGTCGCGTCGGCCTGCTTGTCCTTGATCAGCGCGGTGCGTGCGGAGGCGGAGAGCGCGGTCGGCGCGGCCGACGGCTTGGCGGCGGCGTCCGCGGCGGTCGGGGCGGCGACGGCACCGGAGGTCAGACCGGTGGTCACCAGGGCTCCGGCCGCGACAGCGGTGGCGATCGCCAGGGTGGTCCGCTGGTGACGCGCGTAGAGGGAGGTCACACAAGCTCCTTGGGTGTGGGGGTGCCCGGACGGCGTGGGGATGCTGTCCGAAGCTGTTGTGAAGTTGTGCGGCGGTTGTCACGAAGCCTCGCATCAAGGTCGCGTACATGTCAGGACCCCCCTGTGATGTTGGCCGAAAATCGACCAACGGATGAACATTGCCGGAATGTAAACCGAGTTGACCTCGGTAAAAGGCCAACAGGTCGCGGGCAATCGGCTGGCAAAAAGAAGGTGCCGCCCCGGAGGAACGCGTCCTCCGGGGCGGCACCCTGTGAGCTGCCTGTCCGAGACCTACGGGAACGTCAGCTTCCAGCTGTTGATGTAGCCGGTGTCGGCGGCCGCGTTGTCCTGGACCCTCAACTGCCAGACACCGTTGGCGACCTCGGAGGAGGCGTTCACCGTGTACGTGGTGCTGAGGTTGTCCGTGCTGCCTCCGGTGCCGTACGCCTTCAGCGTGTACGCCGTGCCGTCGGGGGCGACCAGCTGCACCTGGAGGTCACCGATGTAGGTGTGGACGATGTCCACCCCGACCTGGAGGTTCGAGGGCGCGTTGCCGGTCCGGCCGGAGACGGTGATCGACGAGGTGACCGCCGCGCCGTTGTCCGGAATCGATACGTCGGCGGTGTTCTCGAAGGAGGTGCCGCCGCCCCCTCCGCCACCGGGCCGCGAGCCGACCGCGACGCCGGCCCAGGCGTTCGCCACCGCCGTGTACTCGGCGCTCGTCGTGCCGTACAGCTCACCCGCCGCCGCGAGGGTGCCGGTGCGGGCGCCCGCGTAGTTGGTGGTCGAGGTGAACTTCGTGGTCAGCGCGCGGAACCAGATCTTCTCCGCCTTGTCCCGGCCGATGCCGGTGACCGCGAGACCGTCCGATGTGGGCGAGTTGTAGGTGACACCGTTGATCGTCTTGGTGCCGCTGCCCTCGGAGAGGAGGTAGAAGAAATGGTTCGCCGGGCCGGACGAGTAGTGCACGTCGACCGAGCCGATGCCGGAGTACCAGCTGTCCTTCGACGCGCCGTCCTTGCTCGGCTTGTCCATGTAGCGCAGCGGGGTGCCGTCCCCGTTGATGTCGATCTCCTCGCCGATGAGGTAGTCACCGACGTCCGAGGAGTTGTTGGCGTAGAACTCCACCGAGGTGCCGAAGATGTCCGAGGTCGCCTCGTTGAGGCCGCCGGACTCGCCGGAGTAGTTCAGGCCCGCGGTGTTGGAGGTGACGCCGTGGGTCATCTCGTGGCCCGCCACGTCGATCGCCGTCAGCGGGTGGGTGTTGCCCGAGCCGTCGCCGTACGTCATGCAGAAGCAGCTGTCCTGCCAGAACGCGTTGACGTACGCGTTGCCGTAGTGGACCCGGGAGTACGCGCCCACGCCGTCGCCGCGGATGCCGCTGCGCCCGTGCACGTTCTTGTAGTAGTCCCAGGTCAGGGCCGCGCCGTAGTGGGCGTCGGCGCCCGCGGTCTCGGCGTTCGACGCCGCGCCGTTGCCCCAGACGTCGTCGGAGCCGGAGAACAGCGTGCCGGTGCCGGAGGTGCCCCGGTTGAGGTTGTACGTCTTGTGGTTGCCGCGCGCCGCGTCGGTCAGGTTGTACGTCGACCCGGACTGGCTGGTGCCGAGCGTCACCGTGCCGCTGTACATGGTGTTGCCGGTGCCGGTCTCGATGCCCTGGTACTCGTAGAGCTTCTTGCCGGTGGCCGCGTCGGTGACGACGTGCAGTTCGTTCGGGGTGCCGTCCTCCTGGAGGCCGCCCACGACCGTCTCGTACGCCAGGACCGGGGTGCCGTTCGCCGCCCAGATCACCTTGCGCGGCGCGCGGTCGGTGGCCGCGCCCGCCGCGCCGTCGGCCTTCGCCAGGGTCAGGGCCTGCTTCTCCGCCTTGGCCGCGGTGACGGTGGGCGTGAGCGAGGCGACCTTGATGGCGGCGCCGGTGGCCTTGCGGACGGCCTCGGTCGCGCCGGACTTCGCGGTGTCCACGACCAGGTCGCCGCCGAGCACGGGCAGCCCGGCGTAGGTGCGCTCGTAGCGGGTGTGCAGGGTGCCGTCCCCGTCCTTGACGACGTCACGGACGACCAGCGCCTCCTGGGCGCCGAGGCCCAGCTTCCGGGCGGTCGCCGCCGTGCCGGCGTCGGCCGTGCGGATCAGCTGGGCGCGCTGGGCGGGGGTGAGCTTGACGGACTCGGCGCCCGTCGGCCTCGGGGCCCGTTCCGGGGCGGCGGTCGCGGCGCCGGACTGCACGGCGGCGGCGATCAGCGCGGAGACGCCGATCAGGGCGACGGCGGCGGTGCTGCGGACTGCGGTGTGGGGGGTGCGTCTGCGAGAGGACGTGCTTCTCACCACTGACTCCTTCTGCTGGACACGACAAAGGCGGTGCGCAGAACGGTTTTGCTGTGGGGTTGCTGTGAAGCAGCAGTGGGAAGAGTGGCAGGGGATTGCGCTCTCTGTCAGGAGCGCGTCAGGAATTTGGCCGGAAACGGTCCGTTGTCCGGGAGTCCATGTTCGCTATACGGACCATCAGGCCAGGCTGTCCCGCCAGGCCCGGTGCAGGTCCGCGAAGCGGCCCGTGCCCGCGATGAGCTCGGCGGGGGCGCCGTCCTCGACGATCCGCCCGTGCTCCATCACCAGCACCCGGTCGGCGATCTCCACCGTCGACAGCCGGTGCGCGATCACCACCGCCGTACGGCCCTTCAGCACCGTCGCCATCGCGGCCTGCACGGCCCGCTCCCCGGGGATGTCCAGCGAGCTGGTCGCCTCGTCCAGGATCAGCACCGCCGGATCCGCGAGCAACGCCCGTGCGAACGCGACGAGTTGCCGCTGACCCGCGGAGATACGACCGCCCCGCTTGCGGACGTCGGTGTCGTAGCCGTCGGGCAGCGCGCTGATGAACTCGTGCGCGCCGATCGCCTTCGCCGCCCGCTCGATCTCCTCCCGGGACGCGTCCGGGCGCCCGATGGCGATGTTCTCGGCGACCGTGCCGGAGAACAGGAACGCCTCCTGCGTCACCATGACCACCCCGCGCCGCAGCTCGGGTACGGCGAGCTCGCGCAGATCGACCCCGTCGAGCAGCACCCGCCCGCCGGACGGGTCGTAGAAGCGGGCCAGCAGCTTGGCCAGGGTGGACTTGCCCGCGCCGGTGGAGCCGACGACCGCGACCGTCTGCCCGGCGGGCAGGGTGAGGGCGAAGCGGGGCAGGACCTCCCCGCCGGTCCGGTAACCGAAGGACACCCCGTCGAACACGACCTCGCGGCCCGGCAGTTCGCCCCGGCGGGCGGGCAGCTCCCTGGGCACCGACGGCTCGGGCACCGACGGCGTCTGCGCCAGCAGCCCCGCGATCTTCTCCAGCGAGGCCGCCGCCGACTGGTACGAGTTGAGGAACATGCCGAGCCGGTCGATCGGGTCGTACAGCCGCCGCAGATACAGCACCGCCGCCGCGAGCACGCCCAGTGCCAGCGTGCCGCCCGCCACCCGGTGGGCGCCCCACAGGACGATCAGCGCGACGGCCGTGTTGGCGACGATCCGCGAGCCGGTGACGTACCGGGCCATCTCCAGCAGCGCGTCGCCGTTCGTCCGCTCGTGGCGGTGGTTGAGGACCCGGAAGTCGGCGTCGTTGACGGCCTCGCGGCGGAAGGCACGCACCGGCCGGATGCCGTTCATCGTCTCCACGAACTTCACGATCACGGCCGCGATCGCGGTGGACCGCACGGTGAACACCCGCCCCGCGCGCCGCTGGTAGATCCGGACCAGCAGGTACAGCGGCACGAACGACGCCACCGCCACCGCGCCGAGCCCGAGGTCCAGCCAGAGCAGCATCGCCGAGATGTACACGAAGGACAGCACCACGGTCACCAGCTCCTGGAGACCCTCGTTGAGGAGCTCGCGCAGGGACTCCACGTCCGTGGTGGAGCGGGAGATGAGCCGGCCCGAGGTGTAGCGCTCGTGGAAGTCCACGCTGAGGGCCTGCGCGTGCCGGAAGATCCGGCCGCGCAGATCGAGCAGCACGTCCTGGTTGACCCGGGCGGCCGCGATCAGGAACGCGTACTGGAGCGCGCCGGAGGCCAGCGCGCAGCCCAGATAGCCGACGGCCACCGCGATCAGCGGCCCGTTGTCGCCGGTCCGGAACGCGGGCACCGCGCGGTCGAGGGCGTACGCCACCAGCAGCGGGCCCGCCTGGACGGCCGCCTGCTGGAGCAGCAGCAGGAGCGTGGTCAGCGCGACCCGTGCCCGCAGGGGGGCGAGCAGGGAGCGCAGCAGGATGCCGGTGGCGCCGGGCGGGGTGGGCAGGACGTCCTTGTCGAAGGGGTCGTCGACGGCGCGGACGGGCCGGTCCTCCGGCGGGTCGTCGGTGCCGGGGGACGAGGTGGCGGGGGCACTCATCGGTCGTCCTCCTGGCGGCCGTTCCCTGACATGAGGTGGGCGTACTCGGTGTGGGCGCGCAGCAGTTCCTGGTGGGTGCCGACGGCGGTGATCCGGCCCCCGGAGAGCAGGGCGACCCGGTCGGCGAGCAGCACGGTGGACGGGCGGTGGGCCACGATGAGCGCGGTGGTGTCGGCGAGGACCCGGCGCAGCGCGGCCTCCACGGCGGCCTCGGTGTGGACGTCCAGCGCGGACAGCGGGTCGTCGAGCACGAGGAACCTCGGCTGCCCCACCACGGCTCTGGCCAGCGCCAGGCGCTGCCGCTGTCCGCCGGAGAGGCTGAGGCCCTGCTCGCCCACCTGGGTCCCGGTGCCCTGCGGGAGGCCGTGCACGAACTCGGCCTGGGCGACGGCGAGCGCCCGCTCCAGTTCGGCCGCGCCGGCCCGGCCGTCCGCGCCCATCAGCACGTTCTCCCCGACGCTCGCCGAGAACAGCGTCGGCTCCTCGAAGGCGACGGCGACCTTGGCGCGCAGTTCCTCGCGGGTCATCGCGGTGATGTCCTCGCCGTCGAGCGTGATCCGCCCGGCGGTCACCTCGTGCAGCCGGGGGACGAGCGCGGTGAGGGTGGTCTTGCCGCTGCCGGTGGCGCCGACGAGGGCCATGGACTCCCCGGGCCGGATGTGCAGGTCGATCCGGTCCAGGGTCGGGGGCGAGGAGGGATCGGCATCGGGATACCGGAACACGACCCCGGCGAAACGGAGCCCGTCGCCGGAGCCCCCGGCACCCGTGCCCGCGGCACCGCCACGCCCGCCGGTGGCCGTCTCCGTCTCCGGCTGTTCGTCCATCACCTCGAAGTAGCGTTCCGTCGCGGTCGCCGCCTCCTGGCTCATCGCGAGGAGGAAACCGATGGAGTCGACCGGCCAGCGCAGGGCGAGGGCCGTCGACAGGAAGGCGACCAGGGTGCCGGCGGACAGGTCCCCGTCCGCCACCTGGACGGTGCCCAGAACCAGCGCCGCCCCGATCGCCACCTCGGGCAGGGTCACGATGACGGCCCAGATCGTCGCCAGCAGCCGGGCCTTGCGCAGTTCCGTCCCGCGCAGGGTCGACGACAGCGCGCGGAAGGCCCGTGCCTGGCTGCGGTGCCGGCCGAACCCCTTGATGATCCGGATGCCGAGCACACTCTCCTCGACGACCGTCGTCAGATCGCCGACCTGGTCCTGGGCGAGCCGCGCCACGACCGCGTACCGGTTCTCGAAGACCACGCACATCACCATGACGGGGAGGGCGGGCCCCAGGATCACCAGACCCAGGGACCAGTCCTGGAGCAGCATGATGATCACGCCAACGAGGATCGTCACCGCGTTGACCAGCAGGAACGTCAGCGGGAAGGCGAGGAACATCCGCAGCAGCATCAGATCGGTGGTGGCCCGGGACAGCAGCTGTCCCGAGGCCCACCGGTCGTGGAAGGCCACCGGCAGCCGCTGGAGATGCCGGTACAGGTCGGCCCGCATCTCCGCCTCGACCTGCGAGAGCGGCCGCGCCACCAGCCAGCGCCGCAGCCCGAACAGCCCGGCCTCCAGGAACCCGAGCAGCAGCAGGTACAGGGCCCCGAGCCAGACGCCCGCCGGGTCCCGGTCGGCGACCGGACCGTCCACCATCCACTTCAGGACGAGCGGGATCACCAGCCCGACACAGGAGGCGACGACGGCCACGGCCGCGGCGGTGGACAGCCGCACCCGCACCGGCCGCACATACGGCCACAGGCGCAGCAGCGTCCGCACCGCGGACCGGTCCTTGGTGGTTGCACGTGTCGTCGACATCACGAGCGAGCCTACGGATCGCCACTGACATCGCCCACCGAGTTTCGGCCGGTGCCCCATCGGTCGCTGGTCCTACGACCTGCGGGTTCGCAGGGTTTGTACCCCCTTGCGGGTGAATCTCGGGAGGGTGACGGAGGCCCGGGTCAGCGGTCCGCGACGCGCATCTCGAACCAGGTCGTCTTGCCGCGGGGCAGCAGGTCCACGCCCCAGCGGTCGGAGAGTTTGTCGACGAGGAAGAGGCCGCGGCCGCTGATGTCCAGTTCCTGGACCGGCATGAGGCAGGGCAGGCCCCGGGAGGGGTCGCGGACCTCGACGCGGATCCAGCCGCGGCGCCGGCGCAGCCGGAGGCCGAAGACGCGGGCGCCGGTGTGGCGTACGGCGTTGCCGACGAGTTCGGAGACGAGCAGGACCGCGTCCTCGGTCATCTTGGGGGACAGTCCCCACTGGCGCAGGACGACGACCTGGGTGAGGCGGCGGGCCGTGGCGGCGGACTCGGGGCGGGAGGGGAGCGGAACCTCACCCTCCGTGGGATTGCCGAACAACTCCAGCGCCTTCAGCGCCCGTTCGTCCTCCACCGCAGGCGACCAGCGTGCCGCGGCCACGTGTCCGTGCCCCCGCGGCTGTTCGACATCCTCCAGCCCCGCCATGCCCCCATCATGGCCGTCCGGGGCGTCCTCCGGGGCCGTTCCGGCGGAATACGCCCCCTCGGCGGCAGTGCCGGACACGGGGCCCGCGGCCTGCGCCGGGGGCGGTTCGGAGTCCGGAAAAGCCGTGTTGACCTGCGGTGACGGATCCTGTGCGGGCAATCGCCGGACTCCCTCGACAAGGCGGGCTCAGGGTCGACCCCAGGGTCCCATGAACCGCCCCATCGAGGGACCCGGACGGGACATCTCGTATGAGACATCCCGTCAATTGCAAGCAACTGCAACCTCGTTCGGGGAGACGTGCCTCACAGGAACTTGGCCTTGCCCGGCCCCTCCTCGACGAAGCTCCGCATGCCGATCTCGCGGTCGGCGGTGGCGAACAGGCCCGCGAACCAGTTGCGCTCGACCGCCAGACCGGTGTCGATGTCCGTCTCCAGGCCGGTGTCGATCGACTCCTTCGCGGCGCGCAGCGCGAGCGCCGGGCCCTGGGCCAGCTTCGCGGCCCAGGCGTGGGCCTGCGGGTACACCTCGGCCGCCGGGACCACCCGGTCCACCAGGCCCAGGGTCAGCGCCTCGTCCGCCTTCACCATCCGGCCGGTGAAGATGAGGTCCTTCGCCTTGGAGGGACCGATCAGCCGGGCCAGCCGCTGGGTGCCGCCCGCGCCGGGGATCAGCCCGAGCAGGATCTCCGGCTGCCCCAGCTTGGCGTTGTCCGCCGCGATCCGGAAGTCCGCGCAGAGGGCCAGCTCGCAGCCGCCGCCCAGCGCGTAGCCCGTGACGGCGGCCACGACCGGCTTGGGGATCCGGGCCACCGCCGTGAAGGAGTCCTGGAGGGCGCGCGAGCGCAGGACCATCGCGGTGTGGTCCATGTCCTGCATCTCCTTGATGTCCGCGCCCGCCGCGAACACCTTCTCCCCGCCGTACACCACGACGGCGCGGACGTCGTCCCGGCGGGTCGCCTCCTCGGCCAGCTCCTTGAGCCGGTCCTGCGTGGCGACGTCCAGGGCGTTCATGGGCGGGCGGTCGAGGCGGATCGTGCCGACGCCCTCGGCGACTTCGAGATGAACGGTCATGGCAGCAGGTTAACCACCATTAACGACGGCGGGCCCGGTGCCGTTGGTCACAGCACCGGGCCCGCCGCACAAGCCGTTACGTCGTCACTTGGTCCACTCGGCCCAGGAGAGGTTCCAGCCGTTGAGGCCGTTGGCCGGGTCGACCGTCGGGTCGGTGGAGTTCTTCACCGTCACCACGTCGCCGACGATCGAGTGGTTGAAGAACCACGCGGCCGGGACACCGCTGTCGTAGCCGCCGCGCACATCGCGCAGGCCGATGCAGCCGTGGCTGGCGTTGTAGTTGCCGAAGGCGTCGCCGCCCCAGTAGTTGCCGTGCACGAAGGTGCCGGAGTTGGTCAGCCGCATGGCGTGCGGGACGTCCTTGATGTCGTACTCGCCGTCGTAGCCGACGGTGTCGCCGTTCATCCGGGTCACCGTGAACTTCTCACTGATGACCATCTGGCCGTTCCAGGTGGCGTAGCCGGGCTTGCCCGTGGTCACCGGGATCGTCTTGTAGAGCTTGCCGTCCCGCATGACCTTCATCGTGTGCTTCTTGGCGTCCACGATCGACACCTGGCTGCGGCCGATGGTGAAGGAGACGGTCTTGGACTGCTTGCCGTAGACGCCCTTGCGGCCCTCGACGCCGTCCAGGTTCAGCGTGACGGTGACCTTGGTGCCGGCCTTCCAGTACTGCTCCGGGCGGAAGTCCAGGCGGTCGTTGCCGAACCAGTGGCCCTCGACGTCCACGGCCGGCTCGGTCTTGATCTCGATGGCCTTCTCCACGTCGGCCGGCTTGGTGATGCCGCGCGTGAACCGGACCGAGAACGGCATGCCGACGCCGACGGTGGAGCCGTCCTCGGGCGTGAAGTTGCCGATGAAGGTGTTCTGCGGGCTGAGCGTGGTGAAGGAGGAGTCCTCGGCGGCCGTACGGCCCTCCCCGTCCTTCGCGACCGCGTGCACCTGGTACTTCGTCGCGGCGGCGAGGTGCGTCGCGGGCGTCCAGCCGCTGCCGTCGGCCGAGATCGTGCCCTTGATCGCCGTACCGTCGTCGTCCTTGACGGTGACCTCGGTCAGCTTGCCCTTCGCCGCGCTCACCTTCAGGACACCGCTGGTGTCGACGTCCTCGGCGCCGGTCTTCGGGGCGATCGTGACGACCGCCTCCGACTGCTTGCTCCCGGCCGCCGCCGTGCTGCCCTTGTCGTTCTTGTCCTTGGCGTCGGACCCGGAGTCCGAGCCGCCGCCCCCGCCGCACGCCGTGACGGCGAGCAGCATCCCGCCGACGATCAACGCCAGCCGCCTGTTGCGGCCGCGTGGACGCCCCGCGATCGACGCCCCCGATATCGGTCGCACGTTCAAGTCGTTCTCCCCTCCCAGGGCCTGGTCAGGCCCCCACCCCCGCGCTTTCCCGCGCGATCATTTGCGCATATTAACCGTGCGGTTTTGAGCTGCGTGTCAGGTGAATGTCACCGTTCTGTCGCAACTTGGACCATGATCACGCGGGGAAGGTTGCACGGCGGGGAGAGGTTGTCCGCGGTCGGGTCACCCGGCGTCCTGCGCGGTCCAGTCCTCCCAGCTCATGTTCCAGCCGCCGAGCCCGTTGTCCGGCGCGACCTCCTTGTCCTTGCTGTGGACGACCTCGACGACGTCCCCGATCAGCGAGCGGTCGAAGAACCAGCCCGCGGGGGTGTCCGAGGCACCGCCCCGGACGTCCATGAGTCCGACGCAGCCGTGGCTGACGTTGGCGTTGCCGAAGACGTCCGGCTCCGCCCAGTAGTTGCCGTGCAGGAAGGTGCCGGACTCGGTCAGCCGCATGGCGTGCGGCACGTCCGGGATGTCGTACTCGCCCTTGCCGTCCTTCTTCTTGAAGCCGACCGTGGCCCCGTTCATCCGGGTCAGTTCGAGCATCTCGGTGACGACCATCTTCCCGTTGTACGTCGTCGTCCTCGGCGCCCCGGCCGTGATGGGCACGGTGGCGATCAGGTCGCCCTCGCGCCACACCTTCATCGTGTGCTTCTCCGCGTCCACCAGGGAGACCTGGCTGCGGCCGACGGTGAACGAGAACGTCTTGTACTGGAGCCCGTACACCCCGGGCGCGCCCTCCACGTCCCGCAGCCGCAGCGCGACCGTGACCTTGGTGCCGGGCCTCCAGTACTCCTCGGGGCGGAAGTCGAGCCGGCCGCCGCCGAACCAGTGCGGCCGGATCTCCACGGCCGGCTCGGCGGTCACCTCGATCGCCCGCTGCACGGCGGCCCGGTTCTCGATCTCCCGGCTGAAGTCCAGCGAGACGATCATCCCGGTGCCCACCGTGGAGCGGTTCTCCGGGGAGACGTATCCGATGAACCGCTCGTCGGGGACGTAGGTGGTGAACGTGGTGTGCCGGGCAGAGCGGTTGCCGTCGCCGTCCAGCGCCACCACGTCGACCGTGTAGCGGGCGGCCAGCGCCAGCCGGCCGCCGTCCGGCCGCCAGCTCCTCCCGTCGGCCGAGATCCGGCCCGCCACCCTCGTCTCCTGGGCGTCCTGCGACCGCACCACCTTCACCGACTCAAGCCGCCCGTCCGGCACCCGGACCAGCAGCCCCGTCTCCGGCCGCACCCCCTTCGCCTGGTCGTCCGGGGTCACCCGGATGACGTCCTCGGGGGCCGCCGGTCTGCCGAGCATCCGGTCCAGCCCGCTCCTGCCGTCGCCCGAGCAGCCCGCGGCCCCGGCCAGGAGTCCGGCCCAGGTCACTACGGCGGCCACTGCGACGCCCGCGCGCCGTGCGCGCCCATGTACGTACCTCACGGTGTGTCCAACGACCGGGTGCGCCCCGGGGAAACGTGAGTGCGAGGCGCGCTCTGGGCAGAACAGGGGGAGGACGACAGCGCGGGGCGGCGGCGGCCGGGACGCCGCACGCCTGCCCCTACGTCGTACCCACGAGCCGCGGGAGGCTGAACGGTGTCCAGCGCAGCCGAGCAGGAGGCGGTGGCGGAGGAACGCGCCACGCCGGACACCCGACTGAACGGGGTGTCCCAGAAGGTGCCCGGCGTGCCTGTGCGCCCGGGTGCGCCCACCCCGCTCGGCGCCCGCTTCCGGGTCGGCCCGGACGGGGTCGCGGGCACCAACTTCGCTCTGTGGGCGGGCGGCGCGGAGGCCGTCGAGCTGTGTCTGTTCGACGAGGCCGGCCGGGAGACCCGGGCCGCGCTGACCGAACTGACCCACGAGATCTGGCACGGCTTCGTCCCCGGCGTGATGCCGGGCCAGCGCTACGGCTTCCGGGTGCACGGCCGCTGGGACCCGTGGACCGGCGGCCGCTGGAACCCGGCGAAGCTGCTCCTCGACCCCTACGCCCGCGCGGTCGACGGCGAGTTCACCCTCCCCGCGGAGGTGTACGGGCACGTCAGGGACTGGCCCCAGCAGCAGGTCGCGGACACCGTGCGCGACGAACGGGACTCGGCGCCTTACGTCCCGAAGGGCGTCGTCGTCCACGATGACGACGACTGGGCCGACGACCGCCGCCCCAAGACCCCGTGGGCCGACTCGGTCATCTACGAACTCCACGTCAAGGGCTTCACCAAGCGCCACCCCGGCATCCCCGAGGAACTCCGCGGCACCTACGCCGGACTCGCCCACCCGGCGGCCGTCGCGCACCTGGTGAAGCTGGGCGTGACGGCGGTGGAGCTCCTCCCCGTCCACCAGTTCGCCCACGAGGACCACCTGCTGCGCCGCGGCCTGAGGAACTACTGGGGCTACAACTCCGTCGGCTACTTCGCCCCGCACGCCGGCTACGCCTCCTCCGGTACGACCGGACAGCAGGTCGGCGAGTTCAAACGGATGGTCCGCGCCCTGCACGCCGCCGGTATCGAGGTGATCCTCGACGTCGTCTACAACCACACCGCCGAGGCCGGCGAACTCGGCCCTACCCTCTCCCTCAAGGGCATCGACAACCGCGGCTACTACCGCCTCCAGTCCGACGCCCGCCGCTACGCCGACTACACCGGCTGCGGCAACACGCTGCACGTGGTGCAGCCGCACGTCCTCCGGCTGATCACGGACTCCCTGCGCTACTGGGTCACCGAGATGGGCGTGGACGGCTTCCGCTTCGACCTCGCCGCCGCCCTCGCCCGCTCCATGCACGACGTCGACATGCTCTCCCCGTTCCTCGCCGTCATCGCCCAGGACCCGGTGCTGCGGCGGGTCAAGCTGATCGCGGAACCGTGGGACGTGGGGTCGGGCGGCTACCAGGTCGGCGCCTTCCCGCCCCTGTGGACCGAGTGGAACGACCGCTACCGCAACGCCGTGCGCGACTTCTGGCGGCACGCCCTGCCGGACGTCCGCGAGATGGGCTACCGGCTGTCCGGCTCCAGCGACCTCTACGCCTGGGGCGGGCGCCGCCCGTACGCCTCGGTCAACTTCGTCACCGCCCACGACGGCTTCACCCTGCGCGACCTCGTGTCCTACGAGCGCAAGCACAACGAGGCCAACGGCGAGGGCAACCGGGACGGCACCGACGACAACCGGGCCTGGAACTGCGGGGCCGAGGGCGAGACGGACGACGAGCGGGTCCGCGCGCTCCGGCGCCGGCAGCTGCGCAACCTGCTCACCACCCTGCTGCTGTCGACCGGCGTGCCCATGCTGGTCGCGGGCGACGAACTCGGCCGCACCCAGGGCGGCAACAACAACGCCTACTGCCAGGACAACGAGACCGGCTGGCTGGACTGGAGCCTGCTGGAGGAGCCCGCCTGGCGCGCACTCCTCGACCTGACCTCCCGTCTGATCGCGCTGCGGCACCGGCACCCGGTGCTGCGCCGCCGCGCCTTCTTCTCCGGCCGCGCCCACTCGGCGGACGGGCTGCGCGACCTGGCCTGGTTCACCGCGCGGGGCACGGAGATGACCGAGGGCGACTGGTACGCCCCCGCCGCGACGCTCGGCATGTACCTCTCCGGCCGGGACATCCCCGGCCGCGACGAACGGGGCGCCCCCATCACCGACGACAGCTTCCTCGCGGTGCTGCACGCCGGGGACCGGCCGGTGAGCTTCGTCCTGCCGGGACCGCCGTGGGCCGAGCGCTACGAGGTGGTCGTCGACACCTCCCGCGAGGACCAGACCGAGCCGCCGGGCGTGGTCCACCGGGCGGGGGAGGCGATCACGGTGCCGGCGCGGGCGGTGGTGCTGCTGCGGGTGGCGGGCTGAGCCGCCGCGCCTCCCAGCACTCCGTCAGTTCCCCGACCTTCTCCGCGAACCGCGCGTCGACGAACGACGTCGGCGCGGGCAGGGTCGTCCGGCGGCCGTCCGCGAGGTGCGCCACCACCTGGCTCACCCCGAGGACCCGGCGGACCTCCAACCGCTCGATGCCGGACCAGGGAAGGTCACGGCGTGCCCCGTGCACGACCACCAGGGCGTCCTCGGTGAGGGTCACCCCGCGCCGCCGCCCCGTCAGCGCCAGGACGGCGACGCCGACGAGGGACCAGCCGAGCACCTGCCCGAGGTCGCGCGCGCTCATCGGGTCGTCGGTGAGGAACTGCCCGGCGTACAGCACCAGGGAGGCGCTCAGGAAGCCGACCGCACCGGGGAGGACGCGTTGCGCGAGGCCGAGCCGGAACGATCGCCCGGAGCCCGAGCCCTGCGCGGCCCGGGGAGCGGAGGAGTTCAAGGAGACCACCGTTCACTGAGGGGCTCCAGGGTGGCATGCCGGCCCTACGGAAGGCAGGGGCCGGTCGGCGCCGACTCCGGCCGCCACGCGGATGAATGACTCCGTTTCTTACCTTTTGCCCCTTAAATGGTGCGGGTGACTTCGACCGACCGCCGTGCCGCGCTGCAGGCGGGTGCCGGACTGGTCGCCGGGGGCGCGTTCGCCGGTGCGTGCTCCACGTCCGGCTCCGCCTCCGGCCCCCCGTCCGGCGCGTCCCCCGGCCCGCCCTCGCCCCCGACGCCCGCACCGGCCTCCGCACCCGGCACCGCCGCCTCCCCCGCCGGCCCCCGGCCCGCCCCGGCCCCCCGCGCCTTCCCCGGACAGCCCGCCCAGATCAGCCACGGCCCCCGTGACCGGCCCCGGGTCGCCCTCACCTTCCACGGGCAGGGCGAACCGGCCCTCGCCGAGGCCCTCCTGGGGGAGGCCGAGCGGCACGGGGCACGGGTCACCGTCCTCGCCGTCGGGACCTGGCTCGACGCCCACCCGGCCCTGGCCCGCCGGATCCTCGACGGCGGCCACGACCTCGGCAACCACACCCACCGCCACCTCGACATCAACGCCATGTCCGAGACCGAGGCGCGCGGCGAGATCGAGGAGTGCGCCCGGCGGCTCACACGGCTCACCGGCTCCGTCGGGACCTGGTTCCGGCCCTCCCGCGCCTCCCGCGCCTCCCCGCTCGTCCAGCGGCTGGCCCGCGCCGCCGGCTACCCCCACGTCCTGTCCTACGACGTCGACTCCCTCGACTTCACCTCGCCCGGCGCCGCCGCCGTCACGGCCAACGTCCTGCGCGAGGTCCGCGACGGATCCGTCGTGAGCCTGCACTTCGGCTACGCGGACACCCTCGCCGCGCTCCCCGCCGTACTGGACGAACTCGCCCGCCGCGGACTGCGCGCGGTCACCACCACGGAGCTGATCGGCTGATGCGACCCCCCCTCCTCACCCGTGCCCTGTTCACCGCCGCCGCCCTCACCGCCCTGGCCGCCTGCGGCGGCGGGACCGGGGACCGGCCCGACCGGGCCGCCACCACCAAGGCCGCCGTCCCCGCCCCGGTGCGCAAGCCGGCCGTGGACGGACTGCCCGGCATGCCGCCCGTCCTCGACCCGAAGGACGTCTACGCCGCCGACCGCCCGAACAAGCTCTCCCCGGTGGTCAAGGACTTCCCGTCACGCGTCTACGTCCCCAACACCGAGTCCGACACGGTCTCCGTCATCGACCCGAAGACCTACGAGGTGATCAGGACCCTGCGGGTGGGGCGGCAGCCGCAGCACGTGGTGCCCTCCTGGGACCTGAAGACGCTCTGGGTCAACAACGACCGCGGCAACACCCTCACCCCCATCGACCCGCGCACGGGGAGGACGGGCAAGCCGGTCGACGTGCACGACCCGTACAACCTGTACTTCACGCCCAACGGCAAGTACGCCGTCGTCATGGCCTCCCTCGACCGTGAACTCGTCTTCCGCGACCCGCACACCATGAAGCGGATCAGCACCGAACCCGTCACCTGCTACGGCGTCAACCACGCCGACTTCTCCCTCGACGGCCGCTACTTCATCGTGTCCTGCGAGTTCAGCGGGGAACTGCTGAAGGTCGACACCGAGAAGATGAAGGTGATCGCCCAGCAGAAGCTGCCCTTCAAGGGCGCCATGCCGCAGGACGTCAAGATCTCGCCCGACGGCAAGCGGTTCTACATCGCGGACATGAAGGCCGACGGCCTGTGGATCCTCGACGGCGACACCTTCGCCCGGCCCGCCTTCCTCCCCACCGGCAAGGGGACCCACGGCCTGTACGTCAGCCGCGACTCCCGCGAGATGTACGTCTCCAACCGGGGCGAGGGCACGATCTCCGTCTTCGACTTCGCCCGGGGCGAGGTCACCCGCAAGTGGCGGCTGCCCCACGGCGGCAGCCCCGACATGGGCGGCGTCTCGGCGGACGGCAAGGTCCTGTGGCTGTCCGGCCGCTACGACGCCGAGGTGTACGCCATCGACACCCGCACCGGGAAGCAGCTCGCCCGCATCCCCGTCGGCAGCGGCCCGCACGGCCTCGCCGTCTACCCCCAGCCCGGCCGCTACTCCCTCGGCCACACCGGCATCTTCCGGTAGTCAGCGGCGGGCGGTCAGCAGCAGTTCCGCGCCCACCGGCACATACCCCGCCGCCTGGAACGCCCGTAGGCTGCGGGCGTTCCCCGGGGCGACCTGGGCCCACACCGGCTCGTCGGCGAGATGGCGGGCGGCGGTCACCAGCAGCCGGCCGAGGCCCCGGTGCCGCAGCGGCCCGTCCACCTCGACGGAGACCTCCAGCCGCCCGCCGATCCCGCGCCCGGTCACCAGCACCCCGCCGTCCGCCGACCACGCCCGCACCTCGTGACGCCGGCGCAGGGCGTAACGGATCCGGGGATGGCCGCGGTCCTCGATCTCCGTCAGGGGCAGCTCCGGCGGCGGCCCGCCCGGCAGCGGTGCGGCCACCAGCATCGCGTCGATCGTCTCGGCCGTGCGCCCCGTGCGCTCCATCAGCGCCGCGAGGAAGCGCGGGTTCATCGAGGCGGAGAGCGCGTCGCAGTCCACGGCGCGCAGGGTGTCGTACACCCACCGCGGGTCCTCGTCCGTGAAGACCACCGAGTGCGCCGTGAAGGCGAGGACGCCCGCGTCGCGCGGGGACAGCTGCCCGACGACCGTCGTCCGCCCGTCCTCCGGGGGGAAGACGCCCTGCGCGGCCCCGTCGAGAATGTCCCGCAACGTCTCCACCGCACCGCTCCTTGAGTCTCCACCCACTGGAAGGCCCAGACTCGCAGACATGATCGACGACGGCACCGGCCTGTTCACCATCGGCGAGCTGGCCCGCGCCACCGGACTGACCGTGCGCACCATCCGCTACTGGTCCGACGAGGGCGTCCTGACCCCCGTCACCCGCTCCGCCGGCGGCTACCGGCTCTACGACGCCGAGTCCGCCGCCCGCCTGGAACTGATCCGCACGCTGCGCGAACTGGGCCTCGGCCTGGCCGACGTCCGGCGGGTGCTGGCGGGGGAGCGGACGGTCGCGGAGGTCGCGGCGGCCCATGTGTCCGCGCTGGACGCGCAGATCAGGTCGCTGAAGGTGACCCGGGCGGTGCTGTCGTCGGTGGCCCGGCGCGGTTCGAGTGCGGAGGAGATGACCCTGATGAACAAGCTGGCACGGCTCTCGGCGGCCGAGCGCAGAAGGATCCTGGAGGAGTTCGTGGACGAGATGTTCCACGGGCTGGACACCGCGGACCCGGTGATCCGCGAGCGGATGCGGGCCACGGCCGTGGACCTGCCGGAGGAGCCGACACCCGAGCAGGTGGACGCCTGGGTGGAGCTGGCCGAGCTGCTCCAGGACCCGGAGTTCCGGGCGCAGATGCGCCAGGTCGCCGAGTTCAACGCGGCGGACCGGGGGCCCGAGGTGCCCGCCGGGGCGTCCCTGTGGTTCGCCCGGCGGCTGGTGCTGGCGGCGGCGCAGGCCCGCGCGCGGGGCGTCGCCCCCGGCTCCCCGGAGGCGGCGCAGGTGCTGCGGGGCGTGCTCGGCGACGCGGATCCGGCCGAGGTCCTCGCCCGCCTCACCGCCCCGTCGAACCACCAGGTGGCCCGGTACCGGGAGTTGCTGGTGACGGTGAAGGGCCAGGCGCCCGAGGCCGCCCACCGGGAGGAGTTCGCCTGGGTGGTCGCGGCGCTGGAGGCGCGCACGGGCAGCTAATCTGACCTGCGTCAGTTCGACAGCAAGACACCGCAAGGTATGGCGAAGAGGGGCGGATCGGTGGCCGACATCGAAGAAGCACGCACGCAGTTCCAGCGCATCGACACGGACGGCGACGGTTTCATCACCGCCGCCGAGTTCAAGAGCGCCCTGGCCCAGGAGGGCGACTGGAACGTCACCGAGTCGGTGGCCGAGGCCATCATCAAGACCCGCGACCTCAACGGCGACAAGGTCCTGTCGTTCGACGAGTTCTGGACGTACCTGAGCAAGTAGGTCGGGGAGGGGGCGTCCCGGACGGGACGCCCCCTTTTTTTATGTCCTTCTATTTTTATGTCCTTCTATGCCTTTCCGCCCGGCGAGACCACCCCGGTCCGGCCGCGCCAGGGCGCCGGGGTGTTCGTCACCGCCCCGTCCTGCGCGAGGGACTGGTCGACCTGCCGGCTCTCACCGGGGCGTTGTCAGTGCCGCCCGGCACAATCGCGCCATGCTCTCGATCCACACGACAGGCGCTAGCGGGGGCCGGGCCGTTCCAGTACGGAGGGGTCGGTGAACGCCGGGTCCCGGGGGGTCTCCGTGCGGAAGTCCCGGCCGGAGTCCCAGGCCCAGCTCTCCTCCTCCTCGGCCAGTCGCTCGACCATCTCGAAGAACCGGTCCTCGACCGGCCGCAGCCCGGCCACCGTGCCGGTCAGGTCCCGCGCGTCGACGAACCGTGCCCCGCTCCTGCCGACGGACAGCACCGCCAGCCATCCGTCGTCGTCGGCGTCCCAGAGACCGGCGCCGGTCTCCGCCCAGAACAGCACGGTGTCCTCGGTGTCCCCGGACGTGAACGGCCCGGTCGCGGCGAGCAGGAGCAGTGCCGTGTGGATGCTCCGCTCGCGGTACCCGAGATGCAGGAGATACGCCTCCAGCGCCCCGTCCCGGTACACCAGCACACCGTCCACGGACTTCCCCGAACAGGCGCCCTCGGCCCGCTCCGCGAAGTACTCCCGGGGAGTCGTCCCCGTATCGGCGGAGTCCCACTCCGTGTCCGCGCGACGGCCGTCCCAGAGCCAGCCGTCGAACATGTCGGCCGGGTTGGCGATCGCGCTCAGGTCCGCCACGGGAGTGCTCAGCCACCGCTCGAACCCGTCCCGGGTCATCGGGATACGGGCGGCCACCAGGAAACTGTCCGACAAGATCTCCCCCTTGCTCACACCCCACCATCACCCTGATCCAGGCTCATTGTGAACGAACGAGAGGCAGACACATGCACGGAGTGCCCTTGACCGAGCGGGTCCTGGAGACCGTCCGCCGCGATCCCGCCGCGAGCGCGCTGCCGTATCTGCTCCCGCACGTGAACGTGCCCTGGGTGGAGGGCGGCGTCGCCCGGCCGATGGCCGAGGACGCGCTCGCCGAGGCCGTGTTCCCGTCGGGGCGTCCGCTGTCGCCGAGCCTGCGCGCCTGGCTGGCGTACGACACCGGCCTGCTGGAGCGCCACGGATGGTTCGCCCCGGACGGCTCCTTCGCGCCGCGCCCGCTCGACGCACTGGTCGGGGACGAGATGGGCGACTTCTGGGGCAAGGAGTTCGCCTGGCTGTCCGGGCGTCTCTCCGAGTGCTTCCTGCTCCCCGGCGGCTCCGACTCCCGGCGCGTCCTGGCCGTCACCGAGCCGGACGAGGAGGGCGAGTACCCCGTGCTCGCCCTCGACCTCGACGACATGCCGTACCTGGGCCTGATGTACCCGGGCTTCGACGTCTACGTCGCCGACACGGCGGGCCTGCTGGACCTCGACGAGCGCACGTCGTACACCGACCTGATCGGCGACCCGGTCTACGGCCCCCGGATGCGCCGGCACGCCGCACAGTGCTTCGCGGGCGAGGCCTGTGTGGAGTACCCCTTCGAGTTCACGGCCGCGTTCGCCGAGCTCCACCCCGGGCGCGGGGATTCCGCGTGCTGACCCTGTCCACCTGGCGGGACCGCTTCGACCGGCTGCCGGACACCTCGGCGGTGGCCCGGCGCACCGGCGGCCAGATCGCCGACTTCCTCCGGCACGACCACGGCTGGTACCACCACACCGGCGACCTGGTCCTGCCCGAGGACACCGACCTGGACCTGGCGCTGGTCGTCGACGGCGACCTGGTGGTGGACGGCTTCCTGGACGACCGCGGCTCCGGCGCCGGCATGCTCGTCGTCCTCGGCGATCTGGTGGTCCGGGACCTGCTGTCCTGGGGCGCCCTCTACGTCGGCGGCGACCTGCGCGCGCGGGGCCTGGTCCACGGGTACTACAACGACTTCACCTTCGAGGTGGCCGGCGCGGTCCACGCCCGGGTCCTCGTCCTGGACGACAAGTTCGCCGACTACCGCGGGGGAACGCTGGAGGCGGAGATCGCGGCGTACGACCCGGCGCCGGACCAGCTCGCCGCGGCCCGGAGCATCCTGGTCCCGGAGGTGTACGAGGACGAGGACGAGGACGAGGACCAGGACGAGGCCGAGGCCGACGACCCGGACGCGCACCGGCCCCGCCACGAGCGCGTCCGCGCCCGGCTGCACGCAGGCCAGCCCCTCTTCAGGGACGGTCAGTAGGTGATGTCGTCCGCGCCGTCGCCGCCCAGGTCGTACAGGGCACAGAGCTCGGGTTCAAGGTCGTACCACTCCGCAATCAGCTCACGGTCCCCGGTCTCCCGCGCCGCGACCGCGACGGCGCGCAGGGCGTCGACCAGCGGGGCGCCGTCCTGCCCGGACTGCTCCGGCGCGAACCCGCGCCGGAGCAACACGTCCTCCACCCGCCCGTACGTCAGCGAGCAGTCGAACCGCTCCTGATACCGGTACAGCGAGCCGATCCAGTCCCGCACCCGGCGCTCGTCCGGCGGGTACCAGGCGTCCAGGACCCGGACGGACTGCTCCACCAGGTCCTCCACCTCATGATCCGACACGTGGCGCCCCTGACACTCGATGATGTTCACCGCCGGCCCGCCCCGGGCCGGCGTCCCACTGCGGTGGCCGAGGATGTGAAGACTCTCCGAGGCGAACTACCCCGCGGTCACCGAGAGAAGCGCCTTGCGCGTCTCCTCGGCGCGTGGCGAGCCCAGCGCGGTGTACAGGGACAGCGCCTGCCGGAAGTGGTCGACGGCGTGCTCGCGCTCCCCCCTGCTCTGCCGGACGACGGCCGCACCGAGGTGGGCACGGGCCTGCTCCTCCTGCTCCCCGATGCCACGGGCGACCTCCAGCGCCGCGGCGTGCGCGTCCAGGGCCTCGCCGTGCCGTCCGGCGCCGTGCAGGGCCTCTCCCAGACCGTTGAGAGCGCCGGCCTCCCCGTACGCCTCCCCGGTGCGCCGGAAGTGGACCAGGGCCTGGTGCTGATGCTCGCAGGCCTCGTCGTACCGGCCCTGACGGCACAGCGCGTCCCCCAGGTTGGACAGCGCGTGCGCCTCTCCCCCGGTGTGTCCGAGCCTGCGGAAGAGAGCGAGCGCCTGCTCGAACCGGACGGTCGCCGCAGAGTGGTCCCCGAGCCGCGCCAGGACGATCCCCAGGTTGCCGAGGGCGCTGGCCTCACCGAACGTGTGACCCGTCCGCCGATACAGGGCCAGCGCCTGCTGATAGCGCTCGATCGACGCCGGGTAGTCCTCCAGCAGTTCCTGCACGATGCCCAGGTTGTTCAGCACGTCGGCCTCACCGGGGGCGTCACCGACCGCGCGGAACAGCTCGACCGCCCTCTCGTGCTGCTCGGCGGCCTCCCGGTAGCGGCCCTGCAACTCGTGCAGCACGCCCACGTTGGTGAGATGACGGGCCTCGCCCGCCCGGTACCCGATCCGGCGGCACAGCGACAGCGCGTCCGCATGGTGGCGGTGGGCGCTCTCGTAGTCCCCGAGCCTGCGGTGCACCGCGCCGAGGCAGGCGAGGACGTCGACCTCACCACGGGCGTCCCCCACGGCACGGGCCACCCGCACGGCGTGCGAGTGAATGGTCAGCGCGTCGGTGAAATGGCCCGAGCGCTCGTAGTGGCGGTGGAGCGTGGTGGCGATCCGCACGGTGTGCCGGGACGGCCCCGGTTCCTCGGTCCGGGAACACAGCGCGACCAGGGTGGGCTGCGCGGCGCTCAGCCATGCGCGGCACTCGTCGGCCGTGCGCAGGGGCGGCAGACCGGTGTCCGGGATCTCGACGGCCGGACGCAGATGCCGTTCGCCCGGGTACAGCACGTCCATGGCCGCCGACGACGCGGCCAGGCAGTGGTCCAGCAGGCGGGACAGGGCGGCGGCGCACTCCTCGGGCCCGTCGTGCCGGGGCGCGAGTTCGGCGGCGTACGCGTGCAGCAGGTCGTGCATGCCGTGGCGGCCGGGCCCGCTGCGGTGCACCAGGTGCGCGCGGGACAGGACGTCCAGGTGGCGCCGGGCGCGTTCCACACTCTCGCCCGCCAGCGCGGCGGCCGCGTACACGTCCACGTCGGGCCCCGGGTGCAGGCCCAGCAGCCTGAACAGGCGCGCCTCCTGTTCGGGCAGACGGTCGTAGGACCAGGAGAAGACGGCCCGCACCGCGCCGCGCGGGTCTCCGTCGCCCGAGTCCAGCAGATCCAGGCGCCGCCGGTGGTCCCGGAGTTCCTCCACCAGGTGCGCGAGCGGGTCCGCAGGACGTGACAGCACGAGTTCGGCCGCCACCCGCAGGGCCAGGGGCAGCCACCCGCACTGCTCGGCCAGGGCATCGGCGGCCGCCTCGTCCGAGTCGACGCGCGCTTTGATCAGGGCGCGCAGCAGGGCGAGAGCCTCGGGCGGGGAGAGGACGTCGAGGATCACGCGGTGCGCGCCGTGCACCGACACCAGGGACGACAGCGAGTCCCGGCTCGTGATCACCACTTTGCACGTGGGGCTTCCGGGCAGCAGCGGGCGCACCTGGGCGGCGGAGGCCGCGTTGTCCAGGAGGACGAGCAGACGCCGTCCGTCGACCGCGGTCCGGTAGCGCGCGGCGCGGTCGTTGAGCCGCAGGGGTATCTCCTGGCCGGGAACGCCCAGGGCGGTGAGGAAGCCGGCGAGGGCCTGAGCGGCGGAGACGGGTTCGTCCGGGTCGTAGCCCCGCAGGTCGACGTAGAGCTGTCCGTCGGGGAAGGCCTCTCGCACCTGGTGTGCCCAGCGCACGGCGAGCGCGGTCTTGCCGACGCCCGCCGTGCCGGAGACGGCGGAGACCACCACCGCCGAACCGGGCTCCCCCGCGTGCGGGCCACCGGCGGGCACGAGGTGCCGTGTGAGTTCGGCCAGTTGCTGCTCGCGCCCACTGAAATGGCTCACCTGCATGGGGAGTTGGGCGGGCACGGGGTCGGAGGGCGGTGCCGGCGGCCGGCCGGCGACCGGGCCGGGGCCCGCCCCCGGCGGCTCCTCCTGCCCCGCCCCGCGCAGTATCTCCTCGTAGACGGACCGCAGTTCAGGGCCCGCGGCCACGTCCAGCTCGGAGCGCAGCCGCCGGCTGACACCGGTGTAGGTGTCCACCGCCTCGGCCGTCCTTCCGGCGACGGCCAGGGCGCGGATCACCTCCACGACGAGCGGCTCGCACAGCGGATGCTCCGCCAGCAGGGGCTGCAGAACGGGGGGCACGTCCTCGTGCCTTCCCTGCTGCCGCACGGCGCGGGCCCAGGCGAGCGCCGCCTCCACGCGCTCCTGCGACCAGGCGGTCCGCGTGCGCTCCGCCCACGACCCCGCCAGTCCCTCCAGCGGCACACCGCGCCACAACGCCAGTGCTTCCTGCAGGACTTGGGCACGACGGGTGTCGGACAGGTGCGGCTCGCGCCCCTGGGCGACGAGAGAGCGGAACCGGAGCAGATCGAGGGTGTGCTCGTCGGCGTCCAGGACGTATCCGCCGGAGGCCCGGCGGATGGCGAGCGGCGGCGCCTCCGCCCCCTCACGGGCCCGCGTGGCCGCGGCGTCGCCGAGGAGTCGGCGCAGACGGCTGATGTGCGCGTAGAGGACCGACCGCGCCCCCTCGGGCGGAGCGGCGTCCCAGACGCGATCCACCAGCGTGCTCACGGGGACCGGTCGGCCCGCGTCGACGGCCAGTGCCGCCAGGACCGCGCGGCGACGCGGCTGCCCGACGTCGACCGCACGCCGGCCGACACGCAGTTCCAGGGGTCCGAGAAGGTGCAGATTCATCGTGCCTCACCCGGGACGGGCGGCGGAACGGCCGGCCGGTGGCGGGGACTTCGTCCGCCGGGCAGCGGCCGGGATTCCAAGCGGCCCTCCACCATTGGTTCCGGGGCCGCGCCGGGGCGGCCGTCACAAGTTTTTCGCAAGATTCACCGTAGATCCTCGCCTCACGTGCCGTCAGGCGGATCGCGGCAGACGCCGTGCGCCGCCGACGGGCCGCAGCGGGCTCGCGCAGAGCCACCCCCCAATGCAACAGAAGAATGGATCAGCCCATGGGCAGGATGATGTCCCGAGTGAAGAACCGGACGGCCGTCGCTGTCGCCGCGACCGCCTTGATGGCGTCCGGTGCGGTCGTCGCGGGCGCCACGACCGCCTCCGCCGACGGGTGCGTGGGCCCTCTATGCGGCGCGGTGAAGAACCGGACCGGTGAGACCATGCACTACACGACGAGTCTCGGTGAGGGTCCGCACTACTGTGACGTGTGGAACTGGGGCGGCGGCACCGGGAGCGAGTTCAAGCACGCCAAGTGCGCGCAGCTGACGTTCGGCAACGGAACGCGCGGCGGCAACGGCACCGGCGTCGACGTCGACGCCTTCACGTTCGCCGGCCACGGCTACCACGAGCGGTTCTCGCGGGTCGGCACCTGGCACTGGCGGGCGAAGGGCGTCTGGACGAAGGTCCGCACCGGTGAGATCGCCGACTGCGGCATCGGCGACAGCAACGAGGTCTGGTGCACCGTCCTCGTGCAGTGAGACGAGGACACCCCGCCGCGTAGGCAGGGAAGGCCCCGACAGCGCCGAAAGAAGCGAACGCGCCGGTCAGGGGCCATCCCCTCAGCACTCGATGATGTTCACCGCCAGCCCGCCCCGGGCCGTCTCCTTGTACTTCACGCTCATGTCGGCGCCCGTCTCCTTCATGGTCTTGATGACCTTGTCGAGGGAGACCTTGTGGGAGCCGTCGCCGCGCATGGCCATCCGGGCGGCGGTGACCGCCTTGACCGCGGCCATGCCGTTGCGCTCGATGCACGGGATCTGCACCAGGCCGCCCACGGGGTCGCAGGTCAGGCCGAGGTTGTGCTCCATGCCGATCTCGGCGGCGTTCTCCACCTGTTCCGGGCTGCCGCCGAGCACCTCGGCGAGGGCGCCGGCCGCCATCGAGCAGGCGGAGCCGACCTCGCCCTGGCAGCCGACCTCGGCGCCGGAGATGGAGGCGTTCTCCTTGAAGAGCATGCCGATCGCGCCCGCCGCGAGCAGGAAGCGGACCACGCCCTCCTCGTCCGCGCCGGGGACGAAGTTGACGTAGTAGTGCAGGACGGCGGGGATGATGCCCGCCGCGCCGTTGGTCGGAGCGGTCACGACCCGGCCGCCGGCCGCGTTCTCCTCGTTCACCGCCATCGCGTAGAGGGTGATCCACTCCATGGAGTGCGCCAGCGGGTCGCCGTCGGCGCGGAGCTGGCGGGCGGTCACGGCGGCCCGGCGGCGGACGCGCAGCCCGCCCGGCAGGATGCCCTCCCGGGACATGCCCCGGGCGACGCACGCCTGCATCACCCGCCAGATGTCGAGGAGACCCTCGCGGATCTCCTCCTCGGTCCGCCAGGCCCGCTCGTTCTCCAGCATCAGCGCGGAGATCGACAGACCCGTCTCCCGGGTCAGGCGCAGCAGCTCGTCGCCCGTGCGGAAGGGGTACTTCAGGACCGTGTCGTCCAGCTTGATGCGGTCCGCGCCCACCGCCTCCTCGTCGACGACGAAACCGCCGCCCACCGAGTAGTACGTCTTCGTCAGCAGCTCCGCGCCCGAGGCGTCGTACGACCGGATGGTCATGCCGTTGGCGTGGTACGGGAGCGCCTTGCGGCGGTGCAGGACCAGGTCGTCGTCGAAGGAGAACGGGATCTCGCGCGTGCCGAGCAGCCGCAGCCGGCCCGACTCCTTGATCTGTTCCACCCGCTCGTCGGCGGTCTCCACGTCCACCGTGCGGGGTGAGGCGCCCTCCAGGCCGAGCAGGACCGCCTTGGGGGTGCCGTGGCCGTGGCCGGTGGCGCCGAGGGAGCCGTACAGCTCGCAGCGGACCGAGGCGACGGAGTCCAGCAGGGCGTCGCCGTTCAGGCGCGCCGCGAACATCCGGGCCGCGCGCATCGGGCCGACCGTGTGCGAGCTGGACGGGCCGATGCCGATCGAGAAGAGGTCGAAGACCGAGATGGCCACGGGGATTCCTTACAGAAAGGGTGGGGGCACACACCTTCGGGTACCCCCACCAGGGAACTACTTGTTCAGACCGGGGTAGAGCGGGTGCTTGGCGGCGAGGGCCTCGACGCGGGCCTTGAGCGCCGGGGCGTCGTGGGCCGGCTTGAGGGCCTGGGCGATGA
>NZ_JBEXXK010000088.1:0-32727 GCF_040630405.1 Streptomyces sp. NPDC005811
ACTCCACATCGGCTACTTCGACCAGCGCGTCGACGCGGTCGTCGCCGAGGAGCCCCTGTTCGACCCGTCCATGTCCCGCCTGCGCGGCTGAGCGAACCCGGAGACGCCCGATGAGCCCTCGTACCCCCGGCGCCGAGCTTCCGGACCACCCCGACTGGCTGTGGCGGACGCCCGAGCCGAAGCGGTCGTACGACGTCGTGATCGTGGGGGGTGGCGGTCATGGTCTGGCCACCGCGCACTATCTGGTGAAGAACCACGGCATCACCAATGTGGCGGTGCTGGAGAAGGGGTGGCTGGCGGGCGGGAACATGGCTCGCAACACCACGATCATCCGCTCGAACTACCTGTGGGACGAGAGCGCGGGCATCTACGAGCACGCCCTGAAACTCTGGGAGGGCCTGGAGGAGGAGCTGGACTATCCGATCCTGTTCTCCCAGCGGGGCGTGCTGAACCTGGCGCACAGCCTTCAGGATGTGCGCGACAGTGTGCGCCGCGTGGAGGCCAACCGCCTCAACGGGGTGGACGCGGAGTGGCTGGACGCCGAGCAGGTCAAGGAAGTCTGCCCGATCGTCAACATCTCGCCGGATGTGCGGTATCCGGTCCTGGGCGCCACCTACCAGCCGCGGGCGGGCATCGCCAAGCACGACTACGTGGCCTGGGGCTTCGCGCGGTCGGCGGACGCCGCGGGTGTCGACATCATCCAGAACTGCGAGGTCACCGGCCTGGACGTGGTCGGCGGCCGCGTCGTCGGCGTCCAGACCACCCTGGGGCCGATCGCGGCGGGCAAGGTGGCCCTGTGCTCGGCCGGCCACACCTCGGTCCTGGCCGCGATGGCGGGGATCGAGCTGCCCGTCCAGAGCCACCCGCTCCAGGCCCTGGTGTCCGAGCTGTTGGAACCGGTGCATCCGACGGTGGTCATGTCCAACGCGGTGCATGTGTACGTCAGCCAGGCGCACAAGGGCGAGCTGGTGATGGGGGCGGGGATCGACTCCTACAACTCCTACACCCAGCGCGGCGCGTTCCACATCATCGAGGAACAGATGTCCGCGGCCCTGGAACTGTTCCCGGTCTTCGCGCGGGCCCATGTGCTGCGGACCTGGGGCGGCATCGTGGACGTGAGTCCGGACGCCTCGCCGATCGTGGGCCTGAGCCCGGTGGACGGTCTCTACCTCAACTGCGGCTGGGGGACGGGCGGTTTCAAGGCCACCCCGGGCGTGGGCTGGGTCTACGCCCACACGATCGCCCACGACAGCCCGCACGCGCTGAACGCCCCGTTCTCGCTCGACCGTTTCACCACCGGCGCGCTCGTCGACGAGCACGGCGCCGCCGCCGTGGCCCACTAGGACACCACCGGACACTCTGGGAGCCGATCCATGCTGCTCATCCCCTGCCCGTGGTGCGGGCCCCGTGACGAGGCCGAGTTCCACTACGGCGGCCAGGCTCACGTGCCCTATCCGGAGAACCCGGCGGAACTGTCCGACCAGGAGTGGGCCCGTTACCTGTTCTTCCGCGCCAACCCCAAGGGGCCCTTCGCCGAACGCTGGAGCCACTCGGCGGGCTGCCGCCGCTGGTTCAACGCGGTCCGCGACACCTCCACCAACGAGATCCTGGCCGTGTACCGCTCGGGGGAGGAACGCCCGGAGGCGCCGCAGCCCCGCCCGGTCACCTCCCAGCCGAGCCCGCCCCGCGCAGCCGGTCCGGTGTCCGAGGACGGGGCCGGGGCCGGGGCTCCGTCAGGGCCGACCGGTGCCCTCGGCGCAGAGCCCCCGACAGGCTTCCGGCACCCGGCACTCGGCCGGATCGACCGCGACGCACCCCTCACCTTCACCTTCGACGGCACCGAGTACCAGGGGTACCGGGGCGACACCCTCGCCTCCGCCCTGCTCGCCAACGGAGTGATCCAGGCGGCGACGAGCATCAAGCTCGGCCGGCCGAGAGGCATCTTCTCCGCCGGTGTCGAGGAACCCAACGCCGTGATCCAGATCGAGGCCCCGTTCCCGGAGCCGATGCTGCCCGCGACGGCGGTGGAGCTCTACGACGGCCTGGTGGCGAGCAGCCTGCCCGGTCAGGGCCGGCTGGCGACCGAGCCGGATCCGGCCCGCTACGACGCCGTGCACGCCCACTGCGACCTGCTGATCGTGGGGGCGGGTCCGGCGGGCCTCGCGGCAGCGGCCGCGGCGGCCCGCTCCGGAGCCCGGGTGATCCTGGCCGACGACCAGCCGGAGCCGGGCGGCAGCCTCCTCGGCAGCGGCGAGCACCTCGACTGGGTGCGGGAGGTCGGCGCGCTGCTCGAAGCCGCCCCGGAGGTCCGCGTTCTGCCGCGCACCACGGTGTTCGGCCACTACGACGACAACCACCTCCTCGCCGTGGAGCGCCGTACCGACCACCTCGGTGCGGCGGCCCCCGCGAAGGCCTCGCGCGAGCGGGTGTGGCGGATCCGGGCGCGCCGGGTGGTCCTGGCGACCGGCGCCCACGAGCGTTCCCTCGCCTTCGCGGACAACGACCGGCCCGGTGTGATGCTGGCCGCCTCGGCCCGCACCTATCTGCACCGGCACGGTGTCCTGCCCGGCCGCCGCGCGGTCGTCCTCACCACCAACGACAGCGCGTACCCGGCGGCCCTGGACCTCGCCGCGGCCGGCGTGGCGGTCCCGGTGATCGTGGACACCCGTACGGACGCGGGGGAGTGGGGCCGGCGCGCCGAAGCCGCCGGTGTCGAGGTGCTGACCGGCCATGCCGTGATCGGCACCGAGGGCGAGGCCCGGCTGAGCTCCGTGACCGTCGCCCCGTTCGGGGAGACCGACGGCGGCCGGGAGTTCGCGGCCGATCTGCTGCTGGTCTCGGGCGGCTGGAACCCCGTCGCGCATCTGTTCAGCCAGTCCGGCGGGAAGCTCCGCTACGACGACGCCCTCGGCTCCTTCGTCCCCGACACCGGCCGTCAGGCCGTCGAGGTCGCGGGCTCCGCGAGCGGCGTGCTCGACCTGCCCACCGTGCTCGCCCAGGGTGCCGCGGCGGCCGCGCGCGCCCTGGAGGCGGAGGGCCACACACCCGAGCACCCCGCCCTCCCGGACGTGACCGCGGCCCCGTACACCGCGCCGATGCACGTGTTCACGGTCCCGGGCCGGGACGGCGCCCGGCGGTTCGTGGACCTCCAGCGCGATGTCACGGTCGAGGACCTGACCCGCGCGACGGGCGCGGGGCTGCGGTCGGTGGAGCACACCAAGCGCTACACCACGGCCGGTACCGCCAACGACCAGGGCAAGACGGCCGGTGTCCTGGCCAGTGGCGTGGTCGCCGAACTCCTCGGCGTCGACGTCTCCGCGCTCGGCACCACCACCTTCCGCCCGCCCTACGTCCCGGTCTCCTTCGCGGCGCTCGCCGGCCGTGACCGGGGTGCGCTCAGCGACCCCGTCCGCACCACCGCACTGCACGACTGGCACGTGATGCAGGGGGCGCTGTTCGAGAACGTCGGCCAGTGGAAGCGCCCCTGGTACTACCCGCGCAACGGCGAGGCCATGGAGACCGCGGTGCTGCGCGAGTGCGCCGCCGCCCGTGACGGCGTCGCCTTCATGGACGCCTCCACCCTCGGCAAGATCGACGTCCAGGGCCCGGACGCGGGCGCCTTCCTCGACCTGCTCTACACGAACATGATGAGCACCCTGAAGCCCGGCATGATCCGCTACGGCGTCATGTGCCGCCCGGACGGCATGGTCTTCGACGACGGCACCGTCATCCGCCTCACCGCGGACCGCTTCCTGGTCACCACCACCACCGGCAACGCGGCCACCGTCCTGGACTGGATGGAGGAATGGCTCCAGACCGAATGGCCCCACCTCCGGGTGCACTGCACCTCCGTCACCGAACAGTGGGCCACCGTCGCCCTCGTCGGCCCGAAGTCCCGCGACGTCCTGGGCTCGCTGGCACCCGAACTGGCCGTCGGCAACGACGACTTCCCCTTCATGGCCTGGCGCGACACCACCGTCGCCGGCATCGAGGCCCGCGTCTGCCGGATCAGCTTCTCCGGTGAACTCGCCTACGAGATCAACGTCTCCCCCTGGCACGCGCTCACCCTCTGGGAAGCCGTCCACGAGGCGGGGACCCCGTACGGCATCACCCCCTACGGCACCGAGACCATGCACGTCCTGCGCGCCGAGAAGGGCTACCCCATCATCGGCCAGGACACCGACGGCACCATCACCCCCCAGGACCTCGGCATGAGCTGGGCGGTGTCGAAGAAGAAGCCCGACTTCCTCGGCAAGCGCTCCTTCGCCCGCCCCGACACCCTCCGCGCCGACCGCAAGCACCTCGTCGGCCTCCTCCCCGAGGATCCCGCCGACTTCCTGCCCGAAGGCACCCACCTGGTCGCCGACAGCGTCCTGCCGCCCCCGCCGGTCCCGATGCTCGGCCACGTCACCTCCAGCTACCGCAGCGCCGCCCTCGGCCGCACCTTCGCCCTCGCCCTGATCAAGGGCGGCCGCGACCGCATCGGCGAACGCCTCTACGCCCCCGTCGGCGACCGGCTCGTCCCGGTCACCGTCACCGGCCCTGTCCTCTTCGACCCCGAGGGAGCCCGCCGCGATGGCTGACCCGACTCTCACGCCCCGCAGCCCCCTGCTGAGCGCCAAGGACCGGCTGGCCGACGCCACCCGCGCCTCCCACGGGCGGGTCCGCCTCGCCGAACTCCCCTTCCTCACTCAGATCGGCCTGCGGCTGGACCCCAAGGGCCCGGCCGCCGACGCGGTCGGTGTCGCCCTCGGCGTCCCCCTGCCGCTCGAACCGAACACCGTCACCCGCACCCGTGAGCTGACCGTGCTCTGGCTCGGCCCCGACGAATGGCTCGTCGTGGGCCGGCCCGGGACCTCACGCGCGCTGGAGGACCGTATCCGGGAAGCCGCCGGAGACGAACCGGTCTCCGTCACGGACGTCTCCGCCCAGCGCACCACCCTCCTCGTCACCGGCCCGCACGCCCGCGACCTCCTCGCCCACGGCTGCTCGCTCGACCTCCACCCCCGCGGCTTCGGGCCGGGCCGCTGCGCGCAGACCACCCTCGGCCGCACCCAGGTCGTCCTCGTCGCCCGGGACCGGCCCGACGCCGGATTCTGGATCCTCGTGCGCTCCTCGTTCGCCGGATACCTCACCGACTGGCTGCTGGACGCCGCCGCCGAGTACCTGTGACCACCCCTGTCACCGCGCTGGGCTAGAGTCTCGCCTCGACCTCGGCCGGACGTCCCGGCCGGGGCGGCACGCTGGGGGTACGGCACATGCAGCCCGGAAGAATCGCACTGTCCGGCTACGAGGTCCAGGAGATCCTGGGCCAGGGCGGGTTCGCCACGGTGTACCGGGCCAGGCAGCTGGCCGTGGGCCGGGAGGTCGCGCTGAAGGTGGACAGCAGGGTGCTGTCCACCCCGCGCGACCGGCAGCGCTTCCTGCGCGAGGTCACCGCGGCCGGGCAGCTCTCCGGGCATCCGCACGTGGTCCCCGTGTACGACGCCGGGGTGCTGGCCGACGACCGCCCTTACATGGTCCTGGAGTTGTGCCCGGGCGGTTCGCTGGGCGAGCGGCTGCACCGGCAGGGCGCCTTCCCGCCGAAGGAGGCGCGGGACATCGGCGTGGGGCTCGCGGACGCCGTGGCCGCCGCGCACGCCGCCGGGGTGCTGCACCGCGACATCAAGCCCGGCAACGTGATGGTCAACCGGTACGGCGGGGTGGCCCTCACCGACTTCGGGCTCGCGGCCATGCCCCGCCCCGGGCGCGAACTGTCCGTGACCCGCGAGGCGTTGACCCCCGCCTACGCCCCGCCCGAGGCCTTCCACATGGCCGAGCCCGGCCCGGCCGGTGACGTGTACTCCCTGGCCGCCACGCTCTACGCCCTGCTGCGCGGCTTCCCGCCGCACCACCCGGACGACGGGACCCAGCTCAGCCTGGCCGAACTGATCGTGCGTCACACCTGGCCGTACGTCCCGCTGCACGGCATGCCCGCGGCCCTCAACGAGGTGCTCCGGCACGCCCTGGCCCCGGACCCGGCCGAGCGGCTGTCCGACGCGGGGGCCTTCCGGGACGCCCTCGCCGCCGTCGACCTCGACACGGTCGCCCTGGGCGGCCCCGCCGGCCCCGGTGGCTTCGGACCGGCCCCGACCATGACCACCGTTCCGCACCACCGCGACGCGCCGCCCGTCCGGGACGCGGTCCCCGCGACGGTGCCGCCGGACCGGCCCGGGAGAGCGGGCGGCACGACCGTGGCCGCCCGACCGCAGGACCGCGTGGGCGGGCGGAAGTTCCGGCTGATCGCCGTACTCGCGGCCGTCGTCGTCTCCGTGACCGTGTCCGTCACCGTGGTCACGAACCAGTACTTCGGCTCGGACGACGGCGGTGGCACCTCCGGATCGGCGGCACCCTCCTCCAGCGCCACCGCCGAGGACAAGGGCACGTCCGGGTTCGGTGTGCCCACCACGACCGAGAACTGCCCCGCGACGAGAGTCGACGGCGTGGGCGGCCGGTGTGTCGCGAGCCCGGAGTGCTGGAGCGGCATCGTCGACATCTCCGGCATCATCACGGTCAGCCGCGCCGACTGCGCCGCCGAGCACGTGTGGGAGACGTTCGCGATCGCCCCGCTGCCCGAGGACGGCATGACGAACAACGCCCGCGACCTGATCAAGCATCCGGACGTCAAGGCGCTCTGTTCGCAGAAGGTGATGGACGCGACCATGCTCCCCGAGGGCCGTACGGTCGCGAAGAAGTGGGAGACCGACATCATCCCGCCCACGGCCTCGGAGTGGGACAAGGGACTGCGGGTCTTCCGCTGTGTGGCCGCGGCCCGCACGGAGAACGGACAGAAGACGGGGAGCCAGTTCGCCGTGGCGAGCTGACCCCCCGTCACCTGGTGTGCCCACCGGACTACTGGACGAGTTCCCAGTCCTGTGAACCGTCGGTGGCGGCGGTCTGCAGGGTGAGCTGTCCTCCGGCGGTCGCACCGGTCAGGTACAGGCTCGTGTTCTTGACCGACTGCAGTCGGTAGAAGCCGTCGCTCGTCCTGACCAGGTTCCAACTGCCGCTCTTGCTGTTGTCGACCCACTGGCCGATCTTCTGGCCGGCCGTCGCGTTCCCGGTCCAGATGGCCGCCGCGCGTCCGCCCGACTTGTTGAGCAGGGTCACGCCGCCCTGCGGCTCGGTCACCACATGCCAGTACTGGGTGTCCGGGTTCGCCGCCGAGCCGGGGGCCTCCAGCCGGACGTCCGGCACGTCCCCGTTGCCGAGGTTCGCGTCGTTGGTCCTGCCGCCGGTGCCGATGACCTGGTCCGTCCTGCGGTTCACCAGCTGGTAGTAGGCGCCGTCCGAGTGACCGAGGTCGACGTCGGCGAACTTGAGCGTCGACGTCCCCTGGTTGTTGAGCACGGAGAGGCGGCCCGTGCCCTCGACGTACTGGAGGTTGCGGCTGTAGGCGCCGGGCGAGGTCGTCTGGTACTCCTTCCACACGCCGTCGCTGCGTCCGCTCTCGTTGACCCAGACGCTGCCGCTGCCGGCGGCGTTGTAGACCAGACGTCCGCCGGGAAGCCGGACGAGGACCGGGCTGCCACCCGTCGCGAGCGCGTGGGAACCGGCGTCGAGCGGCAGACCGGTGACCGCCGTGCCCGTGGCCGAGCCGAGGAAGAACGTCAACGGGTCGTCGGCGATCCGGTACCGGGTGTCGGCCCCGCCGCCCCAGTACTCGTAGGTGATCATCCACTTGCCGTCCGTCATCCGGACGACGTTGGTCATGCCGGGACGGCCGCCGCCGATCTCGGTCTTTCCGCCGCCCATGTTCTGGGTCAGGCCCGCGATGTCGACGACCGGGGCGCTCCACGCCGTGCCACGGCCGTCCCAGGTCCGGTGCACCAGGATCTGGCCCCCCGAATCCGTGGCCGTGTCGTTGGCGGGGTCCAGGGTGGGGACGCCGGTCGTCGCGTCGAAGCCGGTGTAGTCGTTCTCGTCGGAGTAGTAGCAGACCAGCTTGCCCTTGTAGACCATCAGGTACGGCTCCCACAGGGGATCCACCTGCCGGTTCGTGTTCGCGGCGGCGATGTTCTGCCCGACCGCGCCCGCGCTGCCGCCCTGCCAGCCGCCGGTGGCGACGACGTTGACCACCTTCCAGCTCGCGCCGTCGTCGGTGCTGGAGTACAGGGCGATCGCCAGGTCCTTGCGGTCGCCGTCGTTGGACGGCGTCCAGTTCGGGTCGGCCGCCTTGTGCTCCTTGTAGTAGGAGTCGTCGCCCGACACCACGCTCGCCAGCAGCAGCGTGCCCTGTTTCAGGTCGCCGACGTCCTGCGGGAGGACGTACAGGTAGGGGTTGGTCCAATTGCTCGTGTACTTGGCGTACTTGGGGTCGGTGGAGAGGTAGGCCGGGGCCTTGACCTCCGACAGCGGCTGCCAGGTCGTGCCGTGGTCGTCGCTCCGGTAGACAGGGAGCGTCTGCCCGTCGGCGCTGCCCGAGGCGGGGACGACCGTGGACTTCTCGAACGCGGCGACCAGCCGGCCGCTCGGCAGCTGCGCCGACTTCGGGTAGATCGCGCAGTTGCCGCGCCCCTTCAGACACGGCTCACTGCCGAGCTGATAGAGGACCCCGCCCGTCGGGTCGTACGCCTGCGCACTGGACAGGGGGATCACCAGCAGCGCCGACACCGCGCCGAGGCCCCCCAGCACTCTGGCGATTCTTCTTCTCTGCACAGCCCCTCCTCGGGGACGGGATCAGGAGTGGTCGTCCGGGCCGGCCACGAGGACGCGCACGTCCCACGGGCCGAGGTCCAGCGCGGAGCCCGCCGGGACGGACCGGCCGTCCAGGGCGTCGGTGAGGTCCACCGGAACGGCCGGGCGCGCGGGCTCCCAGCTCCAGTTGTGGACGATGTGGACCCGGCGTCCGTCCGGGGAGGTGCCGGTCGTCGCCGTCACGGAGGCCGGGAGGTCACCCCAGCCGCTCCGCACGCGCGGCGCCAGCCACTCGGCGAGCGCACGGGCCAGCTCACGGCCGGGGACCGTGCCCACACAGGTGACCCGGCCCGTGCCGTGCGGGCGGGTGGTGACCGCGGGCCAGCGGCCGAAGTGCGGATGGACGTACTCCACCAGCGCCTCGGCGTCGGTGACGGTCAGCGCGTCGGCCCAGCGGGTCGCCGTCGCGGACTCCGGCAGCGGCAGCGGGCCCCCGGGCACCGCACGCACCGGCACCGGCCGGGCCAGGTTGCTGAACTCGTCGTAGTGCAGCCCCGCCGCCTCGACCAGCCGGGGCGGCGCCTGCACATGACGCGCCCGGGCCTCCTGGTCGGCGTACGCGGTGCGCGGGCCCAGCACCAGATGGCCGCCCGCCTCCGCGTACGCCGCGAGCCAGTCGACCGTCGCGTCGTCGACCACGTACAGCGCCGGCACGACGAGGACCGGGTGGCGCTCCACCGCCTCCTCGGGGGTGAGGCCGGGCCGTTCGCCGCTCGGGTCGTGCAACTGCCGGGCGTGGACCATCCGCACCTGCCGCCCCGCGTCGAAGGCACCGCGGTAGAACGGGTCCAGGATGCGGTGGTAGGAGGCGGGGTCCGGCGAGCCGTCCGGCTTAGACAGCGCCGGGTGCTGCTGCATCAGCCACTTGCTGGGCAGCGAGTACACGATCGTGACGTCGGCGTCCGGCTCCAGACCCGCGACCAGCGGGCCCGCCGTCTCGAACTCCGCGCCCAGCCGGGCGATCTCGGCGTGCGTCCGCCCCGGACGGCCGCTGTGCGGGAGGACCCCGCCCCAGTACGTCTCCGCCCCGAAGCGCAGCGTCTGCCACTGCCAGTACTCGATCATCCGGGCCCCGCGCGCCACCAGCGCCCAGGCGGCCTGCCGCCACTGGCCGTCGAAGGCCGGGCGGTTGTCCCACGCCATGCCGATGGAGTTGGCGTTGGTCTCGGTGACCAGGAACGGCGCCTGCCGGGAGGCGAACATCCAGTCCGCGGTCTGGTACATCGACCACACCCCGGTGGTCTTCCAGAGCTGCTCGTGGTCCTCGGGGGTGGGGTCCGGGAGCAGCAGGCCGTCCTGCATGTCGTAGTACGGGTTGCCCGCCGCGATGTCGAGGGCGTCCGTCATCTCGTCGTCCTCCACCCCCTGGCGGGTGTACGAGATACAGGTGGTGACGAAGTGCTCAGGACCGGCGTACTCGCGCACGATGTCGGCCTGCCAGGCGATGAACTCGGTGACCTGCCGGGCCTGGAACTCCCGCCACGCCAGGTCGTACTGGGGCTGCGCGTTGCCGTCCGGCGTCCACAGGTCGGCCCAGGTGGAGAGCCGGTGCGACCAGTAGACCAGGCCCCATGCGCGGTTCAGGGTCTCCACGTCGCCGTACGTGGCGCGCAGATGGTCGACGAACCGCTGGAAGACGCCCCGGTTGTGCAGCAGATGCAGTCCCGGCTCGTTGTCGACCTGGAAGCCGATGACCGCCGGATGGTCCGCGTACCGGGCGACGATCGCGCGGATGACCCGCTCTGCGTGGAACCGGAACGCCGGGTGGGTGATGTCCACCTCCTGGCGGGCACCCCAGCCGAGACGCCGGCCGGTGGCGTCCTCGCCGGTGATCTCGGGGTACAGCCGGGCCAGCCACGGCGGCACGGCGTAGGTCGGGGTACCGAGGACGACGGAGATACCGCGCTCATGGGCGCCGTCGAGGACGGGCTGCAGCCAGTCCAGGTCGAAGCGGCCGTTCTCCGGCTCCCAGGTCGACCAGACGGACTCGCCGACCCGGATGACGGTGAACCGTGCCTCGGCCATCAGATCGAGGTCGGTCTTGAGCTGCTCGTCCGAGGGCACCGCGGGCGCGTACTCGGGGTGGTACTCGTGGTAGTAGGCGGCACCGAACAGGACGCGGGCGGGCAGTTCCGCCATGAAGAAACCTCCGGAGGGACGAAGAGGGCTATTGCTTGACGCCGCCCGCGGCCAGACCGCTCTGCCAGTAGCGCTGGAGCATCAGGAAGGCCACGACGAGGGGGACGATCGAGAGCAGGGAACCGGTCACGACCAGCGCGAGCATGTCGCTGCTGGAGCCGGCGCCGCCGTTCTGCGCCTGCGCGGCCCAGGACGACAGACCGACGGTCACCGGGTACAGATCCGGGTCGTTGAGCATGATCAGCGGCAGGAAGTAGTTGTTCCAGGTCGCCACCAGGGTGAACAGCAGCACGGTGACCAGACCGGGGCCCAGCAGCCGCAGCGCGATCCGCAGGAAGATCCGCACCTCGCCCGCGCCGTCGATCCGGGCCGCCTCCAGGAGGCTGTCCGGTACGGCGTCCTCGGCGTAGATCCGCATCAGGTACAGCCCGAACGGGTTCACCAGCGAGGGCAGGATGACCGCCCAGGGCGTGTTGACCAGACCCGCCTTCGCGAACAGCAGATAGGTCGGGATCGCGAGGGCCGTGGTCGGGACCATGACCGCGCCGAGGACGAGGTTGAAGGCGACCCGGTCGCCACGGAACCGGAACTTCGCGAACCCGTACCCGCCGGCGGCGGCCAGCAGCGCCGCCCCGACCGCGCTGACGACGGCGTACACGACCGTGTTCAGCAGCCAGTGCAGGAACACGCCGTCGTCCTGGGCGAAGGTCGCCCGGATGTTCGCCCACAGCTGTGGGGCGTGCGAGAACCAGAGGCCGAAGCTGTTGAACAGGTCCTGGGTGCTCTTGGTGGAGGCGATGAGCAGCCAGAACAGCGGGAGGAGGAAGTAGGCCAGGGCGGCCAGCATGGCGATGGTGAGGGGGGTGCTGCGGCGGGTCCGGCGCGCCTTCGTCCGGAAGGTGCGCGCCGACCGCGCGGCGTTCGGCGCGACCGTCGCCGCGGGGGTGGATGGGGGCGCCCCCTTGCCGGGCGAAGTCGAGAGCTTGGGGGACGTCATGGGGTCCTCCTGCGGTTCGCGGTGAGCAGGACGCCGTAGGAGGCGCCCACGATGACGAGGCCCAGGAGGAAGGAGACCGTCGCCGCGTAGTTGACCTGCTGACCGGTGAACGCGAGGGAGTAGGCGTACAGGTTGGCGGTGTAGGAGCTGCTGATCACGTCCGGGGCGATCTTCATCAGCAGGTTCGGCTCGTTGAAGAGCTGGAAGCTGCCGATGACCGAGAACAGCAGGGTGAGCAGCAGGGCGGGCCGCAGGGCCGGCAGTTTGACCGACCAGGCGATGCGCCAGGCGCCCGCCCCGTCCATCGCGGCCGCCTCGTACAGCTCCTGCGGGATCGTCCGCAGGGCGGCGTACAGGATGATCATGTTGTAGCCGACGAACTCCCAGGTCACGATGTTCGCCAGACTGCCGAGCATCCAGCCGCCGCTGAGGAAGTCCGGGGCGGGCAGGGCGAGTTTCCGGCTGAGCTGGGCGAACGGGCCGAAGTCCGGCCCGTACAGATAGCCCCACATGAGCGCGGCCACCACGCTCGGCACCGCGTACGGCACGAAGATGCCCAGCCGGATCACCCGGGCGAGCCGCAGCAGACCGCTGTCCAGGGCGAGCGCGAACAGCAGCGCCAGCAGCAGCATCACCGGGACCTGGATCACGAAGAACAGCGCGACCCGTCCGACGCCGTGCAGGAGCTGGGGGTCGCCCAGCGCCTGCACGTAGTTGTCGAGCCCGACGAACACCGTGCCGCCGATCAGCCGCTCCTGGAACAGGCTGAGGTAGGCGGCGTAGCCGAGCGGGGCGAGGAACAGCAGCAGGAACAGCGTCAGGAACGGCGCGACGAACAGGGGGCCGGCCGAGCGGTGACGGCGTGCGGCAGCCATGTCAGCTCCCCTTGACGGTGAAGCCCTGGCCCTTGGCGTACGTGGTCAGGCGTGACTCCCAGGTGCCGAGGGCGGCGACCGTGTCGGACTTGTCGGCGAGGGACTTGCCGACCGTCTCCGTCCAGTCGGTGGCCGCCTGGTCGAGGAACGGCGGCCACTGGAAGTCGGCGTTGACGGTGGAGCTGATGTCGGCGAAGACCTGGTTGACCTTCTGGCCGCCGTAGAAGGCGGGCGCGTCGCCGGTGAACTCGGCGTCCGTGAGCAGCGCCTTGGTCGCGGGGAAGAAGAACTGCTCGGTGGCGAACATCCGGGCGCTGGCCGGGTCGCTGTTGAGGAACTGCGCGAAGAGCGCCGCCGCGATGGGGTTCTTGGTGGAGCGGATGACCGCGGTGGTGGAGCCGCCCCAGTTGCCCGAGCTGGGCTTCGCGCCATCCCACTGCGGCAGCGGGGCGGCCCGCCACTTGCCGGAGGTCGCCTTGGCGGAGCCGGAGAGGAACACCGGGCCCCAGGCCGCGGTCAGCCAGGTGGCGTACTTGCCCTTGTTGAGGGCCGCGTACCAGGAGTCGGTGAAGTCCGGCTCGACCCCGATGACGCCTTCCTTCGCCAGCCCGCCCCAGTAGGCGCCGAGCTTCTTCGACACCGCGTCGTCGACGCTGATGGTGATGTCGCTCTTGCCGGAGGTGGCGTACGGCTTGGCGCCCGCCTGCCACAGCAGTCCGTGCCAGGCGGCGACCTGGTTGGCCGCGAGGTTGGTGAGGTAGACGTCCGGGTCGGCCTTGTGCAGCTTGCGGGCCGCCTCGGCGAACTCGTCCCAGGTTCCGGGGACGTCGATGCCGTGCTTGTCGAAGATGTCCTGCCGGTACAGCATGCCCATCGGGCCGGTGTCCTGCGGGATCGCCCACACCTCGCCCTTGCTGCCGCTGACCTGGCTCCAGGTCCAGTCCACGAACGTGGACTTGAGGGCGGAGGCGCCGTACGGCCGCAGGTCCAGCAGGCTGTCGGTGATGGTGAAGGTGGGGATGGCCTGGAACTCGATCTGCACCATGTCGGGGGCGCCGCTGCCGGCCTTCAGGGCCGTGCGCAGCTTGGTGTACTGCGGGGTGCCCTGACCGGCGTTGACGACCTTGACCTTGATCGCCGGGTACTTCTTCTCGAAGAGGGCGACCTCCTTGTCGATGTTCGGGACCCACGTCCAGAACGTCAGCTCGGTCGGCGTCTTCATCGCCTTGTCGATGTCGGCCTGGCTGACCGGCTTGGAGGAGGCGGAGGAACCACCGGAGCCGCTGTCGCCGCAGGCGGTCAGGGCGGCGCCGAGCGACAGGGCTCCGGTGGTGGCGAGGAAGAGTCGGCGGCTCATCGGGGCGGAGCCGGAGAAGGGCATGGAGGTGTTTCTGGGCATGGTGGACTCCCGCCGGGGCGAAGAAGGGGGCACGCGGGCGAGGGCGTGCGGGGGTGAAGGGAAGAGCCAGGGGGGAAGAGCGGTGCATCGGGGAGAGCGCGACGTGTCCACGGGGCGGGTACGCCGACGGGGCCGGGTACGCCGATGGGGGGTGAGGGTGGGTCGCGGGCCCGCTGCGGTCAGGGGCGGCCCTACGGGCGCGCGGGCGACGAGGTGAAGAGGGTGAAGGGGCGGGGCACGGGCGGGACGGGGACGGCGGCTCGACCGTCGGTCACGCGCGGTGCCGTGGGCTCAGGGGCCGGTGGGCCGGTCAGGGACGACTGGACGGACCTCCGTTCGTCGGCCGGGGTGCGGGTGCGCCTCCGTCGGTACGGGAGGCGGTGCGCCGCGCGCGGGCCGGGGTCGTCCGGTCGGCGGGGGGCGCGGTCGAGGCGCGTACGACGAGGTCGACCGGTGGGTCGCTCGGCGGCAGGGGGTCGGCGTCGGGGTTCTCGATGGCGTGCACGAGACGCTTGAGTCCCTCCTGGGCCACGGTGTCGAACGGCTGGCGCACCGTGGTCAGCGGGGGAGTGATGTAGGCGGCGACCGGGACGTCGTCGAAGCCGACGACGCTCACGTCCTGCGGCACCCGCAGTCCGGCCTCCGTCAGCGCGCGGATCAGCCCGATCGCCATGTCGTCGTTGGCGACGAACACGGCGGTGAGATCGCCGTCCGCGGCGAGTTCGAGACCCGCCCGGTAGCCGGAGGCGGCCGACCAGTCGCCCTCGACGACCGGCGGCAGCTCCCTGCCGTGGGCGGTCAGCGTGGCCCGCCATCCCTCCAACCGGTCCCGGGCGGCGTACCACCGCTGCGGACCGGCGAGGTGATGGACCGTCGGGTGCCCGAGGCTCAGCAGATGTTCGGTCGCCGTACGGGCCATGACATCGGCGCCGTCGCCGGCCGTCAGCACCGCGGGCGCGGTGAGTCCGGGGGGCGCGCCGAGCACCAGGACCGGTACGTCGACCCGCAGGGCCGTCCCGCCCTCGGGGCCGGTCTCGTCGATCGGCTCGGAGATGACGATGCCGTCCACGCCCTGGTCGAGCAGTGAGTCCACGGCGCCGGCCACCCCGGCGGGGTCGCCCTCCACGGTGTTGACGACCCGGAGCGCGTAGCCCGTGTCCCGGACGACCCGCTCGACTCCCATGAGGAGCGAGGCGGGGCCGTACAGGGCCGTGCCGAGGGTGACCACGCCGATGGAGCGGCTGCGGCCGGAGGCCAGCGCGCGGGCGGCGTTGTTGCGCCGGTAGCCGAGCTGCTCGGCCGCTTCCAGGACCCGCCGGCGGACGTCGGCCGACACGTACGGCTCGTCGTTGAAGACCCGCGACACCGTCTTCTGCGAGACCCCGGCCAGCCGGGCGACGTCCACACTGCGCGCCGCCGCGGAACTGGTGCCCCGCCCTGTCGCTCGCGTCATGGTGTCTCCCGGTGTGGCCGAACGGTCGTACTCGCGGACTGATGATGTCAGACGTCACGCGGCGAAGCGTGTCTGACTGCGTAGTCATGTCTGCGCTGTCATGTCTACGCAGTCATAGGCAGGGCGTCAAGGGGTCGGACCGTAACGGAGTGGGAGACGGTTTACGCGCCTGAATACACCACTCCGGCGCAACTGTCGACGCATTTAGCCTCACAGGGTCCACCCAAGGGACTGTTACGGTCGAAGTGTCGACAGATTGCGCCACTTGATGGAGCATCAGCCATGCGCGCAGGGACGCGCGACGTCCTCACCCTCAGGAGCCGTCATGAACGCGACCGCCCCAGGCATCAGCAGAAGGACCCTCCTCGCCCTCCTCGCCGTCACGGGCGCCGCCGGCCTCGCACGGCCGGCCCGCGCCGTCGCCGCGCAGGGCACGACGACCGCCACCGCCGCCACGGCCGCGACCGCCACCACGACCACGGTCGCCGGCCAGGACCTGGCCGGGATCGCCGCCAACCCGTCCTTCACCTTCGGGACCGATCTCGCCGGGACCGCCGGCTCGGGCGAGGCCTCGCCCATCACCGCCGCCTACTGGCTCGGCGCGTACGAGGTCACCAACGCCCAGTACCTGGAGTTCGTCACCGACACCGGCCATGAGACGCCCCCCTACTGGGACAGCGGCACCTACCCCACCGGAAAGGCCGACCACCCCGTCCTGACCGTCTCCCTCGGCTCGGCCACCGACTACTGCTCCTGGCTCACCGACCGCGCGTCCGACGACGGCTTCACCTTCCGGCTGCCCACCGAGGCCGAGTGGGAGAACGCCGCCTCCGGCCCCGACGGCCTCGGCTACCCCTGGGGCGCCACCGCCGGCACCACCTACGCCGACCTGGTGCTCACCAGCAACTACAACTACATGGCGGTGTGCGCGGCCTACGAACTCGCCGCACACGGCTCCGACCTCGCCACCTACACGGCCACCGGCTCCGACCTGTACGGCCGGAGCTTCCCGATCTCCGAGATCCTCTCCATCGGCAGCACCGGCACCGTGGCCGGCTGGAACGTCACCGCCAGCCGCACGGGCTTCATCTACACCGACGTCTACGACGAGATCACCGAGGGCGGCGGCTACACGACGCCCGTCACCACCTACCCCGGCGGAGTCAGCGCCGACGGCGTCTGGGACCTGTGCGGCAACTGCTGGGAGTGGACCACCTCCGTCATCACCGCCACCCACGGCGGCGAGATGGGCCAGCAGGTCAACGCCATCCGCGGCGGCTCCTGGTACGCCAACCTCAACAGCTGCACCGCCGTCTACCGGGGCGAGGGCCGCGACCCGTCCGGCCGCTACCCGACGGTCGGCTTCCGCGTCGCGGCGACGGCGGGGTGACGGCCACGACGGGGTGAGGCCGTGGTGGGGTGACGGCTCCGGCACGGAACGCGGTCCGGTCCGGTCCAGTGGGGCCGGGCCGCTGCCGGGGGCGCACCCCCCGGCTCACCCGCCGGGGTGCGCATCCCCCCACCTCAGCGTGACCGGATGAGCAGCAGGGCGATGTCGTCGCTGCGCGGAGCGGAGCGGCGGGCGTGGCGGACGAGGGCGTCGGCCAGGGCGTTCATCGTGCGGGCTCCGCTGCGGGTGAGCCGGTCGGCGAGGGCGTCGAGGGCGTCGCCGAGGTCGATGCCCGGGGCCTCGACCAGTCCGTCGGTGAACAGGACCAGGACCGAGCCCGGTGGCAGCGGGATCTCCGTCGACGGGTAGTCGGCGCGCGGATCGATGCCGAGGAGGAGCCCCGGCGGCACCCGCAGGATCTCGGCGCGGCCGTCGGGGTGGCGCAGCAGCGGCGGCGGATGCCCGGCCGTGGCCAGGCAGGCCCGGTGGGCGGCCAGGTCGATGTGGGCGTAGAGACAGCTGGTGAACAGGCCGGGGTCGAGGTCGGTGAGGAGACGGTTGGTGCGGGTGAGGACCTCGCCCGGGGAGACGCCCGCGGTGGCGTGGACGGCGGTGCGGACCTGCCCCATCAGGGCGGCGGCGTTGACGTTGTGGCCCTGGACGTCACCGATCGCCGCGGCGGCCGTGTCGGCGTCGAGGCGGATGAGGTCGTAGAAGTCGCCGCCGATGTCCAGGCCACGGGTGGCGGGCAGATAGCGGGCGGCCACGTCCAGCCCGGGGATCTCGGGCAGCGTGTGGGGCAGCAGACCGGCCTGGAGGTTGTGGACCAGCTGGTGCTTGGCGTCGTAGAGCCGTGCGCGGTCGAGGGCCTGGGCGATCAGCCCGGCGGTGGAGGTGAGGACGGCGCGCTCCTCGGGGGCGAAGAGGTGCGGTGTGTCGTACGCCAGGACCAGGGAGCCGACCGGCCGTCCGGAGGTGATCAGCGGCAGGAAGGTCCACGAGGACATGCCGTCCTGGAGCTCCGCGGGCGGATAGGCCCGCTTGAGTTCGGCGAAGGACGCGAAGAACGCCGGGACACCCGTGGTCAGGGCCCGCACGGCCGGTGTGTCCGAACCGAGCGGCGCGGCGTCGAACCGGTCCATGAGCTCGGCCGGGTATCCGCGGTACCCGATGATCCGCAGCCGGCCGTCCTCCGCCGTCATCAGCGCGAGCGCCCGCGCCCCGAACGCGGGCAGCACCTGGTCGGCGACCTGGTCGACCACGTCCCGGACCCCGACGGCCTCGGTGAGCGTGGCCGCCAGATGCATCAGGTGGTACAGCGTGACGGCCCGACCCGGTGTGGCCCCGGCGGCCGGAGCCGGGCGCGGCGGCTCCACGACCGGGGCGAGCGCGTGGGCGGAGTGGGCGGGGGTGATGTGCACGCTGACCCCGGAGGCGTCCGGGTCCAGCCGGAACGACAGCCACCGGTCCGGTGGGCGCAGGGCGGTGAACGAGGTGGGTTCCCGGCTGAGCACGGCCGCCCGGTAGCTGTCCTCGGCCACCGGGTCGTCCAGCCAGGACAGCGCCTCCCACGGCTTGGTGCCGAGCAGGTCGGGGACGTCGGCCCCGAGCAGTTCGGCACCCCGGGTGGTGACGAAGGCGACCCTGCCGTCCACGTCCAGGGACAGACAGCCGCCCGGGATCCGCTCGGCGAAGTCGACCGCGGCCTGCGCCTGGGCCGCGTCCGCCGTCCGCACCCTCGGCGCGGACAGCATCAGCGGCTCGGCGCCGGGCCGTACCGGACGCCCCTCGTCGGCGGCCAGCCGCAGCAGCGCCCCCAGCCGCCGGCAGGCCCCGCTCACCGCGTCGCGCTCGGCGGGGCTGAGCTGCGGCGGATGCCGGGCGGGCCACTGGAGCACCAGCCCGCCCCAGGTGTCCGTGCCGGTCGTGAGGGGGGCGGCGGCCATCGTGAAGCGGTACGGCACCACGAGCGCCAGACGCGGATAGCGGCGCGCCAGCTCCTCCGGCCCGCCCACCCACACCAGGCGGTTCTCCCGGACCGCGTCCGACACCGGTGACGCGGTCTCCAGCGCCACCCGCGCCCAGGGCCGGGAGATGTCGTACGACGCCCCGCCCAGCACCGCCAGCCGCAGCACGGGCTCGTCCGGCGGCAACAGATACACCGCCGTCACGGAGGCGCCGGTCTCCCGCACCGCCTCCACCACGGCGGCCCGCAGCAGCTCCGGACCGGCCCCGACGTCGACGGCCTCAGCCCCCGGCACGCTGCCGACCTCCCGGACCCCCGTCCGCGGCGGGCCCCGGCCGGACCGCCGGCGCACACGCCGACCACCGGCCCCAGTACTCACGAGCCGCCGACCGGGCACACGGAACGGCCCCCATGTACGGACCATAAGCCCGCGGCGGGGCGACGGCATGTCCGCTGCCGACGCCCCGCCACGGGCCCGTCCCGGCACCGCTCCGGCCGATCCCGTCGCGGCTCCGGCTCGAAGGCCGCGCAGGCCGGCCGACCCTGGACGGCACTGCCAGTCAGCCGGCCTGGCGCCGCGGGTGAGCCGGTCTGGCGCGGTGCCGTGGGTGAGCCGGTCCGGCCTGGCGCCGTGGGTGAGCCGGTCCGGCACGGCGCCGTGGGTGAGCCGGCCTGCGACGGCAGCATCGGTCGGCGGCCTGTGACGGCGCAGTCGGTCAGCCGGCCTGGCGCGGCGCCGTCGGTCAGCCGGCCTGCGACGGCGGCTGCTTCATGGCGTCGACGACGGCCCGCTTCAGGATCGCGGTGGTGTAGATCACCGTGCCGGGCTTGACCAGTGCGTCGTCCCCCTCGCCCTGCTCCACCTGGACGGTGCGTTCGCCGAGGAAGACATGGCTCTTCCGGTCGAAGATCCATTCCTCGCGCTGTCCGCTGGTCTCGTCCAGCCGGGCCACCGCCACCCCGTGCCGGCCCACGGCGTCCACCGCGTCGTCGACCACGACGACACCGGGGATCTTCGCGGCGGCCTTGAACAGCGCCGAGTACAGCGCCGCCGGGGGGTAGCTCTCGCCGAGCAGGTCCCCGATGGTGGTGAACGCCTGCTGGTCGGGGGTGTTGCCCTGCCCCTTCGTCTCCTTGTAGATCTTGGCCAGCAGGGCGTCGGGGTCGGTGGTCAGCTTCGCGAGGAAGTCGTACGAGGGAGCGTTGAGCGTCGCCCGCGGGGTGTTGCCCCGCTCGTCGGGCAGGCTCAGGGTCTCGCCCTCGGGGCTGTCGTTGACGGCCGGGTCGATCAGCCAGCCCTTGGTGCCGTCCGCCGACTCCCACACCTGACGCCGGTGCAGCGGATGGCTGGCCAGGCTCGACTCGTCGCCGTCGTGCCGGACGAACGTCTGGGCCGTCTTGGACTCGATGTAGACGTACTGCCCCGGCTCGACGTCCGGGTCGGACACATCGGCCGCGGCCAGCGAGATCTGGTCGAGCAGCTGAGGGAGGCCCCGGGCGCTGGCCGCGCCGATCTCCGTGGTCAGGGCCGGTCCGGTGGCGACACCGGCGTCCCGCGCCCCGCCCCCGGTGGACAGCGCCAGTCCGGCGACGACCGCCGCCGCCACCGCGGCCGCCGTCACGGGCAGCGTGACCGCCGGGCGCGGGATCCGCAGCCGCCGGGTCCGCGCGGGGGCCGTGGTCGCCGTGCGCTCGTCCTGCTGCAGGTCGTGGATCTGGGCCATCAGACGCTCCTTGTGGAACTGGTGGCGGCCCGGCGGCAGTTCACGCGTGGTCGTGGAGAAGAGCGGGCTGCCCTCGGGCCGCTCGGCCGGCTTCTGCCCGGACGTGTTCGCGTTCATCGGTTTCCCTCCTGTGCGGGCCGGATCACGGTCGTGCGATCACCTCTTGTCTGTCGGGCGGGACCGCCGCCTTCCCGTATTCCGCGAACTTTTTCGTACGGTCTTCCGCTTCCGGGGCGGACCGGCTCGGGCTCGGCGAGCGAACGCAGCTTCCTGCGGGCCCGCGAGAGCCGCGAGGCCACCGTTCCCACCGGGATCCCGAGCGCCTCCGCCGCGGCCTCGTACTCCAGGCCCTCGCCCAGGCAGAGCGTGACGACCTCGCGCTCCGGCCGGCGCAGCCGGGCGAGGGCGGTGAGGGCCGTGGCCAGGCGGCGCCGGTCGTCGACCCGGTCGGCCACCTCGTCGGCGTGGTCGGGCACCGAGAGCTCGGCCGCCGCGGCGGCGTTCGCGGCGGCCCGGTAACGCCGGTTGCTCCGGTACTGGTTGCGTGCGGTGTTGGTGGCGATGCCCAGCAGCCAGGGGCGCAGGGAACCGCCTTCGGGGTCCACCCGGTCACGCAGCCGCCAGGCCTCCAGGAAGGTGGCCGCCATGACGTCCTCGGCCACCGACCAGTCGGCGGTCAGCCGGAAGGCATGGTTGTAGACCGCGCGGGCGTACGCGTCGAACAGCTCCGCGAACGCGCTCGATTCCCCGGCCCGAACCCGGGTACGCAGATGAGTGCTCACGTCCATGAGCTGTCCGGCACCCCGTATCGCCTTCCCGTGACCTGCGCCACACTCGCCACACCGACCACGGTGATCACGGTGATCACCGGGTCATGTCCACACCCGAGTCTGGCTCACGCGGGCACCTCACGGCACCGCGGGCGGTCGCTCACTGCCCCGGTGCGAGGATGTACGTGTTGAGGGTGCCGACCTGGCTGAGCGGGGTGGGGGAGCCCAGGTCGTAGCGGTCCACGGCGACGTAGGAGGGCTTCTTCCGCGCGGCGGGCGTGCAGAAGTTCTGCGCGCGGTTGAGGAGCTTGCCGTTGTCCGTCGTGGCGGTGCCGCTGATCGTGGCGTCCCGGAAGTGGTTCATCACGAACAGCGGGTGGAAGGCGGCCGAGTCCACCGTCAGCGGCCGGCCGGTGCCCCAGCGGCTGTAGCAGGACCAGTCGGAGCCGCCGAGCCCGCCGCCCATGGACCAGTAGTTCTCGACGGTCCACTCCCGCTGGTACATCACGCCGAAGGTGTCACGGGTGGCCCAGCCGCTCGCGGTGTCGCTCGCCCGGGTCCGGTCGCTGAAGATCAGCAGCTGCTTGCCGCGCGCCGCGAGGTCCGCCATGGTTGGCCAGCCCTTGGCCGCCACGCCCTCCTGGTCGGGCCGGTACAGCACGTCGGACAGGCCGCTGACGGAGGCCAGCGAGGACTTCAGCACGTCGGAGGAGGCGTAGTCCTCCAGGAACACGGTGACGAACTGGCCCGGGTTGGCCTTCAGGAAGTCGACCATGCGCTGAAGGTCGGTGGCGAGCGGGACGGGGCTGCTGACACCGTCACAGCTGTTGTGGCAGAGCACGGCCTTCCCGGAGACGGTGTAGTCGTCCAGCATGAACCCGCGCACACCGTCGCTCAGCTGGCGGCTGATGCCGTAGTTCTGGTTGGGGAAGAGATTCACCGGGAACGAGGCGAAGTTGCCGTCGACGCCGTTGGCGAAGGCGTTGTGCGAGGTCAGGAAGGTGACCTGGTCCAGGGTGCGGGTGTCGGCGGAGGGCATCGCGGCGGTCGCGTACGACACCGGGGTGAGGTACCAGCGGGCGAGATCGCCGGCGGAACCGAGCGCCACGGCACCGGAGTCGGAGGACGACGCGGTGAGGTACTGCGAGGTGCCGGGGGCGGTCACGGTGTACGTGCTGTCCGCGCCGGCGGTGATCGTCCACACGGTGCCCGACGTGCCGCAGGAGGCGGTCACCGCGGAGGTGCCGCTGCGGCTGAGGCAGGTCCCGGACTCGTCGGAGTTCCGCAACTGGTATCCGCCGTCGACCGCGACCGGGGTCCACTGCTGGTGGTCCTCGTTGCCCTTCGGGTTGTGGGCGGCGACTGTGCCGCCGCTGTCGGCGGCGTTCAGGCCGGTGGCGTAGTTCTGCAGATAGACCGAGGAGACGGGGACGGCCGCCGTGGCCTGCCCGGGGGACAGGACCGGCAGGGCCAGGGCGAGCGCGGCGGAGCCGCAGAGAAAGCGCAGGGGGCGCAGACGCACAGGAGTTTCCTTTCCACTCCAGCACTCCAGTGTGATGGCAGAGGCATGACATAACGCGAGCACCCTCCGGCGCCAGGCTTCTCACCTGAACTCACAGTGAGGATTGCATATCTGACGCAGAGTCACCGCTTGCTCGTCGGGCCGCATCCCGCTCGGCCGGCTGCCGGTAGAGTCGCGCCATGACTTCGGTACTCGTCGTCGGTTACGACCCGCAGGCGATCCCCGGCATCGACGGGACGGCCCTGCGCGAGGCCCTCGACGCCGAGCTGGCCCGGTTCGGCGACCACGGCATCGACGCAGCCATGACCCTCCTCGTCCTCGACGGCTCCGCCGAGCGCACGCTTGTCACGTCCTTGGCCGAACGCCGCTGGGACGTGGTCGTCATCGGCGCCGGCATCCGCAGGACGGAACAACTCCTCCCCCTGTTCGAGCAGACCCTGAACCTCGTCCACCGCCACGCACCCCGGGCCGCGATCGCCTTCAACACGAACGGCGGCGACAGCGTCGAAGCGGCCCGACGCCACCTCTAGGGCCTGTCGTTTGGATCATGCCGCGCGTCTGGGGGTGTGGCACGCACTCCCCCAGAGGGGGGACCCCCCATCGCGTCGCCGCCCTCCTCCGCCGTGCAGCCGCACGCACCACACCCCGCTTGGGTCGGCCGAAACGTGACGTCGGCCCAGCCGACCTGATCCAAACGACAGGCCCTAGCCCCGAACGGCCACCGTGTCGACACCGGCGTCCCTCAACTTACGTGCCAGACAATCCACTTCGGACAACGTGCCGCCGTACACACCGCTCAGCACCCGCCCCGCCATGACCCGAGCGCCCGCCACATCCATCCCGAACTCGGCCCGCACCACACACAGCACGGCGACCCCCTGCCCCGACGCGCCCTCCACGCACAGCCGCGCGGGACCGTGTTCGGCGAGGAGCTGCTCCCGCCGCTCGTCCGGGATCCGGCCCCCGCACACCGCCACGGCGAAACCACAGCCGGAGCACGACGACTCGACGTCCCACCGCAGCCTTCCGCCCGTCAGGGCCTGATTGCCCCGACATGCCGGCGTCGCGCCGCAGGCCGGGCACGCGTCGGAGTAGCTGACGGACCCCGTCACCACTTGGTCCATGCCCCCCCATGTCCCCCCATGGTGAGGAGGGTGCGCGGCCACCCCTCGTCGCCGTGCGGGGGTTCACGGGCCGGGCCGCGCACCCCCGCGCAGCGCCGCGATCACCCCGCCGTCCACCCGGACGTCCACGCCCGTCAGGAAGGACGCCTCGTCGGAGAGGAGGAACGCGACCACCGCGGCGACCTCCTCCGGGCGGCCCTCGCGGCCCAGCGGGGTGCGTTCGACCATGGCCCGCATGGACGGGTGGTGGGCCGCTTCCTGCCGTCCCTGTGGTGTGCCGATGATGCCGGGGGACACCGAGCACACCCGGCCGCCGAGCGCGCCGACCCGTACCGCCTCGCGCCGCGCGAGGCGCCGTACGCCGTGCTTGGCCCAGGTGTACGCCGTGCCCGGATCCTCCACGGACGGCCCCAGCGCGGCGCGCAGCCGGTCCGGGAGGCGGGGGTCGAGCGGCTCGTCCAGTGCCTCCTCCGCCGCCGCGGGGGCGTCGGCCGGTACGAAGTCCGCCGACATCGAGGCGAAGCACACCATCGCCGTCCCCCGGGTGACCAGCGGGCGCAGCGCCTCGTGCAGCAGGGCCGTGCCGACGAGGTCGACGGCGAGGACGCGGCGCCAGTCGCCCATGGTCGGCGAGATACCGGCGGCATGGGCCACGGCCCGGAGCGTGCCGAGCGCACCCACGCGCCGGGCCAGTCCGGTGAGTCCCGCGCCGTCGGTGATGTCGAGCCCGACCGGTTCCACGACCGTACCGGCTCCGGACAGTTCCTCCGCGGCGGCTGCCGCGCCCGCCGCGTCACGGTCGACCACCAGCAGCCGGTCGACGCGGCCGGTCAGCCGGCGCGCGCACGCCAGCCCCATGCCCCGGCCGCCCCCGGTCACCACGCCCACGGTCGTCATCGGCCCTCCTCCTGCACGACGGTCGATCCGCCCGTGGCCCAGATGCGCTCCAGGACCGGCTGGAGCGCGCGGGTCACCAGCTCGATGCGCGGCCCCTGCGGACCCCGGTGGAACGCCCAGTGCGCGGTGCCGTCCGGGCGTACCCCCAGGGCCTCGCACGGATGGCCCCGCCGGACGAGCGCCGCCGAGTCGGCGGCCACGTCGTCCGACCAGTAACCGAGGTGGTGGACGCCCGAGTCGGCGGGCTGCCACAGGGTGCCGGGGATGCTCCGGACCAGCTCGACGCGGGGGGTGGTCACCGAGTACACCGACCGGAGTTCGAGGTCCGTCCCGCCCTCCGGCAGCACCACGTGCGACCGGCCGGCGAGCTCCTCGCACCAGGTGTATCCCCACAGCGCCGACAGCTCGGCCGCGGCCGAGCCGACGTCGTCGACGACCAGTCCGACGTGGAACAGGTCCGCCGCCCGCACTCCGAAAACGCTGTTCTCTCTCACGAGAACAAGATTCTGGCATCGGGGTGCGGAGGCCGACAAGGGTGCGGCGTGCGGAAAGTCGGCTGCCTTCAGGCGTCCCCGCGCAACCAGGCCTCCAGGACGGCGAAGTCGGACGCCGTGAGTCCGGTGCCGGAGTCGACGCGGCGCAGCAGGGCACGCCCCCGATGGTGCGTGGACACCCAGGCATGGTCGAGATCGGTGATCTCGTCGTCCACCCAGGCGAACGGGCGCCCCGCCGCCAGCCGGACCAGGGCGCGCGTCTTCCAGTGCAGCGCGCCCGCCGCGTCCTCCATGGGCGCCTGCGGCAGCCCCGCCACCGGCAGCGCGGGCAGTCCGAGCAGCGGCGCCATCACCTCGTTGGCCCTGGCCATCCAGGCGGTGGCCCACATCAGGACGCAGGGGAGCGCCAGCAGCCGAGGGCCGTGTCCCGGGTCGATCCTCGCCAGCTGAGGATTCGACACGTCCTCCCAGGCGTCCCACCCCTGAGGGGTCGAGGGCAGCAGCGCGCCGGCGTACGGCAGGACCGTTCCGTCGACATCCAGGAAGAGCAGGGGAAGCTCCGTGTGATCCGGCATGGCCGCACGGTAGCGGCCCCGCGTCACCCCCGCCGAGGGGGTACGCACCGCCAGGCGAGGCCCGCGGCCGTGACGTACGCGAGGGCGCCGGCGGCCATGCTGACGCGCAGTCCGGTGGCGGGGTCCGTCGCCGTGGCGAGGAGGCTGCCGCCGAGGGCGACCGCGGTGGCGCTGCCGAGTTGACGTGTGGTGTTGAAGAGGGCGGAGGCGGTTCCCGCGTAGCCCGGGGGAGCGGCGGACATGACCGTGGTCGTCGTCCCCGTCAGGGCGAAGGACGTGCCGAAGCCGGCGGCCATCATGGGGGCGACGAGCAGCGCGTAGGCGGGGTCCGCACCGGCGGCCGCCCAGCCGGCCAGCCCGAGGGCGGCGGTGAGCATGCCGGCGACCACCAGCGGACGGTCGCCGGTACGGCGGGTGAGCCGCCCGGACAGGACGGAGGCGAACGTGGTCATCGCCACCGCGGGGAACAGCGCCAGCCCGGTCGCGAGGGCGCTGTAGCCGCGCTGCTGCTGGAAGCCGACGCTGGCGGTGAACACCATGCCGTAGAAGGCGAAGTTGAACAGCAGGCCGATCACGGCACCGCCGCTGAGCGCACGGGACCGCAGCAGGTCCAGCGGCAGCACGGGGGTGCGGGCGAGCCGCTCGCGCACCGCGAAGGCCACGGCCGCGAGCACCGCCAGACCGATCCCGGCCAGCACGGCCGGATCGGACCAGCCGCGCCGTCCGGCCTCGTTGAGCGCGGCGGTCAGCAGGGCCACGGCCGCCACGACGGCGCACTGCGCCGGCCAGTCCATCACCCGGGCCGGGTGCCGGGGCGAGCGGGCCACGTGCCGCAGCGTCAGTGCCAGACAGGCCGCGCCGACGGGCAGGTTGATCAGGAACACCCACCGCCAGCCCACCGTGGACACGAGCAGCCCGCCGAGCAGCGGCCCGGCCGACGCCGCGATGCCCGCCATCGACCCCCACAGCCCGAAAGCCCGCGCGCGGGCGCCGGGCGCCGGGTAGGCCTGCTGGAGCAGGGCCAGCGAACCGGGCACGATCAACGCCGCGCCGAGCCCCTCGACCAGCCGCGCGACGATGAGGAACAGGGCGTTCGGGGCGAGGGCGCAGGCGGCCGAGGAGGCGGTGAACACCCCCACGCCCAGACAGAAGACCAGCCGGTTCCCCAGCCGGTCGCCCAGCGCGCCGCCCGTCAGCAGGAACCCGGCGAAGACCAGGGTGTAGCCGTCGGTGGTCCACTGGATGCCGGTGAGCGAGGCCGACAGCTCCCGGCCGATCACCGGGACCGCCACGTTGATGACGGTCACGTCCAGGATGACCATGAAGTACCCGGCGCACACCGCCAGCAGCGGTGCCCACGCCCGCTGCCCGGCCGACTCCCCGCCCGTCACGGCCTCAGCTCCATCCCGCCCGCGAAGAATCGACAGCATCGCCACATTACGTGACATTTATCCGGCGGTAGGGCAGTACGGCGTTGCGGCAGCCGAGTCGCACCGGTCGGCCCTCGTGTGCGGCCCCCGTATGCGGCCCTACGCGAGACCGCCGTTGCTCATCAGCAGCTGGCCGTTGATCCACCCGCCCTCGTCCGAGCACAGGAAGTCCACGAGGTGCGCGGTGTCCCGCGGGGTCCCGAGCCGGCCGAGCGGTGTGCCGCGGACGCAGTGGTCCCTGATCTCCTCCGACATCCAGCCGGTGTCGACCGGCCCGGGGTTGATCGCGTTGGCGGTCACCCCGAGATGGGCGAGTTCGCGGGCCGCGGCCAGGGTGATGCGGTCCAGGGCGCCCTTGCTCGCGCCGTAGGGAAGGTTACCGACGGTGTGATCACTGGTCAGGCCGATGATCCGACCGGTCCCCGGGGCCGCGGTGAAGCGGCGTCCGAACTCGCGGATCAGCAGCCAGGAGGCGCGCGCGTTGACCGCGAAGTGCCGGTCGAAGCTCTCGACGGTGGTGTCCAGCAGCCCCGAGTCGACCGACTCGCAGTGACACATCACCAGCGCGGTGACGGGACACCCCAGGCGTTCCTCGGCCACGTCGAAGACCCGCGCCGGAGCCTCCGGATCGGCGAGATCCGCCTCGATCGCCGCGCAGCGCGCACCGGCCTCCGCCAGCGTCCGGCCGATGGCCGCGGCCGCGCCGGACTCCCTGCCCCATTCCATGCGGTCGTCGTACGGCGCCCAGTAGGTGAAGGCGATGTCCCAGCCCGACGCGGCCAGTCTGCGCGCGATGCCCGCACCGATGCCGACGGTCCGCCCCACCCCGGTGACCAGGGCGAGCGGGCGGCCGGCAGCGTGGGCGGACCGGTCCTGATCGCTGTTCGTCGTCACGGACCGGGATCGTCCACGACCGGCATCGCGGGGTCAATCGCATTTCCCGTGCGCGGGGCCCGGTCCACCTCCGCGCTGAACTGCCCATGTAAGCAACGGTGTTGGCTGCTCCGGACCCCGAACGGCCGCACTGATACGGTCCGATCATGCCGCGCCTCGTGGAAGTCCCCGGGTACGTACGCTTCTGGACCGCCTCGGCGGTGTCCGCCCTCGGCTCCCAGGTCACGGGCCTGGCCCTCCAGGTCCTCGTCGCGGTGACACTGGGCGCCTCCGCCACGGAGGTGGGCATCGTCAACGCCGCCCGCTGGCTGCCGTATCTGCTCTTCGGACTCGTGGCCGGCGTGCTGGTCGACCGCTGCCGGCGGGGGCCGCTGATGGTCGGCACGGATCTTGGGCGGGCGGTCCTGCTCGGTGCAATACCCGTGCTGTACGCGCTGGACCGGCTCAGCATCCCGGCGGTGTGCGCGTGCGTCTTCGCCGTCGGTGTGCTGTCCCTGCTGTTCGAGGCGGCGAACCAGTCGTACGTGCCGCGGCTGGTCCCCGAGAACCTGCTCAACGCCGCCTACGCCCGGGTGGAACAGGCCGGGGCGGTGGCGGGCTCGACCGGACCCCTCGTCGCCGGGGTGCTGATCAAGATCATGGGGGCGCCGCTCGCCGTGCTGGTGGACGCCCTCACCTATCTGATGTCGGGGCTGTTCCTCGCCTCGGTGAAGGCACCCGATCCGGTTCCCGAGCGCGGCGCGCGGCGCAGCGTGGGCAGCGAGCTGCGCGAGGGACTGGCCTGGGTCTACCGGCATCGCACCCTGGCGTCCATCGCCCTGACCTCGCACGCGATGCTCCTGTTCAACAGCATGGTGAGCACGGTCTTCGTGGTCTTCGCCCTGCACGGGCTGAGGATCGGGAGCTTCGGGCTGGGGGTCACCTACGCCTGTGCCGGTGTCGGCGCCGTCCTCGGCGGTGCGCTCTCCGGGCGGATCGTGCGGCGACTGGAGGTCGGCGCCACCCTGATCGTCTTCCGGGTGGTGGCCGCGGTCGGCTGGCTGCCCCTGGTCCTGGCCCAGCGCGGACCGTGGGCCCTCGCCTCCGTCGCGCTCGCCTACTTCACCGTCTCCCTGGCGATCGGCGTCGAGAGCCCGGTGGAGATGAGCTACCGGCAGTCGGTGACGCCCGACCGGCTGCGCGGACGGATGAACGCGACGATCCGCTCGATGAACTGGGGCATGGTCGCGATCGGCGCACCCCTCGGCGGCATCCTCGCCGACCGGATCGGCCACCGCTTCGCCCTGACGGTCGGACTGACGGGGGCGGTCGCCCAGGCACTCGTGCTGGCCCTGTCGCCCACCCGTGGGGCTCGGGCCGACAACGCCCTTGCGAAGCAGGCGAGTTGCTGATTTCCCCCGATGTGCCCCGCCCGTTTATGATCTTGGTCGTGACTGTGCAGAATTCTGACAAGACGCTCTCCCGCAAGCAGAGGCTCCAGGAGAAGCAGCGCCGCCAGCTCTCGGTGGTCGACACGGTGGACAAGGCCGAGGCCAAGGTCCGCAAGGCGGAGTCCGAACTGGCCGTGGCGGTCGCCGAGGCGGTGCAGGTGTTCGGCGACGAGAAGTCCGCGTCCGAGGGGCTCGACATGGCGCCCGAGGCGATCCGGCGCTTCCTGCGCATGGCCCAGGAGGAGAACGCGAAGACCGAGGAGCCCGCGGAGGAGGTCTGACCGCCGGCGCCCCGGTCACCGCACCCGGGCACGCCGTCAGGCGCCGCCGGCGGACACGTGACGCGCCAGCTCGGCGGCCAGCCGCCGCATCACGGTGCGGTTGGCGCGCCGCATCGTGGACCGGACGACCGGCGCCAGCAGCCGGTCGGCCAGCGGGGCCCGCACCCAGGCGTACGTGAACGCGACACGGCTGCCGCCGCCGGGCAGCGCCTCGATCGTGTAGGTGCCGTGGGCCAGGCGCCGGCCGCCCGCGCTGACGTTGCGTTCGACGAGGCGCCGTGGCCGGTCGGACTCGACGACCTCGATGTCCACCTCGGTCCGCACACCGCCCAGCGCGACGGTGACCGTGGCGCGCGATCCGACGCCGCGGTCCGGACCGCCGTACCGCCAGCCGGTCAGATAGTGGTCGGTGAACCGCTCATGGTGCGCCATGACGTCGAGGAAGTCGTAGGCCTGCTCGGGCGTCTGCGGTACGTCGATCGACACAGTGACAGACTTCATGCCTCACACGGTACGGTGGCTCCCCCGGGAACCCGAGTTCACCCCCGGACCATCTGATCGGCGAATCCGGTCCGCCAGGTCGGCCGCGCCGGCCGCCAACCCCTGCTGCGCGCCAGCGCGTTGAGCGCGCCGCGTTCCCACTCCTGACGGCCCGTCACCGGCTCGGGCGCGGGCACCCCGAGTGCTCGGGCCAGGGCCGGAAGCCACGCGCGTGCGGGGGCGGGCTCGTCGTCCACGACGTTGACCGCCCCGCCCGGCCAGTCGAGTGCGGCCACCGCCGCGCCCGCCGCGTCGGCGACGTGTACGAAGGAGCCGACCGCGTCGTTCGCGACGGTGCTCCCCAGGAACCGCGCCGACCGGTCGCCGGCCAGCGCCGCAGCGAGCGCCCCGCCCGGTGCGTACCAGGTGCCGGGCCCGTACAGCAGCCCGTAGCGCAGCACGACCGCCGTCTCCAGCTCGGCCGCGGTCTCCTCCAGGGCCCTGACGGCGGCGACCGTCCGCGCCCGGGGCTCGGTGGCCGTGCCGTCGAGCGGCACCGACTCGGCGGCGGGGCCCTCGCCCGGCGCGTAGGCCCAGGAGATCGACTGCGCGACGATCCGCCCGACCCCCGCCGCCTTCGCCGCGTCCACCAGGTTCCGGGTGCCCTCGCGACGCAGTCGGCCGTTGGCGGTCCCGTCCGCGTCGGAGAGGTCGGTGAGCTGGTGCATGACGACGTCCGGCGAGGCCGAGCGGACCGCCTGGCGCAGTCCCGTCGCGTCCAGCGCGTCCGCCCGCACCCCGATCGCCCCCAGGCCCCGGATCCGCTCGACCCCGGCCGGGGTCCGGGAGAGCGCCGTGACCTCGTGCCCGGCCGCGACGAGCATCGGGACGAGCAGCCTGCCGACGGCACCGGTCGCACCGGCGACCAGGACACGCATGAGAACCCCTTTCCGCCGGCCTGCGGGCGCGTCGGGTGGCCCGCGGCCGAGACCCGCTCAGCCCTGGTGGTCCAGTCGGCGCTCGTCCATGCCGGCCATGAGCGCCTGGTGGCTGCGGCGGACATGCTCCCGCATGACGCGCTCGGCGCCGTCGCCGTCCTTGGCCAGGATCAGGTCGACGACCCGGTGGTGCTCGTGGTCGGACTCGCTGAGCCGGCCCGGCTGGGCGAGCGAGGTGCGCACCAGCCGGGAGTAGGCGAGCTGGTTCATGAGCGTCCGGTAGTGCGCCTCCAGCTTGGTGTTGTCGGCACCCGTGACGATCAGGTCGTGGAACTCGTGGACGAGCTGCGCGTACCGGTCGGTGTCGCCCGCGCGCACGGCCTCGTCGGCCTCGCGCATGTTGTCCTGCAGCCGGACCGTCTCCGGTACCGCGCCCCGCAGCGCCAGCAGCCGGGCGGCCGCGCCCTCGAGCAGCTCCTTCATCTGGAACAGCTCGGTGATCTCCCGCCGCGAGGGCACCGCGACGAAGGTGCCGACCCGCGGCCGTACCTCCACCAGGCCCTCGATCTGCAACTGCTTCAGCGCCTCGCGGATCGGCGTACGGCTCACCCCGAAGGTCTCCGACAGCGCCATCTCGGACAGGCTGGACCGCGGCGCCAGCTCACCGGTGATGATCATCTGACGCAGCTCCTCGGCGACCCGGGCCTGCATGCTGGTCTGCTGCAGCGGTTTCCGCGCCCGCCCACTGGGTTGTTGCATGGTACGTGAACGTAGTGCGGCCGGGGGCGTGGCGTCAACCTGCGGACCGCCTGTGATCTGCGCTTTCTCCCTGCCATGCAAGCGTCTCCGCCCCCATCGGGGGGTAGTGGCCAGGTTCGCTTCCCTGTGCCATGCAAGTGAGGCTAGGAGGGTGGAGGGGGCCCGTCAAGAGTCGGCCCTCCCGAAACGGCTGCGACCTGTGTGTTCACCGCTCTCACCAGCGGATTTCGAGTGTTTGTGGCGAGGGTATTGACACGGTTGTACGTCCTCCTTACCGTCCTCTGCCATACAAGAGCTGCCCTTCTTCGCCATCTCGCCTTCCCTGGAGAGCAGGAGCATCCGCATGACAGAAGGAACACCGACGCCGGTCTACGGCAGTGCGGTCACGAAGGTCGAGCCGTTCGGTGTCGATCACATTCCCGACAGCGAGCGGCACGGGAAGCCGAGTTCGCAG
>NZ_JBEXXK010000089.1:0-32645 GCF_040630405.1 Streptomyces sp. NPDC005811
GGCAGCACCCGGGCGCCTGCCGGTGCGGCGGCCTCGGTGGCCCGGGCCGCGTCGATGTCGGTGACCGCGGTCACCCGGGCACCGGTCACGGTCTCTGTCAGCCGACGGATGTGTTCCTTGCCGATCCAGCCGGCGCCGATCACTCCTACGCGCACAGTCATGAGGGGTCCCAATCATGGAGAAGGCCCCCGGACACAGGGCGGGCCGGGGGCGGGGGAGAGGGGGGAGGGGAGCGGGTCAGTTGCTGGTGGGGAAGGTGAATCCGGCGGTGATGTGCTGGGTGGGTTGGGGCCAGCGGGTGGTGACGACCTTGGGGCGGGTGTAGAAGCGGATGCCTTCGGGGCCGTGGATGGGGTGGTCGCCGATGAGGGAGTCCTTCCAGCCGCCGAAGCTGTAGTAGGACATGGGGACGGGGACCGGGACGTTGATGCCGATCATGCCGACCTTGATGCGGCGCTGGAATCGGCGTGCGGCTTCGCCGGAGCTGGTGAAGAGGGCGGTGCCGTTGCCGTAGGGGTTGGCGTTGATGACGGCTATGGCTTCGTCCAGGGAGTCGACGCGGAGGATGGCGAGGACGGGGCCGAAGAGTTCTTCCTTGTAGGCGTCCATGTCGGTGGTGACGTGGTCGAGGAGGGAGGGGCCGGTGAAGAAGCCGTTCTCGTGGCCTTCGATCTTGAGGCCGCGGCCGTCGACGACGAGGGTGGCGCCTTGGGCGTGGGCGGTGGTGACGGCGTTCTCGACGCGCTCTTGGGCGGCTTTGGTGATGAGGGGGCCCATGTCGGTGCCGGGGGTGTTGCCGGGGCCGACGTTCACCTCGTTCGCCTTGAGGGTGAGGATGTCGACGAGGTGGTCGGCTGCGTCGCCGACGGCGATGGCTACGGAGACGGCCATGCAGCGTTCGCCGGCGGATCCGTAGGCGCCGGCGGTGATGTGGTTGGCGGCGAATTCGAGGTCGGCGTCGGGGAGGACGACGGCGTGGTTCTTGGCGCCGCCGAGGGCCTGGACGCGTTTGCCGTGGGCGGTGGCCGTCTCGTGGACGTACTTGGCGATGGGGGTGGAGCCGACGAAGGAGACGGCTTCGATGCCGGGGTGGGTGAGGATCGCGTCGACCGCGTCCTTGCCGCCGTGGATGACGTTGAAGACGCCGTCGGGCAGGCCGGCCTTCTGGTAGAGGTCGGCGATGAAGTTGGCGGCGGAGGGGTCGCGTTCGCTGGGCTTGAGGATGAAGGTGTTGCCGGTGGCGATGGCGATGGGGTGCATCCACAGGGGGACCATGGCGGGGAAGTTGAACGGCGTGATGCCCGCCACCACGCCGAGGGGCTGGCGGAAGTTGTGGACGTCGATGCCGCGGGAGACCTGGTCGGAGAAGGAGCCCTTGAGGATGTCGCCGAGGCCGCAGGCGTATTCGACGACTTCGCGGCCGCGGGTGATCTCGCCGCGGGCGTCGTCGACGGTCTTGCCGTGTTCCGCGGAGATGATCCGGCCGAGTTCTTCTTCGTGGTCGAGGAGGAGCTGGCGGAAGGCGAACATGATCTGGGTGCGCTGGGAGAGGGAGGAGTCCTGCCAGGTCTCGAACGCGGCCGTGGCGGCCTGGACGGCGGCGTCTACTTCGGGGGCGGCGCCGAGGACGACGTGGGCCTGTTCGGCGCCGGTGGCGGGGTTGAACACGGGTGCGGTGGTCTCGGTGGTGACCTCGGCGCCGTTGATCCAGTGCGGGAGGGTGTTCACAGCGGGGTTCCTTACAGGTAGTGGCGCTGGGTCTGCTTGTGGGCGGCGTAGGTGTCGTGGGCCGCGCGGGTGGTGTCGAGGGCGGAGGTTTCGCTGACGGGGACGTCCCACCAGGCGTGGCCGGGTGGGTTGGGGCCGTAGAGGTCGGTCTCGACGTGCACGACGGTGGTGCGGGTGGCGGCCCTGGCCTTCTCCATCGCGGAGCGGAACTCCTCGACGCTGGTGGCGTGCAGGACGTCCGCGCCCAGACTCGATGCGTTGGCGGCGAGGTCGACGGGGAGCACGTCCCCGTCGAGGTGGCCGGAGTCGCCGTTGCGGTAGCGGTATTTGGTGCCGAAGCGCTGGGAGCCGAGGGACTCGGAGAGGGCGCCGATGGAGGCGAAGCCGTGGTTCTGGACCAGGACGATGATGACCTTCAGACCCTCGGAGACCATCGTCACGATCTCCTGCGCCATCATCAGATACGAGCCGTCACCGACCAGGACGACGACCTCACGCGTCGGGTCGGCCATCTTCGCTCCGACACCGGCGGCGACCTCGTAACCCATGCAGGAGTAGGCGTACTCCACGTGGTAGGCCTTGGGGTCCCGGGCCCGCCACAGCTGCTGGAGGTCACCGGGCATGGAACCGGCGGCGTTGATGACCACCGCCCGGTCGTCCAGGACGTCGTTCAGCGCGCCGAGGATCTCGGTCTGGGCCGGGAGCGGGGCATGACCGACGTGGAAGCAGGCGTCCTCGATCTCCCGTGTCCGGGCGATGAGCTGGCGGGTGTGGCGTCGGTACTCGGGCGCTACTTCCCAGTCGGTGAGCGCGGCGGCGAGGGCCTGGATGCCGAGCCGGGCATCGGCGACGAGGGGTTCGGCGGAGTGCTTGACCGCGTCCAGACGGGCCACATTCAGGTTGACGAAGGTGACGTCCGGGTTGGCGAACACCGTGTGGGAGGCGGTGGTGAAGTCGGAGTACCTCGTGCCGATACCGAGCACGACGTCGGCTTCCTTCGCGAGTTCATTTGCTGCGTAGGACCCCGTCGAGCCGATACCGCCGACGGCGTAGGGGTGGTCCCAGGGGACCGCGCCCTTGCCCGCGTGGGTGTCGGCCACCGGGATGCCGGTGCCCTCGGCGAAGGCCCGCAGCACGGTCTCCGCACCCGAGTAGACGGCCCCGCCACCGGCGACGATCAGCGGCTTCTTGGCGTTGCGCAGGAGGGTGGCGGCGCGTTCGACGGCGGCTGCCTCCGGCACCGGGCGGCCGACATGCCAGACCCGGCGCCGGAAGAACGCGATCGGCCAGTCGTAGGCCTCGGCCTGCACGTCCTGCGGCAGTGCCAGGGTGACGGCACCGGTCTCGACCGGGTCGGTCAGCACCCGCATCGCCGCCAGCGCGGCCGGGATCAGCTGCTCCGGGCGCTGGATGCGGTCGAAGTACTTCGACACCGCGCGGAAGGTGTCGTTGACGGTGACGTCCCCGCTCCGGGTGTCCTCCAGCTGCTGGAGGACGGGGTCGGCGGCGCGGGTGGCGAACATGTCGGATGGCAGCAGCAGAACGGGCAGCCGGTTGGTCGTCGCGAGCGCCGCACCCGTGATCATGTTCGTCGAGCCGGGGCCTGTCGACGCCGTGCAGGCGAAGACCGCGAGCCGGTCACGCATTTTCGCGTAGGCGACGGAGGCGTGGACCATGCCCTGTTCGTTGCGGGCCAGGTAGTAGGGCAGGTCGGCCTCGCCGGTGGTGGCGGCCTGCAGCAGGGCCTGGCCGATGCCGGCGACGTTGCCGTGTCCGAAGATGCCCCACACGCCGGGGATCAGGCGCTGTTCCTGTCCGTCGCGTTCGCTGTACTGGTGGGCGAGGAAGCGGACCAGGGCCTGGGCGGTGGTGAGTCGTACGGTGTTCATGAGCGTTCTCCGAAGGGCAGCCGGTCGTCCACGTCCTGGCTGGTCCAGGTGTCACGGACCCAGCCGTGGGCGGGGTCGTCGCAGATCAGCCAGGCACGGTCCTGACCCGGACCCGCCATGACATTGAGGTAGTACAGGTCGTAGCCCGGGGCGGCGATCGACGGCCCGTGCAAGCCGTGCGGGATCAGCACCGCATCCCCCGATCGGACTTCCGCGAGTACGTCGATGGGGCGCTCGGAGGTGCCGTAGACGCGCTGGTAGCCGAAGGCGTTCTCACCGCCGGAGATCTGGAAGTAGTAGATCTCCTCCAGCTCCGACTCCTGACCGGGGCGGGCTTCGTCGTGCTTGTGCGGGGGATAGGAGGACCAGTTCCCGCCGGGCGTGAGGACCTCGCAGACGAGGAGCTGTTCGGCCTCGAAGGTGCCGGGCAGGCAGTAGTTGTTGACCTGCCGTGAGCAGGCTCCCGCGCCGCGCAGTTCGACGGGGACGTCCTCCTTGCGCCCGTACCGGGCAGGGAAGCGCCTCTGCTCGGTACGGGCGGAGGGCAGCGCGAACACGCCTCCGTGCGCGCTGCTGATGAGGGCCTCCGACTCGCGGGGGAGGTAGGCGAAGTCGGTGACCGAGGCGAACACGTCCTGCCGACCGTCGAGTTCGAAGACCTGCCCGCCGACGGTGACGGTGCAGGATCCCGTCAGGGGCAGGACCAGGAACTCGCAGTCGTCCGTGGTGAGGGCGTGCGCCTCTCCCGGTCCCAGGGTCAGGACCCTGAGCCCGGAGTATCCCCAGCCCGCCGACTCCGGCGTCACCGCCAGGTCGTAGGGGCCGTCGGCCGACGAACCGGCCGGCAGGTGGTACTTGCTGCTCACAGCAGGCTCACCGCCTTGTCGACGGCACCCGCCACATCGCCCCCCGCCGGATAGAGCAGCGAACGCCCGACGACCAGCCCCTGCGCGGTCGGCTGCCGGAGCGCCTTCCCCCAGGACGCGAACGCGGCCTCGGCGTCCTTGACCTCACCGCCCAGCAACAGAGCAGGAAGGGTGGAGGCCGCGAGGACCCGTTCCATCCCCTCCACCACCGGCAGCTTCAGCCACGTATAAGCAGTGCGGCGGCCCAGTCCGGCTGCGATGGTGACGGACTTGACGACGGCGTCGGTGGACAGGTCGTTGCGGATCTTCCCGTCCTGCCAGACCGAGATGAACGGCTCCACCATGGCGATGAGTTGCCGGTCGTTGAGCTCGTTGACCGCGCGGGCGGTGTTCTCCAGCACCGACGGGGTGGCCGGGTCACCCAGCGCGATCCGGGTCAGGGTCTTGCCGCCGTCGAAGCCCATCGCCGCGATCGTGGCGGCGTCGTAGCCGGTGAACCGGTCGTCGATCTCGAACACCGACCCCGCCAGCCCGGCCCGGTTCATCGACCCGAACACACTCTTGCCGTCCAGCACCCCCAGCAGCAGCAGATCCTCAAGGATGTCGGCAGTGCCCAACACCCCCGTCACACCCGGGCGTTCGAGCGCGACGCACATCCGCTCCAGCAGCTCCGAACGATCCGCCATGGCGTTGGGATCCCCGCCGACCCCGTTGGCGCCCCGTGCCGGATGGTCGGCCGCGATGATCATCGCCTTGCCGTGCTCACCCAGCAGCGAAGTCGCCCTCACCCGGCGGGCGGCGGCCGCGGCGACCGCACCGGGGTCGTTGACCCGGGCGGACACGATCCGGCTCAGCTTCTCAGACACCACGGGACACCTCATCCAGCTTCGCGTTGACTTCGGACTCGGTCGGCATCGCCTCCGAACAGGCCAGCCGGCCTGCCACGATCGCCCCCGCCGCATTGGCGAACGACACCGTGCGCCGCGTGTCCCACCCGGACAGCAGCCCGTGACACAGCGCCCCGCCGAACGCATCCCCCGCGCCCAGACCGTTCACCACATCCACCGGCACCGGCGCGACCTCGACCGCCAGCCCGTCCCGCCCCATGGCCAGCACACCCCTGGGGCCCTGCTTGACCACCGCCAGCTCCACCCCCGCCGCCAGCAGCGCCTTCGCCGCCGCATACGGCTCCCGCTCACCCGTGGCCACCTCGACCTCGTCGAGATTGCCCACCGCCACGGTCGTATGCCGCAACGCCTCGACGTAGTACGCCCGCGCCTGGTCCGGATCCGCCCAGAACACCGGCCGCCAGTCCAGATCGAACACCGTCGCCCCGGCCCCGGCCCCGGCCCGCGCCTCCAGCGCCGCCAGCGTCGCCGCCCGGCTCGGCTCCTCGCTCAGCCCCGTCCCCGTCACCCAGAACACCGCCGCCCCGCACACCGCCGCCACATCCACCTCATCGGGGCGAATGTCCAGGTCAGGCGCCTTCGGCAGCCGGTAGAAGTACAACGGGAAGTCATCCGGCGGAAAGATCTCGCAGAACGTCACCGGCGTCGGCGCCACTTCCGACACCCCCACAAAACCCGTATCGACGCCATACCCGTCCAGCGCCACCCGCACGAACTCCCCGAACGGATCCCGCCCCGTCTTCGTGATCACCGCAGCCGAACGCCCGTACCGCGCCGCCGCCACCGCCACATTCGTCGGGCTCCCGCCCAGGTACTTGCCGAACGAGGTGACCTCGGCCAGCCCCACCCCGGTCTGGAGCGGATACACATCCACACCCACCCGGCCCATGGTCAGCACTTCGAACGACATCGCTGATCTTCCTTTGCTCCAGAGACCCCGGGAAGGAGGTGGCGGTAGATTTAGAGCGCTTTAAAAGCACGCTCTAAGGCGAGTACGATGCCGCCAGGCAAATGTCATGTCAATAGGTGTTGCGGGGAGATTTCGGCGACGGCGGCAGTGCTCAGGCGCCGCGCAGTGCCGCTTCGAGGCGGCGGCCCCAGCGCACAGCGGCCGTCACGCACTCCTGCGTCCTGGGTTCCAGGCGGTGGCGCGGTCCGACGACCTGAACGGCGGCGACGATCTCGTCGGTGAAGTCGCGGACCGGTACGGCGACCGAGTACAGGCCCGGTTCGGCCTCCTCGTCGACGATCGAGTAGCCGCGCTCACGGGTCTCGGCCAGCCGGCGCAGGAAGTCGTCCAGGTCGGTGGGGGTCCTGGGGCCGTGGGGCGCGAACTCGGTGCGCGCGAAGACCGCCGCGACCTCGTCGTCGTCGGCGTCGCTCAGCAGCGCCTGTCCGCAGTCGCTGCAGTAGGCCGGGTAGGGGCGGCCGATCCATGAGCCGAGCTGCCGGCTGCCCGGGGGCACCCGCTCGGCGACGGTCACGGTGGTGTCGCCGACCAAAACGCCCAGGTAGCAGCTCTCGCCGGTCTCGGTGGCCATGCCCTCCAGTGCGGTGAGCCCGTCCGTGCGCAGGCGGTGCGCGGTGAGATCGCGGGCCGCCGCGTAGAGCCGCCAGTGGGGGGTGGCGCCCCCCGAGACGTCGTCCCGGGTGACGAACTCCTCCGCGGTCATCGCGGTGACGGTACGGGAGAGCTGGCTGCGGTCGCGGCCCATCCGGCGGGCCAGTTCCGCGACGGACGCGGCGGAGCCGTGCCGCAGGCCCTCGGCCGTTCCCCGGGCGAGTGCCGACAGCGCCTCCAGGCCCTTCACCACGGTCGAGTCCACGTGCGCACTGTACCGCCACCGTTCGTCGAGATCATGAATCGTGCAGCATCTGCATCTTGCCGTGCATTTAATGCACGCTTAGCATCCTTGCATCAGCCGCCGCCGAACATCGAGGGACGCATACGCATGGCTACGACGACGATCACTCCGGAAGCCGCCGGACCGGACCGGGGGTCCGCCGGGGGCGAGGGCCGCGGGGGCGTCCGGCGCCGGACGGTCCGGACGGTCAAGGTCTACTGGCCGGTCGGCGCGGCGACGCTGGCCGCGTGTGCGCGGGGCGACCTCGACGTCCTGCGCTCGGACGAGTCCTTCGCCTCGCTGCTGCGAGTGCTGGAGACCTCGCCCGAGCTGGGGGACTTCGGGGTCTACGGCGATGTCTTCGAGGTCGCCCTGGGCGCGGAGGGCTTCACCGTCCGGCCCGGCGCCCGGCCCGCCCTCGGCTCGGTCGGCGGCCGCTTCCTCTCCTCGACCCTCGCCGTGACGACGTACGTCGACGCCGCGACGGACGACGACGCGCTGTCCCGGATCCTCGCCCGCCTCGTCGACGCCCACCCCTGGGAGATCCCGGTCATCGAACTGTCCGCCCCCCTGGACCTGGTCACCCCGGCCTGACCCATCCCGCAGGCTCTGCTCCACCACCGGCCTGACCCATCCCGCAGCCCCCGCTCCACCCCGCGCGCCGCCCACCCCGCGCGCCGCCCACCACGCGCCCACCCCCCGCGAACCGTGGTCCTCCCCGTCGAAAGTGGCCCCATCCCCCAGCCATGAGCTGCCGATCACCCCCCACACCCACGCCGCACCCCCGTCCCCGCTCCGCAGAGGAGACCGTCATGTCCGTCTCAGCCGTACCGGAGAACCCTCCGGCCGCCACCGACTCCGCTCCCCAGCCGCCCGAGGAGGGGCTGCGCCGAACGATGCGCTCCCGGCATCTCGTAATGATCGCGATGGGCGGGGTCATCGGCTCCGGGCTCTTCCTCAGCTCCGGATTCACCGTCTCCCAGGCCGGCCCGCTCGGTGCCGTCCTCGCCTATCTGGTGGGTGCCTTCGTCGTCTGGCTGGTGATGGCCTGCCTCGGCGAACTCGCCGTCGTCTACCCCGTCTCGGGCGCCTTCCACATCTACGCCTCCCGCTCGATCGGCCCCGCCACCGGCTTCACCACCGCCTGGCTGTACTGGCTGACCTGGGCCGTCGCCCTCGGCTCCGAGTTCACCGCGTGCGGGCTGCTGATGCAGCGCTGGTTCCCCTCCGTCGGCGTCTGGGTGTGGTGCGTGGTCTTCGCCGCCGTCGTCTTCGCGGTGAACGCCTTCTCGGCCCGGGTCTTCGGCGAGACCGAGTACTGGTTCTCCCTGGTGAAGGTGGTCGCCGTGGTCACCCTCATCGTGCTCGGCGGCGCGGCCCTGTTCGGTTTCCACCCGATGGCCTCGGGCGGCTCCCACCCCTTCCTGCTGGAGAACTTCCACACCCCGGACGGCCTGTTCCCGAACGGCTTCTCCGGCGTCCTCGTCACCGTGCTGGCCGCCTTCTACGCCTTCTCCGGCTCCGAACTGATCGGTGTCGCCGCCGGTGAGACCGAGGACCCGGCCACCGCCGTCCCCAAGGCGCTGCGGGTCACCGTCGTGCGGCTGCTGGTCTTCTTCGTCGGCGCGATCACGGTGATCGCCGCCACCATCCCGTACGACAAGGTCGGACTGGACGAGAGCCCCTTCGTCACCGTCTTCTCCTCCGTCGGCATCCCCTACGCCGCCGACGTCATGAACTTCGTGATCATCACGGCGCTGCTCTCGGCCGGCAACAGCGGTCTGTACTCCTGCGCCCGCATGCTGTTCTCCCTCGCGGAGGAGAAGCAGGCCCCGCAGGCGCTGCGCAGGCTCAGCCGCCGCGGCATCCCGCTGACCGCCCTCTCGCTCAGCATGCTCGGCGGCCTGGCCTCCCTGGTGAGCAGTGTGACCGCGCCCGAGACGGTCTACCTCGTCCTGGTGTCGATCGCCGGGTTCGCCGCGGTCGGCGTGTGGATGTCCATCGCCGCCTCCCAGCTCATGCACCGCCGGGCCTTCCTGCGCGGCGGCGGTGACCTGCGGACCCTCGCCTACCGCGCCCCGTTCCACCCGGTCGTCCCGCTGCTCGCCCTCACCCTGTGCCTGGCCTCGCTCATCGGCATCGCGCTGGACCCGGCCCAGGCCACGGCGCTGTACTTCGGCGTCCCGTTCGTGGCGGGCTGCTACCTGTACCACTGGCTGCGGTTCGGCCGGCACCGCGCCCCGGAGGCCACCGCGTGAAGCCGCCCACCTGTGTGCTGCTCGACCTCGACGGCACCCTGCTGGACTCCGCCCCCGGCGTGATCGCGAGCGCGGCCCACGCGCTGCGGTCCGTCGGGGCCCCGGTCCCCGACGCGAGCGCCCTGCGCGCGCTCGTCGGCCCGCCGATGTACGACAGCTTCCGCACCGTGGTCGGCCTCGACGAGCCCACGGCACGCGCGGCCCTCACGGCCTACCGCGCCGAGTACGCCCGTAACGGGGCCTCGGCCGCCACGCCGTACGCCGGGATCCACGACCTGCTCGACGCGCTCGCCCGGCGCGGACTCCCGATGGGCGTCGCGACCTCGAAGGTGGAGGACCAGGCCGAGCTGATGACCCGGCGGTTCGGCCTGGCGCCCCGGCTCCAGGCGGTCTGCGGGGTCTCCGAGGCGGCCGGCCGGACGACGAAACGGCGGGTCATCCGCGAGTGCGTGGCCCGGCTGCGGGCGCGCGGCGCGGACGTCCGCCGGCCGCTCATGGTCGGCGACCGCGCCTACGACATCGAGAGCGCCGCCGCCGAGGGGATCCCCGCCGTGCATGTGCGGTGGGGGTACGGCGGCCCGGCGGAGTCGGCCGGCGCGGTCGCCTCCGTCACCGCACCGGCCCACCTGATCGACCTGCTGGACAGCGCGGCCGAGGAAGCCGCCGAGAAAGAGGACGCACTGCCATGACCTTCACCACCACGACCACCACCACGACCACCACCGAGCCCCCGCTGTGGGCCCTGCACCGGGACCTGCTCGCGAAGACGGTCCGGACGGACCTCACCCACGCCTTCCACCCGGGCCAGCCGCACTTCCCCGCCTTCCCGGACGAGAAGCGCGAGATGCCCTTCGACATGTCCCGCGGCGACGGCTTCAACGTGCACCTGTACACGATCGTCGGCCAGTGGGGCACCCACGTCGACCCGCCCGTGCACTTCGTGGCCGGGGCCCGCCCGCTCGACGAGATACCCGTCGACGAGATGATCCTGCCCCTGGTCGTCCTGGACATCACCGAGCGCGTCGCCGCCGACCCGGACGCCGTACCGACCCTGGAGGACGTGGCGGCCTGGGAGGCGCGCAACGGGCGTGTTCCGGAAGGGGCGTTCGTGGCGCTGCGCACCGGCTGGGGCCGGCGCTGGCCCGACCCGGCCGCGATGGCCAACAAGGACGAGCAGGGCGTCAGCCACTACCCCGGCTGGTCGGCCGAGGTCCTGCGGTACCTCTTCGAGGAGGCCGGGGTCACCGCGATCGGCCATGAGCAGACCGACACCGACCCGGGACTCGCCACCTCCGCGGGCGACTTCAGCCTGGAGAGCTATGTCCTGGAGCGGGACCGCTGGCAGATCGAGCTGATGGCCCACCTCGACCGGGTGCCCGAGGCCGGCGCGCTGATCGTCGCCACCTGGCCCAAGCCGCAGGGCGGTTCGGGCTTCCCGGCCCGTGTCTTCGCCCTGCACCAGGCCGACTGAGGCTCCTCGGCCCGACGTTCCTCCCCGCACCAGCTCCGGCGGCCGTCCTGACCCGGCCGCCGGAGCTTTCGCCCGTCAGGAGACGACAGCACCATGGACACCATCGACGAGCAGATCATCGGCGAACTCACCCGCAACGCCCGTATCTCCCACGCGGAACTGGGCCAGCGGGTGAGCCTCTCCCGCAACGCCGTGCGCCAGCGCGTCGAGCGGCTGGAACGGCAGGGGCACATCTGCGGCTACACGATCGTCCGCCCGTCGGACGGCCCGGACCGCGGGACGGTGACCGCGCACGTCCTGGTCTACCGCCAGGACCGGATGCGCGGCGGAGACGTCCTCGCCGCGCTCCGGCACATCCCCGAGGTGGTCTCCTGCGACGTCCTCAGCGGCCAGTTCGACCTGCTGGTCAGCGTGGAGGCCGCGTCCCTGGAACGCGTACAGGGCATCTGGGAGCAGATCGCCCAGATGCCCGGTGTACGGGACACGGTGACAGCGCTGGCGCTGTCCCGGGTGGTCAGCCGGCGGCGGCCATGAGCGCCCGCGCGGTCTCGGGGTCGAGCAGCCCGCGCCGGGTGACGACCTCCAGCACGCCGGCCCCGGTCGCCAGCGCCTCCCGCGCCACCGCCGAGGCGGCCTCGTGGCCGATGCGCGGGGCCAGCGCGGTCACCGCGCCGACCGCCGCGTCCGCCGTGCGCGCGAGCCGGTCCTCGTTGGCGGTGATCCCCTCCACGCACAGGGTGCGCAGCGCTTCGCAGCCGCGGGTCAGCCAGGCGATGTGCTGGAGCAGCAGATGCCCGATCAGCGGCTCGAAGGCGTTGAGCTGGAGCTGACCGTTGTCGGCGGCCATGGTGATCGCGACGTCCGCGCCGGCCGTGGCGAACGCGATCTGGTTGACCATCTCCGGGATCACCGGGTTCACCTTGCCCGGCATGACCGACGAACCGGCCTGCCGCGGCGGCAGGTTGATCTCCGCGAGCCCCGCACGCGGTCCGCTGGCGAGCAGCCGCAGATCGCTGCACACCTTCGACAGCTTCACCGCCGTACGCTTCAGCACCCCCGACACCAGCAGGAACACCCCGGTGTCCGAGGTGGCCTCCACCAGGTCGGCGGCGGGCGTGAGCGGCAGGCCGGTCAGTGCCCGCAGATGCCGTACGACGGCCTCCGCGTAGCCCGGTTCGGCGGCGATGCCGGTGCCGATCGCGGTCGCGCCGAGGCTGGTCTCGGCCAGCAGCGGCAGTGTCTCGCCGATCCGCTCGACGTCCTCGGCGACGGTCACGCCGAACGCGGCGAACTCCCGGCCCAGGGTCATCGGCACCGCGTCCTGCAACTGGGTCCGCCCGACCTTGACGACGGTCGCGAACTCCTCGCCCTTGGCGGCGAACGCCCGCGACAGCAGGGTGAGTTCGGCGCGCAGTTCGTCCAGGGCGGCGGCGACGGCGATACGCAGGGCCGTGGGGTAGGTGTCGTTGGTGGACTGGCAGCGGTTGACGTCGTCGAGCGGGTCCAGGTGCGCGTACTGCCCGCGCCGCCGGCCGAGGTGCTCCAGCGCCAGGTTCGCGATCACCTCGTTGGCGTTCATGTTGGTGCTGGTGCCCGCGCCGCCCTGGACGACGTCCACCCGGAACTGCTCGTGATGCCGGCCCTGCTCGATCTCCCGGCAGGCCGCGGCGACGGCCGCCACCTTGGCCGGCGGGAGGACGCCCAGCTCGCCGTTGGCCAGGGCCGCCGCGTGCTTCACCCGGGCCAGGGCGCGGACGAGGTGGGGGTGCGCGGCGACGGGCACCCCGCTGACCCGGAAGTTCTCCAGGGCGCGGGCGGTGTGCGCACCCCAGTACGCCTCGGCCGGCACGCGCACCTCCCCGAGCGCGTCCCGCTCGAGACGGAACCCGCTCATCTCCCGGCCCCGTTGAGGCAGACGACCTTCGGCTGGGTCATCTCCTCGTAGGCGAAGCGCACGCCCTCGCGGCCCATGCTGCCGTACTTGAAGCCGCCGAACGGCATCGCGTCGAAGCGGTAGTCGGAGGAGTCGTTGACCATCACGCCCCCCGCCTCCAGCCGGCGCGCCGCGGCCATGGCCCGGTCCAGTGACGAGGTGAAGATCCCCGCGTGCAGACTGAAGTCGATCTCGTTGGCCCGCTCGATCGCCTCCTCGAAGGAGTCGACGGCCTGCAGCACGACGACGGGCGCGAACGCCTCGTCCCGCCAGACGGCCGCCGTGCCCGGCACGTCCTCCAGCACGGTCGGCGGGTACAGGGCACCGTCCCGCTCGTGCCCGCACAGCAGCCGCGCCCCGTCGGCCAGCGCCGCGGCGACCGTGGCCTCGGCGGCGACCGCCGCCCCTTCGCTGATCAGGGGGCCGACATCGGTGCGCTCGTCCGCCGGGTCACCGGTGCGCAGCAGCCGCGTCCGGGCGACGAACGCGTCCCGGAAGGCCTCGTACACGCCCCGTTCGACCAGGATCCGCTGGGTGCCGATGCAGTTCTGCCCGGCCGCCCAGAACGCCCCGGACACACAGGCCTCCACGGCCGCGTCCAGGTCGGCGTCGGCCAGCACGACGACCGGCGCGTTGCCGCCCAGGTCCATGGCGAGCTTCTTCAGCCCGGCCGAGCGCGCGATGGCCTCACCGGTGCGGAAGCCGCCGGTGAACGACACCATGCGCACGTCCGGCGCGGCGACCAGGGCCGCCCCCAGCTCGGCGCCGCCGTTGACGACGGTCACCACCTCCTCCGGCAGCCCGGCCTCGACGAGCGTGTCGACCAGCCGCAGCGCGGACAGCGGGGTGAGCAGGGACGGTTTGAGCACCACCGCGTTGCCGCCCGCGATCGCGGGGCCGAGCTTGTGCGCGACCAGGTTCAGCGGGTCGTTGTACGGCGTGACGGCCGCGATGATCCCGAGCGGCTCCCGGGTGAACCAGCCCGAGCGGCCCTCCGACCCCGCGTACGCGTCGAACGGCACGACCTCACCGGCGTTGCGCCGCGCCTCGGCCGCCGACAGGCGCAGGGTGTTGACCGCGCGTCCGGTCTCCTTGCGGGCCTGGACGATCGTCTTGCCCGCCTCGGAGACGATCAGCCGCGCGAAGGACTCCGCGCGCTCCTCGATCAGCCGGGCCGCGCCGTCGAGGACGGCGGCCCGGGCGGCGCGGGACAGCGCGCGGGCCGTCGTACGGCCCGTGCGGGCCCGCCGCAGGATCTCGTCCACGGCGTCGGCCGGGGTGAGGCAGACCGAGCCGATCGTCTCGCCGTCGTAGGGGCTGCGCACGGGGGACATTCCGTCGCCGACCGGCAGCGGGACCGTGCGCACGGTGGTCTCAGCCACGGTGGGCCTCCTCGAGGATCCCGGTGCCGGAGACGGCCCGGTCGTGGATGCCGATGACGTCCGAGAGCAGGGCGTACGCCGTCTCGGTGCGGCCGGCGCCGGGGCCGCCGACCGTGACGGTGCCCAGCAGGTCGGTGTGGAAGGCGAGGGCGTTGGTGGGGCCGGAGACCCCGGCCAGCGGGTGCCCGTCGGGCAGTGCGACCGGCGCGACCCGGGCGGAGACCGTGCCGTCGGCGTGCCGCTCGGCGGAACCGATCAGCTTCCAGCGCAGCCCCTCGGCGGCGGCCCGCCGGACGTCCTCGGCCGTCAGCGCGGAGATCCCGGTGCAGGGCACGTCCGCGCGGGTCAGCTCGGCGCCGAGCACCTCGTTGGCGAGGATCATGACCTTCAGCTGGACGTCGTACCCCTCGACGTCGGCCGTCGGGTCGGCCTCGGCGTACCCCAGGGTCTGGGCCTCGGCGACGGCGTCCGCGAAGGACAGCCCGGACTCCAGCCGGCCGAGGACGTAGTTGGAGGTGCCGTTCATGATGCCCTCGAAGCCGTTCACGGCCAGGCCGCCGAACATCCGGCGCGCGGTGCGCAGGACCGGCGTCCCCGACATCACCGTCCCCTCGAACTCGAAGGACACCCCGGCCTGCCGCGCCAGCTCCTTCAGGGCCGGGCCGTGCAGGGCGACGGGCCCCTTGTTGGTGGTGCACACGTGCTTGCCGGCCTCGATGGCCCAGCGCACATGGGACAGGGCGGGCTCGCCGTCCGTGGGGTTGGTGAAGGTGGCCTCCGCGACGATGTCGGCGGGCACCTCGCGGATCACCCATGCGTTGCGCGGCTCCGGGCTGCCTCCGGGCATGCCGGAGAAGTCCAGCTCGCCCGGGGCGACCGCGAGCAGCGGGGCCAGCGCGATGCCCTCGCCGTCGGTCCGTACCAGCGATCCGGCCCGCAGGTCGGTGATGGCCACCACCCGCAGCGTGAAGCCGAGTTCGGCCTCCAGGGCGTCTCCGCGTGCGGCGATCAGCTCGGCGAGCGCGCGGTTCACGCCGCCGAATCCGATGAGCGCGATGTCGTAACGGGCCATCGGGCCTCACCTTCCTCTCCCTCTCGTGTCCGCCGGCGTCGGGCCGTCGGCGGGAACACGCTCAGCCTCGGTCCGCGGCGCGTCAGTGCGGCCCTGCCGATCCGCCCCGGAGGACTGTCGATCCGCTCGGGTCACCGGGCGTTCGTCCTGCGCCCCGTCCCGGTCCCGTCTCGGTCCCAGTCCCGGTCCCGTCTCGGTCCCAGTCCCGGCCTCGTCTCGGTCCCGGTCCCGGTCCCAGTCCCGGTCCCGGCCTCGTCTCGGTCCCGGTCCCAGTCCCGGTCCCGGCCTCGGTCCCGGTCCCGGCCTCGGTCCCGGTCCCGGTCCCGGTCCCGGCCCCAGTCCCGGTCGCGGGGGCCGGGGGCGGGGGCCGGGCGGCTGGCTATAGTGCCGAGGTGACGACGAACGGCCCCGTGCCCGGTCGGCCCCCGGGCCCGACCACGGCCTCCTCCCTGCGCATGGCCCTGCGGATGGTGAGCGCGGTACTGGACCGGGAGACGTCCGGCCGGAGCGGCTTCAACGTCAGCCGGCTCGCCGACGAGGTCGGCGTGGAGCGGAGCAAGGCCTCCCGGACCACCCAGGACCTCGTCGACAAGGGCTTCCTCGAACGCCGTGAGGACGCGACGCTGCGGGCCGGCGAGTCGTTCTTCGCGGTGGCCGCGTCCCTGCACCCCGGGCTGCTGCGCCGCAGCCGTCCGGTCCTGCGCCGGATCGCGGTCGCGTACGGGGCCGGTGCGCGGCTCTCGGTCCGCGACGGGGTGCAGGTACGGCTGCTGCGGTCCGAGTCCGCCGCGGGCACGGCCCCGGACTGGCTCGGCCGGGCGAGTCTCGTCACCCCGTGCTGGTGCACCGGCGCGGGCCGCGCGCTCCTCCTCGACCACACCGCCGAGGAACTGACCACGCTCCTCGACGACTACGAGCTGATCGGTGTCGGCGGCCCCAACGCCGCCCGCTCGGTCGCCGAACTCGTCGCCGCGGGCGACCGCGACCGGCTGCGGGGGGTCGTCGCGGCCCACGGCGAGTTCGAGCACGGCGTCACCGAGTACGCCGTGCCCGTGCGGGACGCCGGCGGGCACATCCGGGCCGCGGTGTCCGTGGTCGGCAGACAGCAGGACCTGCTGCCGCACGAGCGGGCGATCCACGCGGAGCTCACGGCGGCGGCCGAAGCGCTGGCCCGGTCGGTCGACGGCTCCTGAACGGTCCGGCTCCCGAGGCGTGCGCCGTGCCCCTCAGTCGCCGGGGATCGTGCGGAGGGCGGCGATGTCGAACTGGAGCCGTACCTTCTCGCTCACCATCGCGCCGCCCTCGGCCAGCCGCTGGTCGTACGTCAGCCCCCACTCGGACCGGTTGATGGTGGTCGTGCCGTCGAAGCCGACCCGCTCGTCCCCGAAGGCGTCGACGACGTGGCCGAGATAGGTCAGCTCCAGCTCGACGGGGCCGGTGGTGCCCTTGAGGGTGAGGTCGCCGGTCATGCGGTAGACGTCGGCACCCGTCAGCCGCACCGCCGTACTGACGAAGCGCATCCGGGGATGGGCCGTGGCGTCCAGGAAGTCACGCCCGGTCAGATGGGCGTCGCGCTGCTCCACACCGGTCCGGACGGACGCCGTGGACAGCACGATCTCCGCGCGGGAGCGGGCCGGGTCGCGTCCGTCGAACCAGAGGCGGCTGCGGTACTCGGTGAAGGCGCCGCGCACGGTCGTCACCAGGGCGTGGCGCACGGAGAAACCGATCCGGCTGTGGGTCGGGTCGATCATCCACTCGCCGGTCAGCGCGGCCAGCCGCGGATCGGGCGCCGGACCGCCGTCCGGGGTGAACGGCGGTGGCTGGTACGGGAGTTGGGGGTATGTGGGGGGTGCCGGGCGGCGCCGGGACGCAGCACGGTTGAACAGGTTCATGATGCACGTGCTTACGGCACGGGGGAGGCGGTCGCAAGGCGCTCCCGCATTACTCCCTCATTGCTCCGCAATGCGCGGCACAGCTTCAGAAAACGCTTACACCTTCCTCACGAGTGCGGTGCTCTGCCGATCAGCCGGTCGATCCCGGCCTGCGGGAGGGCGTCGACGGGGTAGAGGTCGTCGGGCGCGCCGGGCTCGGCGTACCCGGCGAGGTTGTCGTCGGTGATCCGGGGGAGCGGGACGTCGATGGCCGCGGGCACCTTGACCCCCTCGCGCTGGGCGACGGCCGCCTCCAGGGCGATCACCGAGAGGTAGGCGGGCTGTGCCGTGGCCAGGGCGGAGAATCCTTCCGCCTGCTTGCTCCGCCAGAGCTTCAGGAACCCGTTGTAGTTCTCGCCGGCGACCGGGACGAGCCTGCCGCCCTCCTCGGTCAGGGTCCGCAGCGCGGCCGCAGACAGCGTCCCGCCCGAGGTGAAGACGCCCCGGACGTCCGGGTGTTCGGCGTACGCCGAGGCGAAGGCCCGGGCGGCGGGGGTCACGGAGTTCGGGCTGTGCACGGTCTCGACGACCCTGATCCCGGGGTGGCGCGCGAAGACCGCGGCGGCCCCCGCCCACCGCTCGTCGCCGCCCGCGGTCGCGGCGGGGCCGGTCATGGCGATGATGTCGCCCCGGCCGCCGAGCGCGTCCACCAGCCAGTCGGCCAGCATCGTGCCCCAGGCCCACTGGTCGGTGCCGACCTTGAGGACCACGGGGCTGGTCGGCAGCGAGTCGAAGGCGACCACGGTGATCCCGGCGGCGACGGCCTCCGCCAGCACCGGGTCGAGCGCGGTCGGCGAACCGGCGTCGACCAGGATCACGTCGTACGTCTGCCGGATCATGGCGCGGATCTGCTCGATCTGGCGCGTGATGTCGTCGCCCGCGTCGAAGGCCTGGAACGAGCCGACCTTGCCCGCCGCTCGCAGCCGGTCGACGTCCCCCTGGAGCGTCGTCAGCGTCTGGCTCATCCACGCGGTGGTCAGCGAGGTCGTCGACCAGCCGACCTTCAGGTTCCTCGCCTGCGCGGGCGCGCCGCTCACGTCCTGGGCGCCGGTGTCGGGCCGGACCGTGCACGCGGCGAGCGCGACCAGCGCGCACAGGGAGGCGGCGACCGCCACCGCACCGCGTACCGAACGAGCGTTCATCGAACTTCCCTCTCATTCCTCGGAGGAGGACAGCATTTCTCGCTTTGCCAGTTCTTTACAACCCGGGTCCGGGCTGCCTCGTCTCTCCGCTCGATCCGTCAACGTACCGACGAAAGAGAGCGACAGATGCGACTCATGTCCCGAACGGGCGTCGCCGCCCTGGCCCTCGGCACCGCCCTCCTGGCGGGCGGCGCGGCCCCGGCCTTCGCCGACGCGGCGCCGTCCGCGGTCCCCAGCGCCGGCGAGGCGACCAAGGCCAGCGCCGTCCCCTCGGCGGCCGAGGACACCGGGGCCACCGACTCCCCCCGGGAAGCCACCAAGGCCCCCTCGGCCGTGCCCAGTCAGGTCGGCGTCGTGCCGAGGGGCGCCGCCGAGACCGGGGTCGGGGAGGACTCCGCGGGCCACGGCACGCTGATCGGCGGCGGGGCGGCCGCCGCCGTGTTCGCCGCGGCCGGCGCGGGCTTCCTCGTCGTACGGCGCCGGAGGGCGACCGGCGCATGAGCCCGCTCTCCAGGCGCGCCCTGGCCGCCGCGGCCCTCACCGTCCTGCTGACGGCCTGCGGCGGCCCGGCCGGCCGCACCACCGACGGGAGCGGCACCTCCGCCGCCCCCGGCACGCCCTCGGCCTCCCCGACCCGCACCGCCCAGGCCGCGCGCCCCCTCGCGCGCTCGGTCCCGGTCGCGCTGCGCATCCCGGCCATCGGGGTCGACACCCCGCTGATGCGGCTGGGACTGCGGGCCGACGGCACCGTGGAGGTGCCGCCGGTCGAGGCGCACGACCGGGCGGGCTGGTACGGCCACTCGCCGACCCCGGGCCAGACCGGACCGTCGGTGATCCTCGGCCATGTCACCGTCGGCGAGTACGGCGACGGTGTCTTCCGGCACCTCGACCGGCTGCACCGGGGCGACCGGATCGCGGCGCGCCTGGGGAACGGCACGACGGCCGAGTTCGCCGTCACCGAGGTACGCACCGTCGACAAGGCGGAGTTCCCGACCGAGGACGTCTACGGGAACGTGGACCGGCCCGAGTTGCGTCTCATCACCTGCGGCGGTCCCCGCAGCGGGGACGGCTACCGCGACAACGTGATCGTCTTCGCCGCGCTGACCCCGGACTCCACCCAGACCACCGCGGGAGAACGTTGAAACGGCCCGCGCGCTCCCGGGAGCGCGAGAGGGCGGCGTCCGACCTGTTCGCCGCCCTCTACCCCCGCCTCGCCGGCTGGTGCCGCCGGCTCGTCGACGACGACGGGACCGCCCATGAGATCGCCTCGGAGGCCTTCACCCGGCTCTGGGCCCGCTGGACGTCCGTCACGGAACCCCAGGGCTTCCTCTACGTCACCGCCGCCAACCTGGTCCGCGACCACTGGCGCAAGCTGGAGCGCGAACGGCGGGCCGTGCGCCGGGCCACCGCCGAGGCCGCGGCGCTGCCGCCCGCCGAACCGCACGACCCCTCGGTCCGGCTGCTCGTGCAGTCGCTGCCGGACCGGCTGCGCGTGCCGATCATGCTGCACTACTACGCTGACATGCCGATCCGGGAGGTGTCCGTGCTGACCGGGCGCAAGGAAGGAACCGTCAAGGCCGACCTGCACGCGGCCCGCGAACTGCTCCGCGCCCACTTGAGGAGAAGCCTTGATCACACCCGCTGACGACTTCGACGACGGCCCGGACCTCGACCGCCCCGACCCCGACGACCCGCTCACCGTCATCCTGCGCCCCGCCGCCGGCCACCTCGCGCCGCCGCCCGGCCGCTACGAGCAGATCCGCCGCGGCGCCTCCCGCCGCAGGCTGCTGCGCACCGCCGCCGGGGTCGGCGCCACCTGCGCCGTCGCCGCGCTCGCCGTCCTGCTGCCACTGCGGCTGACCGCGCACGACGCCCCCGCCCGCCCCACCGTCCCGCTCGCCCCGCCCCCGGCGAGCAGCCCGTCGACCGGACCGGACCGGTCGGCCAGCGCGGTCCCCTCCGCCGTGCCGGACACCTCGACGACCCAACGTCCGGACACCCCCACCCCCCTCCCCACCAAGGCGTCCCGCACCACCGACCCCCGCGAGGCCTCCGACAGCCCTTCCGCCGCCGACCCCCGCCGCTCCACCACCGCCGAGGCGCCGTCCGGCGTGCCCTCGGCGTCGAGTACGCGCCGTTGAGGCCGATTCACACGCCGTAGCCGCGGACCGGCCACTGCTCCTACCCTGGAAGTCGCCGTCGGGGGAGGGTGGGGGACGTGTCGCGCAGCCAACCGCAGCCGCCGGGACGCCGGCTGGAGGACTCGATCGCCTGGACCGTCCGCAACGCGGACGGGGTCGTCGCCATCGGCGTCGCCCTGACCGTCGGTCTGCTGGACATCACCGGCCAGGCCTTCGACCGCGACAACAACGTCGTCACCGGATCCATCCTGCTCGTGCTGGCGGCGCTCGTGTACGGCTCGCTGACCGAGCGCCGGCGGCGGATGGCCGACATCCGGGCCGCCACCGCGGCGACCGGCCGCGCCATCGAGGACCTGGCCATGGTGCGCTCCCTGGCCGGACCCGAGGTCACCCTCGCCCACGAACGGGCCCGCCGCTCCACCGCCCGCTGGGTGTTCAAGGGCGGCACCGGCACCTATCTCCGGGCCGTCACCCTGCCCCAGTGCGTCCTGGAGGCCCAGCGGCAGCGCCGCGCCCTCAGCATGAAGATCGACATCGTCAACCCGGCCGACGACCGGGTCTGCGAGGCCTACGCCCGCTTCCGTCGCACCTTCGGCCACGACGACGCCGGCGGCTGGACCACCGAACGCACCCGCAAGGAGTCGTACGCCACCGTCCTCGCCGCAGTCTGGCACCGGCAGCGGCTGGACACCCTGGAGATCGACGTGCACCTCAGCTCCGTGGCCCCGGCCCTGCGCTTCGACCTCTCCGACACCTGCCTGATCATCACCCAGGACGACCCGCGCCGCGTCAGCCTCTGCGTGGAACGGGACCGGCCGCTGTACGACTACTACGTCACCGAGCTGCACCAGAGCCGCGAACAGGGCGTCAAGCTCGATCTGCGGGAGGCCTGCGAGCTGAGCGACGAGCCCACCGTCGACGAGGTCAGACGCCTCATGGACCGGCTCGGGGTGCCCCTGCCGACCAGCTTCACCGACCGCGACGTCGGCGAGGTCGTCGAAAAGGCACTGCACGCCGAAGACCCCTACCGCAGCTGAGCGCGTCCGTATCCGGCCCTGGGGGGCGACCATGGACTACCCGGCCCTGGAACGGGCCGCCCGGCGGGGTGAGTCCGCCGAGCTGGTGCGGCATGCCGCATCGGAACTGCAACAGGTCGTGAACGGCCACCGCGTGCTGCGCGCGGTGCGCCATCCACTGGGGTTCGTCTGTCTGCCCGTCCTGCGGGACGGAGCCGACGGCGTCTGCGTCCATGTCTTCGGACCGACGGACCCGATCCTGACCGATCACCAGGTGCACTCGCACAGCTGGGACCTGATCAGCACCGTGCTGTACGGCCGGCTGGACAACCGGCGGATGGGCGTGGCCGAGGAGGCCGCCGCACCCACCCACCGGGTCTTCGAGGTGCTCAGCCGCTCCACCGGCGTGGACGAACTGCGGCCCACCAGAAGGCTGGTGCGCTGTGTGCCGGGCCCCGGCCAGACCAGCTCCCGGGGCCAGACCTACGCCCTTCCGGCGGGTGAGTTCCACACCACCGTGGTACCGGACGGCCGTCCGACCGCCACCCTGGTACTGGGACGGACACTGCCCGGCCGGGCGGACCTCTCCCTGGGCCCGCTGCGGGCCCCGGGGCACCGGGTGGTCCGCAGGATGTGCGACGCGGCCCAGACCGCCCGGATCGCCCAGGCCGCGCTCAGGAGGATCCATGAGCCCGAACCACCGTCCGCCGGCTGACCTCGACCCCGAGTGCCGTACGGCGGTGGCGGCCGCCGAGGCCGCGGGCGCCCTGCTGCGCCCGCGCTTCCCGGACGGCTTCGCGGCCCGGCCCAAGGGCGAGAACGGCGATGTCGTCACCGACCTGGACCTGCTGGCCGAACGGCTGGTGGTGGACCGGATCCGGGAGGACTTCCCGCACGACCGGATCCTCGCGGAGGAGTCCGGTGACACGGCGGCCGGGGACGGAAGCGGCCGGACCTGGCTCGTGGACCCCCTCGACGGCAGCAACAACGTGGTGATCGGGCTGCCCGTCTATGTCGTCGGCATCGCGCTGTGCGTCGACGCGCTGCCGGTGGTCGGGGTGGTGCACGAGCCGCTCACCGGCCGCACCTGGTCGGCCGTGCGCGGCGCCGGCACCCACGGCCCGGACGGCAGGCTCACCCCCGTCCGCCGTCCGCCCGTCCCCGCCGGCCCCCTCCTCGCCTGGACCCAGGGGCACGCGGTCCGCCGCGACGACCCCACCGCCCGCGCCCTGCGCCACACCCTGGAACTGCGCTCCCGCCGACTGCTCCAGCTCTGGGCGCCCCTGGTCGCCTGGACCATGCTCGCCCGCGGCGACATCGACGGCTTCGTCGGCTACCGCGCCGAGGCGATCGACCTCCCGGCCGGCGCCCTGCTGGCCCGCGAGGCCGGGGTGACCCTGCGCCACCTGGACGGCCGCGACTTCCCGGCCTCCTTCACCGGCCCCGACACCGACCGCACCTTCGTCGCGGCCCGCCCCGAGACCCTGCCCCGGCTGCTGGACCTGGTCGCCACCACCGCTACCGGGTCAGTGCCAGCGCTGTCACCGACGCCGCGACCGCGCTGACCGCCAGCACCGCGCCCGTGCCCATCAGCCGGGCCATCGGCACCCGTACGCCGTACGCGACGCACCGCTCGTACCAGAGCAGGGTCGCCAGGGAGGCCCACGGGGTGATCACCGGGCCCGCGTTGGTGCCGATCAGCAGGGCCAGGAGCTGGTCGTGGTTGCCCACCGGGACCGCGCCCTCGCCGGCCAGATAGACCGGCAGGTTGTTCAGGACGTTCGACAGTCCCGCGCCGACCGCCGCCGCGCGGAACAGGCCCAGGGTGCCGCCGTCGTGGCCGACCGCGGAGGACAGCAGGGCGTGCAGCCCGTGCGCGTTGACCGTCTCCACCACCAGGAACATCCCCGGCACCATCACCAGCAGCCGCCACGGCACGAGCGACCAGCGCAGCGCCTTGCGCTCCCGCACCGCGAACGCCCCGACGGCCACCGCGGCGGCCGTCGCCGACGCCACCCACAGCTCCACGTCCGCGACCAGGATGGCCAGCAGAAAGCCCCCGCAGGCGAGCGCACAGGCCCGGAACACGACGGGGTCGGCGGGCCGGTGCACCCCGGGCGGCACATAGCGGTCGGCCCCTACCGGCTCCGCCCGTGCCGCGTCCGCCCGTGCCGCGTCCGGCCGTACCTCCTCCGCCCGTGCCGCCCCGGGCCCGCCCCCCGGGCGGCCCCTCGCCGCCGGAAGGCGGCGGTCCCGGCGCCAGAAGAAGGCCCACAGGCAGGCCATCGTCACCGTGATCGCCGCCAGTTGCGGGGCCCACATCCGGCCGGCCAGGCCCAGGGAGGACAGCGCCACCCGGTCCGCGGCCAGCAGGTTCGTCAGGTTGGAGACCGGCAGCAGCAGGCTCGCCGTGTTGGCCAGCCACACCGTCGTCATCGCCAGCGGCACCGCCGCGATGCCGACCCGGCCCGCCAGCGCCAGCATCACGGGCGTCAGGAGCACCGCCGTGGTGTCCAGGTTGAGGGAGATCGTCGTGATCGACGCGAAGGCCACGCAGAGGAGGAAGAGGAGGGGGTAACTGCCCCGGCCGGCCCGGGCCACCCGCGCCGCCACCACGTCGAACACCTCGGCCCTGCTGGTCAGTTCGGCCAGCACGATCACCGTGCCGAGGAACGCCAGCAACGGGGCGATCCGGCGCATCGCGTCCCCCGCGTCGGCGGCCGGCAGCAGCCCCGAGGCCACACAGAGCAGTCCGGTGGCGAGCAGTCCGATCGCCACCCGGTCCAGTACGTGCAGACGCCGTAAGACAGCCACGGGGGAAGGGTCGCACAGTTGTGCTCCCACGTGACCGGGGGGTTGGCGTGAAATCAGTCCAAAACGACGCTCGTCCATTGCATCATGAATATATGGGGGACCGTCAGATGACCGGGAACACCGGGCCGTTGGACTTCTTCGTCAGTTACTCGCCCGCAGACGAGCGCTGGGCGGCCTGGATCGCCTGGACCCTGGAGGAGGCCGGCTACCGGACCGTCCTCCAGGCCTGGGACTTCGTACCGGGCACCAACTTCGTCGACTTCATGGACCGGGGGGTGAGCGAGTCCGCGGCCGTCATCGCCGTACTGTCCAGGAACTACGAGCGGTCACGGTACGGCCGGATGGAGTGGCAGGCCGCCCTGCGCGCCGACCCGGACGTGCCCGAGCGGCGGCTGATCACCGTGCGGGTCGAGGACATCCCCGTGGAGGGGCTCCTCGCCACCATCACCTACGTCGACCTGGTGCCGGTGACCGATCCGGCCGCCGCCCGTGACCTGCTGCTCACCCGGGTCCGGCAGGCCCTCGACGGCCGGGCCCGCCCCAGTCTGCGGCCCGGCTACCCCGGTGGGGGACAGCCCGTGCCGCCCGCACCGGCCGTACCGGTCGCACCCCCGCCGGGCCGCCCGCTCGGCGGCCTCGGCTGGGCCGGCCGGCGCCGGCCCCCCGCCCCGCCGGCCTACCCCCGCACCGGCGCCGACCCGGCGGCCCGCGAGGCGGTCACCGTGCTGCATCTGGCCGGACCCGTCTTCGGCCGCGGCCAGGACCCCGCCGAACTCCAGGCGGCGATCTGGGGCGACCTCGTCGAGCTCACCGACTCCGGGGCGCCCTCCCCGGACCTGCTGGTCGTCACCGGCGACCTCACCGCCTCCGGCAGCCCCCGCGAGTTCGACCAGGCGCTCGCCTTCCTCACCGGACTGCGCGCCCTGCTCGGCCTCGAACCGCACCGCGTCGCCCTCGTCCCCGGCGGCCACGACGTCAACCAGGCCGCCTGCCGCGCCTACTTCAGCACCTGCGAGGCCGACGAGATGCCGCCCCGGCCGCCCTACTGGCCCAAGTGGCGCCACTTCGCCCGCGTCTTCCAGGAGCTCTACCAGGGGCTCGACGTCGTCTTCGACAGCGACCAGCCCTGGACCCTCTTCCCGGTGCCCGAACTGCACACCGTCGTCGCCGGCCTCAACTCCTCCATGGCGTACAGCCACCGCCTCGACGACCAGTACGGCATGGTCGGCCGCGAGCAGGCCGCCTGGTTCGCCCAGGCCCTCAGACCCTACGAACAGGAGGGCTGGCTGCGGATCGGCGCCCTGCGCCACGCCCCCGGCACCACCCCGCAGGGCGTCCTGCGCACCGCCGCCCGGGACGGCTCCGGCCCGCTGCGCGACACCGACGTCCTCGCCCGACTCACCGCACCCCGCCTCCATCTGCTGCTGCACGGCCCGGCCGGACCCGGCGCCCGCCCGCTGCTTGCCACCGCCACCGGCGAACTGCCCCTGCTCGGCACCGAAGGACCCGCCCGGCACCGGCTGCTGCGCATCGGCCGCGACGGCCTCGCGACCTGGCCGGGACCCGGCGAACCACGGCAGGACCGGGTCGAATGGCACCGCGCCCACCGCGCCTTCGGCCCCGCCGACCCCACCGCCCCCGACCCGGAGGCGGCCGACGCCCCCGACCCCGAGCCCCGCGCCGTGCAGTCCCCGGCCGAGATACTGCTCGCCCGGGTCGCCGAGGTCTGCCGCACCCGGCACGAGGGCGCCCAGATCCGCCCGGTCGACGGACCCGTGCCCCAGCTCCTCGTCACCTGGACCCAGTCGGGCTTCGTCCGCCAGCAGCGCGTCGCCGTCCACCCCGGCACCCCCACTGCGCAGGACGTCGACCGGGTCGTCGCCCTGGTGCACGCCGCCGACTCCGAGACCGAGGCCGAACTCGTCCACGACGGCCCCCCGCCCGCCCGCGAACTGAGGGACCTCGCCCGCCGCAGAGGCGTCCGGGTGCGCAGCTTCACCGAGTTCCAGGGCCTGCTCGACCTGCGCGGCTACGTCGGCGCCCAGAGCGAACGGCTGCGCACCGACCCCCGCTACCCCCCGGGCATGTACCTCCCGCAGCGGTACCGCGAGATCGAACGGCTCGACGCCGAGGACCGCGACGGACTGGTCGACGCCATGCTCCGCCTCCTCGACTCCGACCAGGGCCGCTTCCTGCTGCTGCTCGGCGACTTCGGCCACGGCAAGACGTTCGCGCTGCGCGAGCTGGCCCGCCGCGTGCCCGCCGAACTGCCGCACCTGGTCCCCGTGCTGGTGGAGCTGAACACCCTCGACCGCGCCTACTCCTTCGAGGGCCTGGTCGCCGCCCATCTCGCCGCGCACGGCGTCGACAACATCGACCTGCGGGCCTTCCGGTACATGCTCCAGCAGGGCCGGATCGTGCTGCTCTTCGACGGCTTCGACGAACTCGTCACCCGCGTCACCTACGACCGCGCCGCCGAACGCCTCCAGGTGCTGCTGGACTCCGCCGTGGACAGCGCCAAGATCGTCGTCAGCAGCCGCACCCAGCACTTCCGCTCCCAGGGCCAGGTCCTCACCGCCCTCGGCGAACGCGTCGGCATGCTCCCGCACCGCCGGGTCCTCGCCGTGCAGGAGTTCACCCCCCAGCAGATCCGCGCCTACCTGGTCAACCGCTACGACGGCGACGAACGCGCCGCCGACCGCCGGGTCCGGCTGCTCGACGCCATCCCCGATCTGCTCGCCCTGTGCCGCAACCCCCGTCTCCTCGGCTTCGTCGCCGACCTCGACGACGACCAGCTGCGTGCGGTCGCCGGAGCCGGCCGCGCCCTCAGCCCCGCCGGGCTCTACCAGGAGGTCCTCACCGCCTGGCTGACCTTCGAGGAGCAGCGCGCCACGGGCGGTCCCGGCCGCGCCCCCGGACTCGGCATCGACCAGCTGTGGACCGCGGTCACCGCGCTCGCCCTGCGCCTGTGGCAGACCGGCCAGGAGTCGCTGCGGCTCGACGAGCTGACCGATGTGGCCGAGACCCTCACCGGGCTCGCCGCGAGCCGGCTCTCCCCGGGGCAGGCCGCGCACGCCGTCGGCTCCGGCAGTCTGCTGGTGCGCAGCGAGGACGGCGTGTTCCGGTTCATCCACGGCTCGGTGGTGGAGTGGCTCATCGCCCGCGAGTGCGCGAACCGGCTGGTCGGCGGGGACAGCGCCCTGCTCGCCCGGCGCCGGCTCAGCCAGCTCGCCGTGGAGTTCCTGTGCGACCTCGCCGACCACCGCGCCTGCCAGGAGTGGGCCGAGCGCACCCTCGACGGCGACGAGGACGAGGTGGCCCGCGCCAACGCCGTGAAGATCCTCTCCCGGCTGCGGGTGCCCGCCCACACCGATCTGCGCGGGGCCGCGCTCGCCGGGGAGGATCTCTCGTACCGCGACTTCTCCGGTGTGGACCTCACCCGCGCCGACCTCACCGACGCCCGGCTGATCGGTGCCAACCTGGCCGGGGCGGTCCTGCGCGACGCCCGGCTGACCGGCGCCCGGCTGGACGGCGCCGACCTCTCCGACGCCGATCTGCGCGGCGCCGACCTGCGCCGCGCCCGGCTGATCCGCACCGACCTGACCGGCGCCCGGGTCGAGGGCGGCCGCTGGCAGCGCGCCGCCCTGATCGCCGCCACCGTCGAGCCCCGGCTGCTGCGCGCGCCCGAACTGGCCGCCGCCGCCCTGGCCCCCGGCATGGCCGTCGACTCCGGCTTCCGGCCCTCCGCGGTGGGCATGCCGTACGGCTTCGACATGCGCACCAGCCGGCTGCCCGAACCGATCTCCTACAGCCTCGACGGCGAACTCCTCGCCGTCGGCGCCGAGGACGGCGGGGTGCTGGTCTGCGACGCCGCCACCGGCACCGCCCTGCGCACCCTGGAGGGCCACACCGACCGCGTCTACGCCGTCAAGTTCCGCGCGCGGGTCCTCGCCACCGGCAGCGCCGACGGGACCGTACGCCTGTGGGACCCGGTCTCCGGGCGCTGTCTGCAGGTGCTGGACATCCATCCGCGCGGGGTGTGGCCCCTCACCCTGGACGCCGGCGGCACCCTGCTGGCCACCGGGGACGCCGAGGGCGTGGTCACCGTCTGGGACACCGCCACGGGCACCCCGCTGCACCGGCTGCCCGGCCACTCCGCACCCGTCTACACCGTGGCCTTCGACCCGGGCGGCGCCACCCTGGTCACCGGGGACGCCTCCCCCTCCGTACGGCTGTGGGACGTCGCGACCGGGCGGTGGACCGGTGAACTCCCGGGCCATCAGGACGCGGTGTACCGGGCGCGGTTCAGCCCGGACGGCACCCTGCTGGCCACCGCCGACCGCGGCGACGACCGGCAGGGCGGCACGGTGCGGGTCTGGAACGCCGCCGACCGCAGCCTGCGGCACGAGTTCACCGGGCACACCGGCCGGGTCTACACCCTCGACTTCCACCCCGGCGGCCGCTACCTGGTGAGCGGCGACACCGAGGGGGAGGTGCGGCTGTGGGACCTGGCCGAGGGGACCGGCGCCGGGCTGCTCGGCGGCTGCCGGGGCGCCGTCTACCAGGTGCTCTTCGCCCCGGACGGCACCCTGCTCGCCGCCGGGGACAGTCAGGGCGTGGTCCGGCTCTGGCGGGTCGAGCCGGGCGCCGACCCGGTGGCGGTGCCGCTCACCCGGCAGCCCGCCGAGCATCGCGGCTCGGTCTGGGTCTGCAAGTTCCGCCCGCACGGCGACACCCCCGCCCCGGACACCGGCGCCCTCCTCGTGACGGGCGGCAACGACGGGGTCGTACGGCTGCACGACCCCGCCACCAGTCAGGGCCGGCGCATCCTGCGCGGCCATGGGCGGCGGATCGGCACGCTCTCCTTCAGCTCCGACGGCTCGATACTGGCGGCGGGCGGCAACGACGGCGTGATCCGGCTGTGGGACTCCGGCACCGGGCGGCGGCTGCGGGAGCTGACCGGCCAGAGCGACCGGCTGGTCTCGGCCGTGTTCAGTCCGGGCGGCAGCCTGCTCGCCACGGCGAGCAGCGACGGCGACATGTATCTGTGGAACGCCTCGACGGGCGAGTACCAGCGCGAGATGGACGTGGAGACCGACCACGTCTGGGCCGAGGCGTTCAGCCCCGACGGCGACCTCCTCGCCACCGCCAACGACGACGACACCGTCCGCCTCTGGTACCGGGCCACCGGCGCCCATGTCGTCACCGTCGGCGAGCACTTCGGCCGGGTCCGCTCCATCGCGTTCCGGCCCGACGGGCAGGTCCTCGCCACCGGCTGCGACGACCGCCGGGTGCGGCTGTGGCAGCTGGACGAGCGCCGGATCACCGCCGTCCTCGACGGGCACACCGACCGGGTGTACGCGGTGGCGTTCGCCGCCGACGGCTCCTGGCTCGCCAGCGCCTCCTGGGACGGGGACGCGGTGATCTGGCGGGACGGGGTGGCCGTGCACCGGCTGTCCGCGCACACCGGCAAGCTGTGGACGGCCGCCGCGCATCCGCTGCGCCCGCTGCTGGCGACGGCCGGCGACGACCGCACGGTCCGGCTGTGGGACGCCCACACCGGCCGGGAGAAGGCGGTGCTGAGCGGCCACACCGGACGGGTCCTGGCGGTCGCCTTCAGCCCCGACGGCTCGCTGCTGGCCGGCGGCGGCGAGGACGGCACGGTCCGGCTGTGGGACGTCCCGGCCGACGGCCCGGCGGTCCCGCGCGCCACCCTGGTCGGGCTGCCCGGCGGCTGGGCCGCGCTGGCGCCTTCCGGCGGCTACAAGTACGAGGGCGACGTCACCGGCGAGTTCTGGCACGCGGTCGGCATGTGCCGCTTCGAGCCGGGGGAGCTGGACGGGCACCTGCCGGGCGTCCGGAACGTGGCGCCGGAGGATCCGCTGAGGTGAGGCACACCCCTGAGGCACACCCCCTAGTGCGCGGTGCGCACGGTGAAGGCCGCCGTGTGGACGGTTCCGGCCGCCTTGAAGTCCAGGAAGAGGCGGTAGGTGCCCGCGCTGGGCGTGGTCGCGGCGAAGGAGACGTCCGGGCCCGAGGTACGGCCCGCCGTCGCCTCGTCGCGCGGGTGCACGTGCAGATAGGCGAGGTCGCCCGCGCGCAGGGCGACCAGATGGCCGTGGGCGCCGAGGTAGGGCTCGAGGGCGGTGACCGGGCGGCCGCCGCGCGTGACGGTGAAGGTGAGGTCGCTCTCCGCCCCGGCCCGCAGGCCGCCGTCGAGGGTGACGGTGTAGCCGTCGACGGTGGTGGTGGCGGAGGGTGCGGGCGGCGCGGTCGCCGTGTACCGCCCGGTGACGGTGAGGTCGGCGCCCAGGGTGAGGCCCTCCTCCGCCCCGGCCGGGCGGAAGTCGGCGAAGACCCGGTAGGAGCCCGCCGCCGGGAGGTCGACCGGGGTGCTCCAGGTGCCGTCCGCGGCCCGGGTGGGGTGGAGATGGCGGTAGGCGGTGAGCTCGCGGGAGGCGACGATCAGATGGAGCTTCTTGGTGTGCTCGGTCGCGTAGGCGGTGACCGGTTGCCCGTGCGCGTCCCGGACGGTGAGGCGCAGGATGCCGGGGCGGCCGGCGGCGAGGCTCCGGGTCTCCAGGCCGAGCGTGTAGCCGCCCTGGGAGACCTGGAGTCCGGCGGGGGTGAGGTCGACGGACTCCGCCGCCTCGGAGTGCGCCTGACCGTGGCCGGAGGGCCCGGCCGGCGGTGAGCCCGGCCCGACCGCCGCCCCGATGCCGTAGGCGGCGCCGAAGACCACGGCGAGCGCGGCGGAGAACGAGCTGATCGTCCGGAGGGGTTTCATGGCGGGCTCCCGTCGTCGCTGGGTACCCCAGGGGGGTGTCCTGGAGATGAGAATATACCCCCTGGGGGTACCTGGTCATCCCGCCCCGTCGCTCACCGGAGGGCGGCCGCGATGATCCGGCCGACGACCGGGTTCGCGTCCTCGCTCTTCGCGTCCGTCGCGTTGACCGAGTAGACGAGGGTGCGGCCGAGGTCGCGGGTGGCGGCGATCGCCGCGTTGTAGCCGTAGCGGCCGCCCGACTTGAACCAGTAGACCCGCCCGCCGAGTTCGAACCGTGTGAGCCCCGCGCTGTAGGCGGCGCCGGGGATGTCCGCCGGGACCGTGAACATCTCCTGGAGCTGCGGCTCCGGCACGATCCGGCCCTTGAAGAGGGCGACGAGCAGCCGCTCCAGGTCGGCGGTCGTGGAGATCATGTCCCCGGCCGCGAACCGGTCCGCCTGGTTCCACTCGGTGACGTCCAGGAACTCCGTCGTCCCGTCGGCCTTCTCCACCGCCTGGTAGCCGAGGTTGTGCGGGCCGAGGATGCGTGGGTCGGTGCCCGGGAAGTACGTGTCCCGCATCCCGGCCGGCGCCAGCACCAGCCGCGTCGCCTCGGAGGCGTACGACCGCCCGGTCACCTTCTCGATCAGCAGCCCCAGGAACGTGTAGTTGATGTTGAGGTAGTGCTGCTTCTTCCCGGGGCGGAACTCGGGCTTCTTCGCCCCCGCCGATGCTGCCACCCGCTGCGGGGTGAGCGTGTCGAAGCGATGGGCGTACACCTCCTCGAAGGTCGTGCCGAGGCCGTCCCCGGCCGGGATGCCGCTGGTGTGGTTGAGCAGCTGCCGCACCGTGACCGGCCGGAACTGCCTGCCGAGCAGGCCCGGAAGGTAGCGCTGGATCGGCCGGTCGAGGTCGATCCTCCCCTCGGCCGCCAGCCGCAGCACGGCCGCCGCCGTCACCACCTTCGTCGTCGACCCGGCCCGGAACCGGCCGTCCGGGTCCGCCGCCGTACCGCTCTCCAGGTCGTGCACGCCCGAGCTGCCGCGCCAGGTGCCGTCCGTGCCGCCGACACGGACGAGGGCGGCGGTCGCGTCGGCGTCGGGGAGGCCGGCGATCGCGGCGGCGAGGGCCTGCTCGTCGAGCGTGCTCGTCGGCCGGGCCACGGGTGCGGCGAAGGCGGGGGCCGCGGCCAGCGGTCCGGCCGTCGCGAGGGCCAGGACGAGTGCGGCGGCGAGGACGGTCGTGCGGCGTCGGGCGCGCATACGGGAACTCCCTGGGGGCGGGTCGGTGGGTGAAAGAGTTTCGGGACGAGCCTCCGGCAGGCCGCGCGCGAGCGGATCCTCACCGGGGAGGGTGCCCGTCCCTGACCGGACCCGGTCTCAACTCATGTGCTCTCTTGAAAATGGCCTGAGTTGATGCGCGTTGGTAGAGGTCAAGCGGTCTCTTCTCGCGGGGTGACGGTGATGTCGAGGCCGAGGGCGGCG